>CAMAPP010000184.1 GCA_945860095.1 Rhizobium sp. Q54 | reverse complement strand
TATCGGAGGGCCTGCGCCGCGCGCTCGCCGACATGAAATGGATCAGCTGCTCGGCCAAGGCCGATGTCTCGCGCACGCGCGAGGATCGCATCAAGGACGGCGGTGCGGAGTTTGCGAAAAAGTCATATCAGGCCGAGCACCCAGTCGTGCGCACCCATCCCGAAACGGGACGAAAATCGCTGTTCGTCAACGTCGCGCACGCGCTGCGCTTCATAGACATGACGGTCGAAGAAAGCGCGCCTTTGCTCGCTTTTCTTCACCGCCATCAAGTCCGCCCCGAATTCACCTGCCGCTTTCGCTGGCGCGCGGGCTCGATCGCCATGTGGGACAATCGTTGCGCACTCCACAACCCCATTAACGACTACCACGGCCAGCGCCGCGTCATGCATCGCGTGACGCTCGCCGGCGACCGCCCGCGGTGACGCGCGAGCCTTATTCGAGGCATCGCGCATGACCGGGCGCGTCTCTGCCGCCGCTATTGCCGCCCTGCTCCGGCCGGGCATGCGCGTCTATGTCCAGGGCGGAGCGTCCGAGCCCTGCGAATTTTCCGTTGCCCTCGCCCAGGCGCCCGATTCGTGCCGGGGAGTGACGTTCTTCCAGTTCAACGTCCCGGGCCTCAACCGCACCGATTTTTCAAGCCTCGGCCCCGAGGCGCGGCAAGTGGCGTTCTTCGCCACGCGCGACCTCGAGCGCGCCATCGTCGCGG
The DNA here is from genome assembly GCA_945860095.1 of Rhizobium sp. Q54. Classification (GTDB taxonomy): domain Bacteria; phylum Pseudomonadota; class Alphaproteobacteria; order CADEGL01; family CADEGL01; genus CAMAPP01. The sequence continues at coordinate 2,628 of CAMAPP010000184.1, read as the reverse complement.
GCCGGGCGACGATCATGCCGAACCACATCCACGACGCCTTTATCTTTCTCACCCGCCGCGCGCGTTTCGACCTGGCCATCGTGGCCGTGAGTCCGCCCGATGGGCGCGGGCAGTGTTCCTTCGGCGTCTCGGGCGACATGGTGCCCTTTGTTCTCGATCGCGCGGGCCTCGCGATAGCCGCGATCAATCCGGCGATTCCCCGTACACCCGGCGCGCCTTCGGTCGCGCTCTCGCGCTTCGATCATGTCTTCGAGGCGGAGGCGAAGCTACTTGAAATAGCGCCTCCTGCGCTCAATGCCGCCAATCTCGCGCTCGGCCTTCATGTCGCAGAATTGATCGAGGACGGCGATACCCTCGAAATGGGCGTGGGCGCCACGCCGTCCGCCGTCATGGCAGCGTTGTCGGGCAAGCGCGATCTCGGCATCCACACCGGGCTCATGAGCGATTCGATTCTCGACCTATACCAAGCGGGCGTCGTCACGGGCGCGGCCAAGAATGTCGATCGCGGCCGGATCGTCAGCGGCGTGGCGGTCGGATCGAAGCGGTTGTACGACGCGCTGGGCGCGGGTTTGCCGGTCGATCTTCGTCCCGTGTCCTACACCCACGATCCGGCGATCATCGACCGCCTCGACCGCTTCGTGGCCGTCAATTCCGTGATCGAGATCGATTTGTTCGGCCAAGCCAATGCCGAAATCGCCGGCGGGCGCTTTATCAGCGGCACGGGCGGCTTGCTCGATTTCGTGCGCGCCGCGCGCCGCGCGCCCCATGGCCGCTCCATCCTCGCGCTCGTGGCCACGGCGGCGGGCGGCAAGATTTCGCGCATCGTTCCGGCCCTCGCCCAAGGCACGCCCGCTTGCGTGCCGCGCGCCGAAGCCGATTACGTCGCGACCGAGCACGGGGTCGCGGTCTTGCGCGATAAAACCGCGGACGAGCGCGCGGAAGCCCTGATCGCCGTCGCCGCGCCTGCGTTCCGCGACGCGCTCATGGCGGGCTGGAAGGCGGTGCGCGCGGGCAAGGTCTTGCCCGCGCTCTAGTTGTAGCCGCCCTCGCCCGCCTGGGCCGCGAAAATCGAGGTATAGCCCTTCGACCAATCCGGCGGCACGGGGCACTGCCCGCCTTCGAGATGGGCCATGCGCGCCGCCTTGCCGCGCACGATCTCGCGCGCATGAACCGACGGCTTTGGGTGCGGCGTGAACGGAAATGCGTCGGCCGCGTTATAGGCATTGAGCAGCAAGGGCCGGCCACGGTCGTGCTTGCTCGGCGGCGAGCCGTGAACGGTCCGGCAATTGTGTACCGTCAGCGCGCCCGCCTTGCCCTCGAGCACGACCTTGCGCGCCACATCGAGAGACGAAGCGTCCGAATCGCCGAGCGAGCCCCGCCAGTTTCCATCCGCGCGGTAGAGATCGTAAAGCTTCCCCCGATGGCTGCCCGGCAGTACCGCCAGCGCCCCGTCCGCCTCGCGCGTGTCGGTCAAGTATAGCCCGATGGTCAGCGGACTGTAATTGGTGTGCGGGTAAAACTGGATGTCCTGGTGCCAGCGCACCTCGTCGCCGCCGTCATGCCATTTGAAATTGAGCTTGGAGTGGTGAAAGGCGACATCGGGGCCGACGAGATCGGCGGCCACGTCCGCGATCGCGCCCGTGGCGAAGGCCCAGTATTCGGGATGGATTTCGTCCGGCTCCTTGAGGCGGCGCACGCGCGGGCGCCGAGCCGTGTGCGTGGGCGCCAAATCGAACAACGCGTCCGATTTGCTCCAAGTCCGGCTTTTCTCGACGAATTCCGCAGTGACTTGGTTCAGCCGGGCGACCGTCTCGGCGCTTATCAAGCCTTCGAGCAAAAGATAACCATCGGCGAAATACGCCTCGCGCTGAGCCTGCGACAGCACGCGCGGCGCGTGGGACAACACGTCCTCGACCCTCATGGGAACCTCCCCAATGCCCCGCCATGATCGGGCCCGGGGCCGGCGGCGTAAAGCCCCTAGCCCTGTCGCCTTCCCAGCGCTTCGTCGATCGCCTGGTGGAAGAATTGCAGGCCCTTCTCGTAGCGACCAAAGACGAATTCCGCATTGGCGCCCGAGGCGATATTGCCCTGCACACCCTCGGCCACCCGAAAATCCTCCGCCAGCGCCGCCCTAATAAGGTCCGTGTTCTTGTTCCAATAGGTCTGGGCCTTTTCGGTGCTGGGCGTCTGCGGCACGCAGAACGTGAGCTCCATCGTCGCGCGTTCCGGACCGTCCGGGAACATGGCAAAAATCGCCGCGTGGTCGGCGACGAACACCATCACTGTATTGGGGAACAGCAGATAGAGGATGTTCGCATGATCGCGCAACTTCCAGCTGGCCCGGTCCGTGCCCTTGAGATCGAGGATCGTGCGCTTGGGGATGACGTAGCGGATGTGCGGACCGAAACGCTCGTAAATCGCGGCATCGTCGAGATAGTAGCGATAGACGCTGCGGCCGTGGACGAAGCGGAAGTGATAATCCTCGAGAAAGGTATCAACCATGAGCTTCCAGTTCATGCCCTGGCGCAGCACGTGCGGATCGTGGAACACCGCGTCTTCGAGGCCGAAAGACGCGAAATCCTCCGCCAACGGCCCGAGATGGCGCTCGATATCGAGATCGGTCGAACC
>CAMAPP010000183.1 GCA_945860095.1 Rhizobium sp. Q54 | reverse complement strand
ACCAAATCGTAATCGTGCGTTGCCATGCGCAAATTACCCAACCGGCCTTGCGCGCCGGCTACTTGCCGACGCCGCCCATGCAGATGTATTTCACCTCGAGGAAGTCGTCGATGCCGTACTTCGAGCCCTCGCGGCCAAGGCCGGATTCCTTCATGCCGCCGAAGGGTGCCACCTCGGTCGAGATGATGCCGACATTCATCCCCACGATACCGTATTCGAGCGCCTCCGAGACGCGCCAGGCTCGGCCGATATCGCGGGTATAAAAATACGACGCCAGGCCGAATTCGGTGTCGTTGGCCATGCGCACGACTTCATCCTCGGTCTGGAAGCGGATGATCGGCGCGACCGGGCCGAAGGTTTCCTCGCGCATGATCTTCATGCCGGCCTTTACGTCGGCGAGCACGGTCGGCTGGAAGAACGAGCCGCCAAGCGCATGACGCTTGCCGCCCACGACGATGCGTGCGCCCTTGGCCGTCGCGTCGGCGACGTGTTCCTCGACCTTGAGGACCGCCGCGGGGTTGATGAGCGGGCCCTGGGTCACGCCGTCCGCCATGCCGTCGCCGACCTTCAAGCCCGAGACGGCTTGCGACAAGCGCGAGACGAACTCGTCGTACACGGCGTCCTGGGCGAAGATGCGGTTCGCGCAGACGCAGGTCTGGCCCATATTGCGGAACTTCGAGAGCATCGCGCCCTCGACGGCGGCGTCGAGATCGGCGTCGTCGAAGACGATGAACGGCGCGTGCCCGCCCAGCTCCATCGACATCTTCTTGACCGTCGCCGCGCATTGCTCGATCAGCAATTTTCCGATCTCGGTCGAGCCGGTGAAGGTGATCTTGCGCACGATGGGGTTGGAGGTCAGCTCGCCGCCGATTTCGCGCGCGCTGCCCGTAACGACGTTGAACACGCCCTTGGGGATGCCGGCGCGCTCGGCGAGTTCGGCCAGGGCCAGCGCCGAATACGGCGTCTCGGTCGCGGGCTTGCACACGACGGTGCAGCCGGCGGCCAAGGCCGGGCCGCATTTCCTGGTGATCATGGCGTTCGGGAAGTTCCACGGCGTGATCGCGCCCACGACGCCCACCGGTTCCTTCGTCACCACGATGCGCCGGTCGGGCATGGTGTGGGGGATGATGTCGCCGTAGATGCGCTTGCCTTCCTCGGCGAACCACTCGATGAACGAGGCGCCATAGATGACCTCGCCGCGCGATTCGGACAGGGGCTTGCCTTGTTCGGCGGTCATGATGCGCGCGAGATCTTCCTTGTGCTGGATCATGAGCTCGAACCATTTGCGCAGGATCGCCGCGCGGTCCTTCGCGGTCTTGGCGCGCCAGGCGGGATAGGCCTTGTTCGCGGCCTCGATCGCGCGCCTTGTTTCGGTGGCGCCGAGCTTGGGGATCGTGCCGATGACGCCCGTATCGACGGGGTTGGTCACCTTGATCGTGGCGCCGCCATCGGCGTCCACCCACGCGCCGTCGATATAGCATTTCTGGCGCAGCAATTTGGCGTCATCGAGCTTCAGCATGGGGCTCTCCCGTGGGTTTCGCGGTGGCGATGGGGGACCGTTCGATCCCAATATTGGGGGACCATTCGGTCCCAATATAAGGTGTGCGAGGGCGCGCGGGAACAAGGCGATCCGCCGCCTTCACGGGGCCAACAAGCCGGACCGGCGGGCCTAGCGGTCCCGTTTTAAGATCGGGCCTAGCGGCCCTGGCGATGGGCCTCGACGAGGGCGGCCATGGTCGGGAATTCGAAATCCGGCCGCGGGGTTTCGCCCTCGGGATTGGGGGTCGCGCCCTTGCCCTTGAGCCCCGCGCGCCGATTGATCCAGCACGTGACGAGGCCCGCCTTGCGGCCCGGCACGATGTCGTGGAACAGGCTTTGGGCGGTGTGCAGGATTTTGTCCTTCGGCACGCCGAGCGTGGCCACGGCGGCGATAACGGCCTCGAAATTGCGCGGATCGGGCTTGTAGGAACCCACGTCCTCGGCCGTCACGACGGCGTCGAACACGCGGCCGAGCTTTTCGTTCGAATGCGCAAAGGACGCGCGATCGACGTTCGAAAGGATCACGAGCTTGTAGTAGTTCTTGAGATAGGCGAGCGCCTCGCGGCTATCGGGGAAGGCGGGCCAGTCCTTGATCGAATCCCCGAAAGCCTCGGCCTCGCCGTCCGCGCAGGCGAGCGTGCGCGCGGCCGACATGCGCTTCAGCGTTTGGGCAAGAACCTTGGAATAGAGGAGGCCCGGCTGGGCGGTTTCGACCTCGTGCTCGACGCGGCCGTATTCCGAAATGAGCGCGTCGTCCGACAGCGCAAGTCCGTGACGGCGCGCCCAAACCTGAAGCCCCGCCGCCAGACCCTTTTCCCAATCGATCAGCGTGCCGTAGCAATCGAAGGTCAGGGTGGAAAACTGGGACAGCTTCATGATCGTCTCCTCGGCGCGATTGAGCTGATTTGCGGAACTTTATACATGATGAAGATTGAAATCCCGTCAGATTAACCCGGCCGGCGCCAACAAAAATGAACCGCCCCGGAAGCAGCAACCCCGCCATAGCCGGTTTCCGGTTCCGCCACGCTCCACCTTCAGCCGGAAATGGCGAAGAAGGCAAAAATGCGCCGAGATTCAACTCGGATCGCTCAGTGGGCGCCGATCAGCTTGGTCTTTTCTCATGTCTCATGCCGATGAGGGGCGAAGGGTTGCGCGGGGCCCCATCGTTCGTCTATCGGGGCGCCTCGCCCACCCTGTCCGGGATTGCGCGCGCCGCGGCGCGGGGGTCAAATCCGGGCTTCGGCAATCCAGCGTGGAGGGCGGGCATGGCGCCGGCATTCAAGGAAATCGTCGACCTGGGGCACGAGTACTTCAACGGCATGCGCCACATCGGCAATGCACCCGTCGCGTTCTGGCCCATTCGGACCCATGACGAGAACCGGCGCATCAGCCACGGCAAGCTTGGCCTCGAATCGCGCATGATGCTCATGCCCGAACACTGCGGCACGCATCTCGACGTGCCCCGCCACGGCAATAAGAACGGGCTCGCGCTCGATCAGGTGCCCCTCGAATCGCTCGTCGTGCCGGGCCATTTCATGGACTTCACGCACAAGCGCGAGGGCGAGGCGATCTCGATCGCCGATTTCGAGGAGGCCGAACGGAAAACGGGTCAGCGCATCGGACCGGGCAAGGCCACGTTCTGCTGGACGGGAACCGACAAGGTTTGGGGCGAGCCCGGATTCGCGACGCGCCGTCCCCACGTGCCGACGACGACCGCACAATGGCTCGTCGATCGCGGCATGACGCTCTTCTGTACGGACATGATCGGCATGGACGACCCGGCGGAGTGGTGGTGGCCCACACACCAGATCTGGCTCGACGCCGGCGTCTGCATGGTCCAGC
>CAMAPP010000182.1 GCA_945860095.1 Rhizobium sp. Q54 | reverse complement strand
CGCGTCCTCGATGGGCAGATAGGGCTTGCGCAGCGTGCCGCCCCCCGGCCGCCCCAGAAGCGCCATGGCTTCCTTGACGAAGACGTAATTGGGCGCGCACAGGTTCGCGAGCAAATGATACAGCCGATCGACGACGTTTTGGCTCGCCTTGGCCTCCTCCCAGCGGCCGGAGGCGCAATGATCGAAGTATTCGACCATGTCGGGCATGCACACATTGCCCATCATCGACACGGTGCCGACCGCGCCGCGATGCACATTGGCCATGATGTAGGGCTCGAGGCCCGCGAACATGGCGATCTCGCCTCCGAGCGCGTGGATCGTCTCGCTCATCTGATAGAGATCGCGAGTGGAATCCTTGAGCGCGACCACGGTGTCGATCTTCGCCAAGTCCCGGGCGAGGGCGGCGTCGATATTGATGCTGGTGCGCGGCGGGTTGTTGTAGATCATGATCGGCAGGCCGACGGCGCCGATTTCGGCGAAGTGGTTGATGACCTCGCGCCGGCTCGGCAGGGCGTAGGGCGGGGGCAGGACCATGACGCCGTCCATGCCGAGCTTCTTCGCCGCGCGCGTCAGGGCTACCGCGTCGTCGGTCGCGATCGCCGAGGTGCCGCCGATGACGGGCACGCGCTTGGCCGTGTGCTCCACGGCGAGGGCGAACAGATCCGTGCGCTCGGCGTTCGACAGCGAGAACCATTCGCCGGTCGAGCCCGCGACGATGAGGCCCGAGGCGCCTTCGGCGATGAACATATCGATCATCGCGCGGGTCGTCGCCGTATCCGGCGCGCCGCCCTTCGTGAAGGGCGTGACGCAGGCGGGAAATACGCCCTTCCAGGCGGTTCTGAGCTTCGACATTCGGTTCTCCCCTATCGGCCCCGCAAGGCCGCTTCGCGGCCTTGCGGCATTGACGTATCCTGGCGACTTCATTAGCAGAACTCGCACGCGCGCGCGACGGGGTGTTCCATCCCGGCCTGGCATGCCCGGCCGTTCCCCGGCCCGGACCCGCCGCCCACGCCCGCAACCCGCGCAGCTTATCGCGGCGCAAACAGAGCACGGCACCATCGGACATGGCACAATCGGACATGGCACGCGAATAACATGGCACGCGAAGAACTCGAATCTCCCGATCCGCGCGACCTCGCCGGCTACCGGTTCATCGATGCCCATCCGCTGCGCTTTGCGGATCAGGACATCATGCGGCACATCAACAACGTGGTGTTCGCCACATTGTTCGAGACGGGGCGCATTTCGTTCTGGCGCGATGTCGGGCTGTTCCCCTGGCCGCGCACCGAGGGGCTCATGCTCGTGCGCGTGGCGGTCGATTATCTCCGCCAGATGCACTACCCGGACACCGTGCGCATCGGCTCGCGCATCAAGCGCGTGGGTCGTGCCTCCGTCTCGCTCCGCCAGGCCCTGTTCAACGGCAAGGGCGAGTGCTGCGCGCTGGCCGAAACGGTGAGCGCGCACGCCAACTACGCCGAGGGCCGCTCCACCCCCATCCCCGACGATCTGCGCAAGGTCCTCGAGGGTGCGATGCCCGCGATTTGAAGGTGCCTGGAAAAATGAACACCGAATTGACCGACAAATCGACCTACAAGCATTGGCACGAGGATGTGCTGCGCTTCGGCGACATGGACCTGGTTTGGCACGTCGACCAGGCCGTGTACGTGACCCTGTTCCAAGGCGCGCGCATCGAGTTCTGGCGTTGGGTCGATTATCCGATCATCGGCCCCGAGATGGGCCTAGTCATGGTCCATTTCCAGGTCGATATCGCGCGCGCCATCGAATATCCCGGCCGCACGCGCATCGGCACGCGCTTTCTGCGTCTCGGCAATTCCTCGGTGCGCTACGGCCAGCTTCTGCTGAACGAGGCGGGCGAGGTCTGCGCGACCTCGGAATCGGTCAATGTCCAGGTCGAGAACAAGACGAACAAGCCCGTGCCCTGGGCGCCCGAGGTTCGGGCGCGGCTCTTGGCGCTTTGATTCGCGCATGGCGCGCGAGGAATTCGAATCCCCCGACCCGCGCGATCCCGCGTCCTATCCCTATTGGGAAGAGCACGTGGTGCGCTTCGCCGACCAGGATATCTTTCGCCACGCCAATCACGTGGCGATCATGGGCCTGTTCGAATCCGCGCGCGTGGAATTCTGGGGGAAGCTCGGGCTCTATCCCTTTCCCGAGGACGAGGGCGTCATGCAGGTGCGCACGGTCGTCGATTATATCGGCCAGGTGTTCCATCCCGGCACGGTCAAGATCGGCAGCCGCGTGATGCGGGTCGGCGAGAAATCCGTAATCGCGCGACAAGGCCTGTTCGATAAAAAAGGTGGTTGCTGCGCGCTGATGAGCACGGTCAGCGCCTATGTCGATTACCAGGCGGCGCGCTCGAAGCCCTTTCCGCCGCCGCTCAAGCGTTTTCTCGAGGACGAAATGGCCAAGCGTGGCCTACCTTGGAGCGCGCCGGCGGTCTGACAAGCCGCGCCTCTTTTTCCGTCACGCTTGGCTCGGGAGGAACCCATGAATCTCCACTTCAATCCCGCAAAGCAGGGCTTTCGCGGCTTGCCCATTTCGGCAGGCTTGCCGGCAAAGGCCGATGCCGTGGTGTTCGGCGCGCCGCACGGCACGCCCTATGCGGGCGTGGACAACCGGCCGTTCGAAACCGCGCCCGAGGCCATTCGCGCGGGCGTTTCGCATTTCTCGCAATGGCTCGATCATTACGATTTCGATTTGGGCGGGGCTTTGGTCGAGACCGGCACGCCGCCGGCGTTCGATGCGGGCGATCTCGCGACGGTCGCGAACGGCGACGGCGAGGCCAATCGCGCCATGATCCGCGAGGCAACCGCGGCGATCCTCGCGCGCGGCGCCGTTCCGATCATGATCGGCGGCGACGATTCGGTGCCCATACCCTTCATCGAGGGCTTCGCCGGCCGCGGGCCGATCTGCATCGTCCAGGTCGATGCCCATATCGACTGGCGCAAGGAACGCCTGGGGGAGCGATTCGGGTTTTCCTCGACCATGCGGCGCGCGAGCGAAATGGCGCACGTCGCGCGCATGGTGCAGGTCGGCATGCGCGGCTACGGCAGCGCGCGCGCCTGGGAGGTCGCGGACGCGCGCGCCTTCGGCTCGGTGCTCGTGACCGCGCACGAGGTGCATCGCGAGGGCATCGGCGCCGCGCTCCGCCACGTGCCGGACGGCATGGCTTGCATCGTCACGCTCGATTGCGACGGCGTCGATCCCACGACCATGCCCGCCGTGATGGCGCCCGCGCCGGGCGGGCTCGGCTATACCCAGGTCATGGATTTGATCGCGGGCGTTGCCGCCAAGGGCCCCATCGCGGGCTTCGACATCGTCGAATTCGTGCCCGGGCGCGATCTCGGCGGCCTTGGCGCGCTTACCGCGGGGCGCCTTGCGACCGTGG
>CAMAPP010000181.1 GCA_945860095.1 Rhizobium sp. Q54 | reverse complement strand
TGGCCGCGCGGGGGATCGCGGTCGAGTTGCTTTCGGGCGACCGCCCGGCCGCCGTCGCGCGCGCCGCGCGCGCCGCGGGCATCGCGACGTGGCGCGGCTCCGTCTCGCCCGCCGGAAAATGCGCGCATCTTGCCGCGCTGGCGGGCAGCGGGAAGCGCGTGCTCATGGTCGGCGACGGACTGAACGACGCTCCCGCCTTGGCCGCCGCCCATGTCTCGCTCTCGCCGGCCGCCGCCGCGGATATTAGCCAGACCGCGGCGGACGCGGTGTTTCAGGGCGCCTCGCTGGACGCGGTCGCGACCCTGATCGCGGTCGCGCGTCGGGCGGAACGGCGGGTGCGCCTCAATTTCACGCTCTCGATCGGCTATAACGTGCTGTTCGTGCCGCTCGCCATCGCGGGCGCGATGACGCCGCTCCTGGCCGCGATCGCCATGTCCAGCTCCTCGCTTCTGGTCACCCTCGTCGCGCTGTCCTTGAGGCGCGGATGAGCCTTATCCTCTACCTCATCCCGGCGGCGCTGTTTCTCGGCCTTCTCGGTCTCGGCGCTTTCTTGTGGTCGCTGCGCGCGGGTCAGTACGAGGATTTGGACGGCGCGGCCGAACGCATCCTGCACGACGACGATTGAACTGCGCGTCGCACTTGTGGCGGGCCCACGCGCGCGCGTAATCTCGGCGCATGAAAGCTTCGCGTTTTGGCACCTGGGCGCTGGTCGCCATGCTGCCGTTCCTCCACGGCATCTTCGTCCTCGCGTTCGAGATGGATTCGAACTGGGACCTGCGCAATTACCACTATTACAACGCCTATGCCTGGGTGAACGACCGCTACGGTCACGATTTCCTCGTCGCCTCGGTTCCCACCTTCTTCAATCCTACGATCGATGTGCCGTTCTTTCGCGTCGCCCAATTATGGCCCGCGCGCGCGATCGGCCTGGTGCTCGGCATGGTGCAGGGCCTGAACGCGATTCCGATTTTCGGCATCGCCATGGCGTGCCTTGCGCGCACCACGCCCAAGGGCGAAATCGAGTACCGCCCCGGAATCGCCTTCGGTCTCGCCTTTCTCGCGTATTTCGGCGCGACCATGCTCTCGCTTCTCGGCACGACCTATTACGACAACATCGTGTCCCTGGGCGGGCTGTTCGGGCTGTGGCTGATCGTGGCCGCGCGCGGCCGATTGGCGGCCGGCGGTATTTGGGCGTTGGCGGTCGCGTTCGCCGCCGGCGCTCTCGGCGGGTTGGCCATCGGACTGAAGCTGTCCTCGGCGATTTACGGCGCCGGTCTCGCGGCGGCGGTGGCGGCGGTGCCGGCGGGCTCGACGCTGGCGCGTCTCGGGCGCGTCGCGGCCTTGGGCCTGGGCGCGGTCTGCGGCTTTGCCGTGACCGGCGGGCACTGGGCGTTGCTTCTCTGGCGGCTCTACGCCAATCCGGTCTTTCCCTTTTACAACCACATCTTCCGCTCGCCCTGGGCGCTGTTCGAATCGTACAAGCATGTTTTCTATCTGCCCGTGTCCGCGCTCGAATGGCTGGCGCGGATCTTCGCCTTTCCCTTGGCCTATGCCATCGACAACGCGCTCACCGGCGAGGTCGAGTTTCAGGACCACCGCATCCTTGCCAGCTACGCCTTGCTGATCGCGGCGGCCGTGTTCTGGTGGCGGCGCCGGCGCGTGGGCGCGCCCGAACCCGAAGCCGGCGTCGCGCGCGACGCGGCCGCGCCTGTCATTGCCTATTGGGCGGCGGCCTATGTGGCGTGGATTTTTCTCTTCGGCATCTACCGCTATGCGATCACGCTCGAGATGATGGGGCCGCTTATTATCGTGCTCGCCTGGGACCGTTTGCCGCTCTCGCTAAGATGGCGCGCGTGCGGCGCCGTCCTCACCATCGCCGCCGTTGTTCTCACCATGCAGCCCGCCGATTGGGGCCGCGCCGCATGGACGGCGCGATGGGTGACGACGGACGCGCCGCCCATCGCACGCCCCGAAGCCAGCATCGTGCTTCTGACCGGGCACGAACCCTACGGCTTCATCGCTCCCGCCTATCCGCCCTCGGTCCGATTCTTGCGCATCGATGGCGGCTTCACCAACCCGGCCCAAACCGAGGTGCGTTTTAACGACGAGATGCGCAAGGTCATCGCGGCGCATACGGGCGATTTCCACGCGCTCACGACGCGCGTCGATCACATCTCGGCCGAAACCAATCTCGGCTTCTACGGCCTGACGGTCGATTTTGCGTCTTGCCGCGAATTCTATTCGTCCATCGGCAATGCCGATTACCAGCTCTGCCCGGCGCGGCGGCGCTAGAGCATTTTCAAGTCAGGCGGAATCGCCTGACGACTCGGAAAATGCGGCAAGACAAAAGGCTAGAGACGTTGAAGTGAGCGCATGCGAACGGAAACGGCTCTAGGCGGGATGTCCAAGCGGCGCGATGCGATCGTCATCGCCGGCGGGCATGACGGCCTCGCGTGCGGCGCCTATCTCGCGAAGGCCGGGCTCGATGTCCTGGTGCTGGAGCGCCGCGCGATCACGGGCGGCCCCAACGCGTCCGAACCAGGGCGGGCCGAACACGAGCGCACTCGAACAAAGGGCCGGGCGCGCCTTGGGTGCGCGCCATGCCCGCGCTATAAAGCTACCCGCCGTCCCCGTAGCTCAGCAGGATAGAGCGCAAGATTCCTAATCTTGAGGCCGTGGGTTCGAATCCCGCCGGGGACGCCATTCCCGAATAACCGGCGTGCCGTGTCCCCATGCGCCCACCATCGCATACCGACACATCGCACCGGGCGAGGTGTCGAAGATGCTTTCGAAATTGGCGACCGTGCTGTCCTCGCACACGCCGCCGGGATATTCGGTGTCGGCCGGGTCGAAATGAACCCGCCCACCCGATCGGGCGGGAATGCTAGGCCGCGCGCGTCATCCGGCCCGGCGTGACCCATTGACCGTCATTGCTCGCGGCGAAACGCATCATGCCTGTATGGAAGACGATGCGTTTAGCGTCCGCATGGGCGTTGACGGTTTCGTCAATTTGATAATCGACGCCCCTAGGTCGGACGGCCCCGGTCCCCCTACTATCGGTCTCGGAACCGGGCGGCCTAGAAATCGGGCGGCCTAAAAATCGAGTGGAGGCGGGACGGTGGATTTCGGATTTTACCTGCCGTGCTATTGGCCGGACACCAGCTATCCGGCCCAACGCATGTACAAGGAGATGCTGGAGGAGGCCAAGTTCGCCGAGGAGCTGGGTTTCGTCGCCTTCGCGATTCCCGAACACCATTTTCTCAACACCCTCGTCCATCCGAACCCGCTGCTCACCGCCGTGCGCGTGGCCTCGGTCACCAAACACATTCCCATCATCACGGCGGTCATGGTCCTGCCGCTCCACGACATGCGGATGTTGGCGGGCGAGATCGCCCAGACCGATTGCTTGACCGATGGCCGCATCCAAATCGGGGTTGGCCGCGGGGCTTTCCGCTACGAGTTCGACCGCTTCGGCGTGCCCATGGAAG
>CAMAPP010000180.1 GCA_945860095.1 Rhizobium sp. Q54 | reverse complement strand
CGGCGATCGAGGCGCGCGAGGACGCCCACCGCGCGGCCAAGCGCGCCTTCGCCCAGGACGTGGCCGACCGCCTGGCGGGGCACGCGGGAAAATTCGCCGAATTGGTGATCGCGGCGGCGCCCAAGACTCTCGGCGATCTGCGCCGCGCCCTGCCGCCTGCGCGGCTCAAGGCACTCGGCGTCAAGCTCGCGGGCGAAATCGCCAAGGACCTGACGGCCGTGCGTCCCGCCGAAATCGCTGCCCAGCTCAAAAAACTCCCCCGGCCGCGCGCTCCCGTTCTGCCGCTCGTGCACCCGACGGCGAAGGCAAAGCCCGCCGCCGATAACAAACCGGCCGCGACGCGCGCGCGCGCCGCTCAACGCCCGCGAAAATCCTTGGCGACGAAATAGTACTCGCTCGAATCGGCACGGCTGGCAGGAGGTTTTTCGCGTCGCACCGCGGCGAAATGCGCCTTCAGCATCGTCTCGACCGCCTTCGAGTCCGGGCCTTCGAGCAATTTGAGCGCGATGGAGCCGCCAGGCGCGAGAAGAATCACGGCGAGCGCGATCGCGCATTCGGCGAGTCCTGCGCTACGCAGCCGGTCGGTCGCGCCGTGGCCCGTGGCGGCGGGCGACATGTCGGACAGTACGACATGGGCCGTGCCGCCGAGTGCCACGCGTATCCGGTCCTCGGCTTCGGGCGCAAAGGCGTCGAGCACCATGGCGGTCACGCCCGGGATCGGCGCCATTTCCTTGAGGTCGATGGCGACGACGCGGCCCTTTTCGCCGACGCGCTCCGCGGCGACCTGACTCCAGCCGCCGGGTGCGGCGCCGAGATCGAGCACGCGCGAGCCCGCGCGCAGCAGGCGCAATTTGTCGTCGAGCCCGATTAATTTGAACGCCGCGCGCGAGAGATAGCCGTGGCGCTTGGCCTCGGCGACGAAGGGATCGCGCGCCTGGCGTTGCAGCCACAATGTGGAGGACAGCTTGCGGCCGACGGGAAAACGGGATTTGGGGTTGTCCGGTCTGGCTTGGCCCGATTTCGATTCGCCCGATTTCGATTCACCCGATTTCGATAGGCCCCATTTCGATTCGCCCGATTTCGATAGGCCCCATTTCGATTCGCCCGATTTCGATAGGCCCGACTTCGATTCGCCCGATTTCGATAGGCTCGATTTCGATAGGCCCCATTTGGATCGGCCCGATTTCGATTCGCCTGATTTCGGCGAAGCCCGTTCCTTCGCGGACCAGCCCTTTGCGCCGCGTTTGCTATCGTTCACACGCCGTCCCCGGCCATAAGGGCGAGCAAAATGCCCTCGCGCAAGCCCCTATCGGCGACGCGCAGCCGCCTGACCGGCCATGGCGCGCAAATCCCGCCGAGGATTGCCGCTCCGGGCACGACGAAATCCGCGCGCGCTTCGAGAATGCACGGCTGCGCCACGCGCTCCTGGTGGCTCATGGCCAGCAGATTTTCGGCAATGGCCCAGGCATCGACCAATTCCAGATACGTGCCGTCGACGCGGCTGCGATCGTAGCGCGCCAGCGCCATGCGGATGCCGGCAAGGGTCGTGACCGTGCCCGAGGTTCCAACCATCTGCACCTCGCCCGCCGCGACGCGCGCGGCGATGTCGTGCCGCGCCTCGAACTCGGCGAGCGCGCCCGCGATTTCGGCCACGATGGCATCGTAGCCCGCGCGCGTGATCGCGCGCCCGCCATGGCGTTCGGCCATGTTGACGACGCCGAAGGGCAGCGACACGACGTCGAGGATCGCGGTCGCGCGCCCGATTTCAAGCCAGGCGATTTCGGTCGAACCGCCGCCGATATCGAACAACAGCGCGCGCGGCACCGCCCGGTCGAACAGCGGCGCGCAGCCCGCGACCGCCAGCGAAGCCTCCTCCCGGGGGTCGATGATTTCGACCGCGAGCCCGGTTTCGGCCGCGACGCGAGCGAGAAATTCCCCGCCATTGGCGGCTATGCGGCATGCCTCGGTCGCGACATGGCGCGAGGCCGTGACGCCCCGGCGGCGCATCTTGGCCGCGCATACGCGCAAGGCCTCGATGGTGCGCGCCATGGCGGCCTCCGAGAGCGCCCCGCTCGCGCCCAGCCCCTCGCCCAGGCGTACGATGCGCGAGAACGAATCGACCACCCGGAAGCCGCCCGCCTCCGGTTCCGCCACCAAGAGGCGGCAATTATTCGTGCCGAGATCGACCGCGGCATAGATTCCGGCCGGTCCCTCGCTCATTCGCCGCACGAATTGCTCCTCTCATGCCCCATGAGGGCCATGCCCTATGAGGGCGACCATACCCTATGAGGGCGACCATACCGGGACCCGGCTCGCGCCGGGGCCACACATTTGCCGGTGCCCGGCCTAGGCCGAATGCTTCGGTTCCGTGCCAGGCCCCTGCCTATATACGATATATAGAGGAATGGGCGGCAGCGTGGCGTCTTGCCTCGCGGCGCGGGCGTCTTGCCTCGCGGCCCGGG
This sequence comes from Rhizobium sp. Q54, assembly GCA_945860095.1. Lineage (GTDB taxonomy): Bacteria > Pseudomonadota > Alphaproteobacteria > CADEGL01 > CADEGL01 > CAMAPP01. The sequence goes on along the minus strand of CAMAPP010000180.1, from coordinate 1,076 downwards.
CGTCTTGCCTCGCGGCGCGGGCGGCGATAGAACACCGGCCCAGAGTTCAGATCGCCCTGAATGGCGCGGCGCCACGGCAAGGGCGTAAATACCCATCGGGAACGACCGGGCGCCTCGGCCCCTGCCCGAGGCCATCGCAGCCCGAGAAGGCCCCGCCCGATACACTTGGTTTCGGCGCTTTTGGGGCCGGCGTATTGGGGGATCGTCTAACGGTAGGACAGCGGACTCTGACTCCGCCAGTCTAGGTTCGAATCCTAGTCCCCCAACCAACCAGTCCCGAGCTTTTTGCGTCTCTGGACTAGCATGCCAAATCCTCACGACATTTCCGGACTTTAGCGAAGGATCTCGCTCTCTCTAGAGCGGCAAAAGCGGCTATTGCGAGCCCCAATAGCCTAAACGTCGACGATTCTCTCTGGAGGCAGAAATCGTAGTCCACATCTCGGCGACTGGGTTTCGAATCCGGAACGCTAGCCGTTCTGACGGATCACTCTCCGGTCCACGTTGCAGAGAGAAGGTTCGAATCCGAAACGGTCAACCAACCAGTCCTGAGGTTTCCGCCTCTCTGCGCAAGCAAGCCGAAATCTCGCGCTACTTCCGGGCGTTAGCAGTCATCAGTTCATTCTCTGTCGGCGAGATAAGCACCTTTCAGCGAGCATCTGCTCTCGATAGGCACACTTTTCTCTGGGAGCCTGTTTCGTAGTCCACATCTTTGTGGACTGGTTCGAATCCGATACGACATGACCTGAGGCCCTAAAAGTCCTCCAGATTTGGGTAGAGTCCGTCGCCGAGAAGGAGACGGACGATGAAGCGATCGAGGTTCACGGAAGAGCAGATCATTGCGATCCTGCGGGAACAGGAGACAGGTGCAAAGACGGCGGATGTTTGCCGCACGCACGGGATCAGCGGCGCGACCTTTTACAAGTGGAAGTGACCTGAGCCCCTAAAACTCCTCCAGATTTGAGTAGAGTCCGTCGCCGAGAGGGAGACGGATGATGAAGGCATCACGGTTCAACGAAGAGCAGATCATTGCGATCCTGCGGGAGCAGGAGGCCGGGGGTAAGACGGCGGAGGTGTGC
>CAMAPP010000179.1 GCA_945860095.1 Rhizobium sp. Q54 | reverse complement strand
ATGCGCGACGCCGCCTGGTGGCGCGGCAGGGCGATGGGCCGGCCCTGGGCCTTCAAGAGCGCCAGCAGGAGGAGCGCGAACGCCGACATGCGCACGAGGTTGAGCGTGAAAGCGTCCGCGCCCGATTCGTAGCTCAGCCGGCCGAGCGTCATGTTGAGCGCAAAGCACAACGACGAGACCACGGCCAGGACCACGCCGGTCCAGGCGCGCGAGGGGGTGATGATCATGCGTGACGGGATGGCTATGGGGCTCGGATTTCCGGCGGCCGGACGCGCGCTTGGGGCATGGTAGGACCTGCGCGGCGCCGGCGCCAATGCTCGGGCGCGCGCGGCGAAAAGCCCTCGCAAGCTCGGATTTGCAGGCTTTGGCATATCTGGACGCGTGCGGTGGGCGATGCCATAGTCCCGCCCCGCGCGGCCTGTTTGCCGCCATGGGCGTAATGGATTCGGATTTTCATGACCATCGGCACCCGGCTGTTCACCTGGATGAAGGGCGCGCTCGTCGGCGCCGACGAGTTCGGAAATCGTTACTTCAAGGAACGGCGCGACGTTTCCGGCCGGCGCGAGCGGCGCTGGGTTCTTTACGACGGCGAGGCCGAAGCTTCGCGCGTGCCGCCCGAATGGCATGCGTGGCTGCACCATACCGTCGCGGCGGCGCCCTTGGGCGATCGGCCGCGCCGGCCGTGGCAGCTGGCCCATGAACCCAACTTGACCGGCTCGCCGCTTGCCTACCGCCCGCCCGGCCACGAATTCGCTGGAGCGCGGCGCGCGCGCGCCACGGGCGATTACGAGCCCTGGCGGCCCGATTGAGCGGCGCCATGCGGCGCGATAGAGCCACCGTCGAAGGCATCGCCGGCGCCGCGACCATCGCGGCGCTGATTGGATTGTTCGCGTTTGCCTATACGGTCGATGCGCGTTCGAACTCGGGCTATGCCTTGATCGCGCGCTATCGGAGCGTGGACGGCCTCACGGAAACCGCACCCGTCTGGCTTGCGGGCATGCGGGTGGGCTCGGTCGAGAAAATCACCTTTGATCCCGAATCCCAAGAGGCCGTGGTGCGCTTTCGCATCGACAAGAACATCGCGCTGCCCAATGACAGTTCCGCGGCGATCATGAGCCAGGGCCTGCTCGGCGGAAAATACGTGATGTTGGCGCCCGGCGGCTCGCCCGACCGCCTGGCCGCGGGCGACGAGTTCCAGTACGTGCAGAATTCGGTCATCATGGAACAGGTCCTGCAGTTGATCGTGCGCGGCGCGGAGAAGCGCGCCGAGGCGCGCAAGGCCGAGAAGAGCAAGACCGAGGCCGCCCCGGCCGAACGCGCGCAACCCGCCGGCGCCGCCGGACCGGGCAAGCCCTGATTTTGACGGAAGGAACGCCAGCCATGTCGAGAAACGTGGTCGAAACGGCGATGGGCGCGGCGGTTCTCGCCGTCGCCGGGTTGTTTCTTTTCTACGCCTACGAAAATAGCGCGCTCAAGCCCGTGCACGGTTACGCGATCGAGGCGCGCTTCAACAGCGTCGACGGCCTTGCGGCCGGAAACGACGTGCGCATCGGCGGCGTGAAGGTCGGCAGCGTCGCGGCGCTTGCGGTCGATCCGTCGGATTATCGCGTGGTCGTGCACATGACGCTGGCGAGCGAGATCAAATTGCCCGAGGACACGGAGGCTTCGATCACCGGCGATGGTCTTCTGGGCGGAAAATACGTCAAGGTCGATCCAGGCAGCGCAAGCAATTTGATTCCCCCGAAGGGCCGAATCGAAAAGACCAAGGACGTCGTCGTCCTCGAGCAGCTCCTCGGCCGCGCGATTTTCATGCTGACCGAGAACTAAGCCCGGCGGCCGCGCATGCAGCGCTGGGATGCCGAGCGCTACGCGCGCCACGCCGGCTTCGTGCCGGAAATGGCCGGACCCTTGCTCGATCTGCTCGCGGCGCGACCGGGCGAGCGCGTGCTCGATCTCGGTTGCGGCGACGGTGTGTTGACGGCGAAGCTGGCGGCGACGGGCGTCGAGGTTGTTGGTGTCGATGCGAGCGCCGAGCAAGTCGCGGCGGCGCGCGCCAAGGGACTCGATGCCAGACTGATGGACGGGCATGAATTGGCGTTCGGGCCCGAGTTCGACGCGGCGTTCTCCAACGCGGCGCTGCACTGGATGCGCGCACCCGACCGGCCGATCGATGGCGTCTGGCGCGCGCTTAAGCCCGGCGGGCGATTTGCCGGCGACATGGGCGGGGCGGGCAATATCGCATCGGTGGTCGAGGCGCTGGGCCAGGCGCTCGCGCGCCGCGGGTTCGATGCCGTTTCGGCCAATCCCTGGTATTTCCCCGACGCGGCCGATTACGGCGCGCGTCTTCTGCGCCGCGGCTTCGCGGTCGAGCGTATCGCGCTCGTGCCCCGGCCCACGCCCTTGCCGGGGCCGCTCGAGGATTGGCTCGATACCTTCGCGGGCGGCTTTCTCGCGCCCGTTCCCGAGACCGAGCGCCTTGTCGTGAAGCGCGAGGTGACGGCGGCGCTTCGGCCGCGTTTGGTCAACAAAGAGGGCGTGTGGGTCGTGGACTACGTGCGACTGCGCTTCCTCGCTTGGAAGCCGACGTGATGCGAAATACGGTCCGCCGAATTGCGGCTAGGGTCGGCGCGGCGCTCGTCTTGGCGTTGATTTCATCCGGCGCGCCCGCCGGCGGCGTTTGGCTCGAAAGCCAAACGGCGATCTTGCGCGGCCTCGATAAGGTGACGGCGCGGGTCTCGACGATCGAGGCCCCGGTCGATTCGGTCGTGTATTTCGGCGGCCTCGATATCGTCGTGCGCGCGTGCCGCAAGCGTCCGCCCGAAGAGCCGCCGGATGTCGCGGCCTATCTGGTCGTGCGCGAGTCCAGGGGCGAGAAGAAGGGCGAGCTGTTCCAGGGCTGGATGTTCGCGTCCAGCCCCGCGCTATCGGCGATCGAGCACCCGGTTTACGACGTCTGGGTGGTCGATTGCAAAATCTCTTCGAAGCCCGCGAAGTCCGGGTAGAAAACCGCCGTCTTGCGCGCGGCGGCGGCCAGGCGCACGCGGTAGTCCTCGCGCGCTATCTCGATCGTGCCGAAGCGCCTCAGGTGCGCGGTCGTGAATTGGCAATCGAGCAGCCTGAAAGCGCCGCGCCGGAGATGGCCGACCAGGGCGACGAGCGCCACCTTACTCGCGTCGCGCGTGCGGGTGAACATGCTTTCGCCGAAAAACGCGGCGCCGAGTGCCACGCCGTAGAGCCCGCCGGCGAGCGTGCCGTCGTGCCAGCACTCCACGCTGTGCGCGTGCCCTCGGCCGTGCAGCGCCTCGAACAATTCGACGATTTCGTCGTTGATCCAGGACTCTTCGCGCACCGCCGTGGCCTCGCGGCAGGCGCGAATGACGGCGCCGAACGCCGTGTCGATGCGGATTTCGAAGGTGCCGCGGCGGATCGTCCTGCGCAGGCTGCGCGGCAAATGCAGGCCGTCCAGGGGCAGGACGCCGCGCGCTTGCGGCTCGACCCAGAACACCGCCCGGTCGTCGCGCGCCTTGGCCATGGGAAACAGGCCGACGGCGTAGGCCTGAAGCAAGATATCCGGGGTGACCCGGCT
>CAMAPP010000178.1 GCA_945860095.1 Rhizobium sp. Q54 | reverse complement strand
TGTCCGCGCCCTTGACCGTCAGCACCTCGCCGAAGCGATTGGTCGCGATGCCGCCCATATTGTAGTGGCAGGTCGGCTGAATCGGGATCGGCTGCTTGGTGGTATCGACGCCCGCGAAGATGCGCGCGGTTTCGGATATTCCAGGCAGGCGTTCCTGGATGATCTTGGGGTCGAGATGCTCGATGTGCAGCTCGGCGTAATCCTTGTTCGGCCCGCAGCCCCGGCCATCGCGCACTTCGATGGTGATCGCGCGGCTGACGACGTCGCGGCTGGCCAAATCCTTGGCCGAGGGCGCATAGCGCTCCATGAAGCGTTCGCCGTTCGCGTTGGTCAGATAACCGCCCTCGCCGCGCACGCCCTCGGAAATCAGGCAGCCCGCGCCGTAGATGCCGGTGGGGTGAAATTGGACGAATTCCATGTCCTGCACCGGCAAGCCCGCGCGCAAAGCCATGCCGCCGCCATCGCCCGTGCAAGTATGCGCGCCCGTGCACGAGAAATACACGCGGCCATAGCCGCCCGTCGCCAGGATCGTCATGTTAGCGCGGAAGCGATGGATGGTGCCGTCGGTCAGGCTCCAGGCGAGGACGCCGCGGCAGGCGCCGTCGGAATCCATCAGCAGATCGGTCGCGAAATACTCGATGAAGAATTCCGCGTTATGCTTCAACGCCTGTTGATAGAGCGTGTGCAGGATGGCGTGGCCGGTGCGGTCGGCGGCGGCGCAGGTTCGCTGGGCCGTGCCCTTGCCGAAATGCGTGGTCATGCCGCCGAAGGCGCGCTGATAGATGCGCCCGTCCGGCAGGCGCGAGAACGGCACGCCGTAATGCTCGAGCTCGATGACCGCGGGCACCGCCTCGCGCACCATGTATTCGATGGCGTCCTGGTCGCCGAGCCAGTCCGAGCCCTTGATGGTGTCGTACATGTGGAAGCGCCAATCGTCCTCGCCCATATTGCCGAGCGCGGCCGAGATGCCGCCTTGCGCGGCGACCGTATGGCTGCGGGTGGGGAAGACCTTGGACAGACAGGCCGTGCGCAAGCCCTTCTCGGCCAAGCCGAAGGTCGCGCGCAAACCCGCGCCTCCGGCGCCGACGACGAGGACGTCGTATTCGTGATCGATGACGTTGTATGCGGCCATGCGCTCAGCCTCCGAAGGCGATCTTGAGCACCGCGAAGACGGCGGCGAGGCCGAGTCCGAATGCGGCGAATTTGACGAGGACCAGGAGGGCGATGCGTAAACCCGGCTGGAGCACGTAATCCTCGATCACGACCTGCAAGCCGAGCTGGGCGTGGTGGAAGGTCGCGACGATCAGCAGCAGCATGAGCACGGCGGGCACCGGCCGGCCGAGCCAGGCGACGAACGGGCCATGGCCGGAACCGGCTAGGATGACCATGCCCGCCACGAACCACAGCGCGAGCGGCACGAGCGCCGCGGCCGTCAGGCGCTGGGCCCACCAATGCGCGGTGCCGTCCTTGGCCGAGCCGAGAAAGCGGACGCGCGCGAGCGTCGTGCGGCGGGAGATTTCGGCCATTACATCGTCCCCTTCAGCGCGTAACCCGCGCACCATGCGATCGCCGTGAGCGCGACCGAACCGATGACGACCGCCCAGCCCGTGATCAAGGCGCGCTTCAAATCGAAGCCGAGACCGGCATCCCAGAACAGGTGCCGGATGCCGTTGAGCAGGTGATAGAACAGCGCGAACGACCAGCCAAACAGCACAAGACGTCCGAACCAGGAACCGACCAGCGCGCGCGCCTCATCGTAGCGCGCCTCGCCCGCCGCCGCCGCCAACAGCCAATACACCAGCATGATCGTGCCGAAGGCGAGCGCAACCCCGGTCAGGCGATGCAGGATCGACAGCACCGAGGTGAACTGTGGCCGATAGACCTGCAGATGCGGCGATAACGGCCGTTCGTGGCTGCTCATGAAGCGGATCTCCACCTGAAGGGCCGGACCGGATGGCCGGAAGCGCGCGGAAAGACGAGCATGCGGCCTATCTCCCTGGCAGGGCGCGGATTATCGCCCGCTTCGAGGCTTAGTCAACGCGTCGGCCATGACCATCCGGTTAACGCCGCCGCCCCGCCACGCCACTCGCTACGACAAGCTCGCCAAATCGGCCCGCGCCATGGGGCCGCCCGGCCACCTCTTCGGGGACGGCGCGCCTAAACCCCGGAAAGGAATAGGTGTCACGGCGCGGAAGGACTTGTGGAAAATATGTGGATAAGTTGTGCGTGAAATGTTGGAAAAGACACAATTCATGCACAAGTTTCTCAACGAATTACAGCGTTTTGTCTTGCCGGTTCAAGTAAAGCGCAATATTCGTATTAATGGTACGTGAAAGCGTCGGCGCGAGCGTCCGAACAGCGCGGCGCGGAGCCTTCGGGGCTCTGCCGCGCGAACCGGACGGCAAGGCCGAAGGCGGATTTGGCGCCGTCATGGCGGCACATTCGTCGAAAGGAGCGATGCGGCGGCCGCGAGGCCGTCGGGTACTCCGCCGGTCGTCTCGATTGCCGATGCGAACTGGGTCCATTCGCCGGACCCGTCTTGCGGCTCTGCTCGGGGGCGCATTGCGACCGGCGAAGCGGCGGGGAGGCCTTGCGGCGCCCCACCGTACCGGGATCCGGCGGTCGGTCTTCGTCGTGAAGCCGCCGCTTGGCTTCCGGACCTTGCGGTCCGGGCGCGTGCGGCCGTCTCCTCGGAGCCGGTGTCGCGCGTTGCGGGTTCGGCGGCGGTTCGCCGCGGCCGAACTTGGACCGGCGCCACGATCGCCCTTGCGACTTCGTGGCGCGTCCGGAGCACGAGGGTTGCCGCTTCTCGGAGCGGCGGCGCGGCGCATGTCCCGCCTCCGCGGGCCGTGCGACGACAACTCGGAGCGGCGCTTGGACGATGGCCGTCCGTTCGTCTCGAAGAATTCGGGTCCGCGAAGTTCCGTGTGGCACTTCGGGTGCGCGCGGGATGGGCGCAAAGCTCCTGCTCGGGGGTTCTTTGCCCGGATTCGATCGCTCCATGCCGTTTCCGCGCGGCATGGACGCGGCTTCGAGAGGGATCGCATCGCATCGGGCGCCGGTTATGGAATCTCCGTCCCGCAAGGGGCGCGGCATCGGGCGCTCGAACCTTTCATGAGGTCGAACGCCCGCTGGGAGTGCCGCTCGGGAGGATTCCAGCCGCTTTCGCGACCGCGGAGCCTGCGAAGGCTCCTGAGGTGTCGGGTGCGTGTCCTGTCCCAGGACACCGGAGAGATCCCTGAGGTCCCTCCCCCGACACCTCTTTTATTTAACATGCGATGGAATCGCGCGCAACAAGACATTGGGGTTTTTGCGACGACTTATACAAGTAATGGTGTAAGTATTCGCGGCGATGCAGCGCCCGAGCCCTCGATGCCCTCTCCGATAGGTGCTCCCTTTTCCAGACATGGACGGCGCACGCTCATCTGCCCGAACGCTTCGGCGGCGACGGCGCGGAACCCAACTTCAGCATGATTGGGGCGGCATGGTCGGGGGCAGCATGATTGGGTACGGCATAATCGGGGCAGCATAATCGGGGCGGCGTGATCGGGGACGGCGTGATCGGGGACGGCGTGATCGGGGACGGCATAATCGGGATCGGCATGATCGGGGCCGGTCATTTCGG
>CAMAPP010000177.1 GCA_945860095.1 Rhizobium sp. Q54 | reverse complement strand
TACCGACCTGGGTGGCGCGCGATCGCCACGCGGGCGCGTGCGCCGCGGCAAAAGCGGGCGCGCGCCTCGTCGTCATGGACGACGGCTTTCAATATCCGGGCCTCATCAAGGCTCTATCGCTCCTGGTGTTCGACGGCGCGAGCTTCGTCGGCAATGGCCGGGTCATGCCGGCGGGCCCCTTGCGCGAAACCTTGGCCGCCGGGCTCGCCCGCGCCCAAGGGGCGGTCGTGCTCGGCGAGGACAAGCGCGACATCGCGGCGGCGATCGGCGGGCGCATGCCGATCCTACGCGCCCGCGTCGAGCCGGACGCGGCGGCAAGGCGCTTTTCGGGGCGCGCGGTGTTCGCCGTCGCCGGCATCGCGCGGCCGGCGAAGTTCCATGACACGCTCGCGGCGTTGGGCGCGCGTATCGTCGGAGCGCGCGATTTTCCCGATCACCACGTCTTCACCGCCGACGAGATCATGGCGATCAGCGAGGACGCCCAGGCGCTCGGCGCACAGCCGGTGACGACGGCGAAGGACCATGTTCGCCTGCCGGTCGAGGCGCGCGCGATGATCGAGCAGGTGCGCGTGCGCGTGGCGTGGCAGGACGAAGCGGCGCTCGACCGGTTGCTCGCGCCGTACTTGCGCTGAGGCCTATGGCGCCAAGGGCGGCATCGGCCCCACGAGCAAAGCCGGATCCAAGGCCGTCTGACCGAGATTGACGCCCCAATGGAGATGGGGCGCCGTGACCCGCCCGGTGCCGCCGACGCGGCCGATGATCTGGCCCTTGCGCACGCGCGCGCCCGCCGCGACCGCGATCTCGCTCAGGTGGATGTAAACCGAATTCAAGCCCAAGCCGTGATCGAGGAGCACGCTCTGGCCGGTTAGATACATGTCGTGCTCGGCCAGGACCACCGTGCCATCGGCCATGGCGCCGACCGGCGCGCCGATGGCCGCCGCCACATCGACCCCGTTATGCGGCGCGCGCGCCTCGCCGTTCATGATGCTCTGGCTGCCGAAGACGCCCGACACCGGGCCGAGCGCGGGCCAGGCGAACCCCGAGGCGAATACGGGCGGCGTCGGCGGTGCCGCGCGCACGGCCACGATGCGCGCGCGGTCGGCGGCGATGCGGCGCAAGCCTTCGGCGTCCGGGTTGACCAAGCGCGGGGGCAGGCCCGCGACGCGGCGGGTATCGTAGCTGCGTTGTTCGATGCCAAGCTCGCGGCGCAGCGAGGCGCCGCCCGGCAGGTGGACTTCCAGCACCGAGTTCGCCGGATGGTCGCGGCCGAAGCCGAGAAGAAACCGCCCGTCCTCGGCCACCGGAACCACCGCGCCGTCCAGCGTCACGCGCGCGCGCTCGGGCGCAAATCCGCGCACCAGACCGCCTTGCACGAGCGGCCCGTCGAGGCGCACCGCGTCCTCGCCGCGCGCGCCGAGCGATGGCACGCAAGCGAGGGCGAAAAGCCCAAGGAAAAAGAAAATCCCCAAGCGATGCAGCACGGTTAGAGCAGGCTGCCTTGGCCGCCGGTGCCCGGACTGCCACTGCCCGAACCACCCATGCCCGGACCGCCCGTGCCCGGACCACCCGTGCCCGAACCGCCCCTGCCCGGCGGCTTTCCGGGCGTGGCCGCGCGTTTGGCGCCCGCTTCGCCATCGGCGATGTCCGCCGCACGCTCGCCGTCGCGAAAGCGGATGGCGATGCGTTCGCCCAAGCGAACGCCCGCCGCGCTGGTCACGGGTTCGCCCGCCGCGTCGCGCACCAGCGCAAAGCCCCGTTCGAGCACGCGCTCGTAGGACAGCGATTCGAGCACGGCGCCGACGGCGCCAAAGCGCGCGCGCCGTTCCCTGACCAGGCGCGCGCAGGAGGCGCGGAGCGCGTCGCCGAGCGCGCGCGAGTCCTTCTGGAACTGCCGGATCGATTGCGCGACGAGCTTCGGGCGCAAACGGCGCGCCATGCCGTTAAGCTCCTGCGTCTTGACCGCGACGACATGCTTGGGATGGGGCAAGGCCGCGCCAAGTTCGCCCACGCGCGCGCCAAGCCGTTCGGCGCAGAGGCGAACCGCGCGCGCCATGGTTTCCGCGGCGAAATCGACGCGCTGTGCCGCTTGCTCGACGAGGCGCCTGGGATCGCCCAAGCCCCGGCCGAGGCCTTCCACGCGCACCCGCCGCTCGCCCAAAAGCCGCGAGCCCGCCGTCACCATGCGCCGGGCGTGGCCGAGCACGTCGGCGAGCAATTCCGCGCGCACCGGCACGGCCATTTCCGCGGCCGCCGTCGGGGTGGGCGCGCGCACATCGGCGGCGTGATCGATGAGCGTGGTGTCGGTTTCGTGACCGACCGCGCTGATGAGGGGAATCTCGCTCGCCGCCGCCGCGCGCACGACGATTTCCTCGTTGAACGCCCAAAGATCCTCGAGGCTACCGCCGCCGCGCGCGACGATGAGCACGTCCGGCCGCGGCACGCGCCCGCCGGGGAGAAGCGCGTTGAAGCCTTGGATCGCGCGCGCGATCTGTTCGGCCGCGCCCTCGCCCTGCACCGCCACCGGCCAGAGCAGAACGTGGCGGGGAAAGCGGTCGGCCAGGCGATGGAGGATGTCGCGCCATACCGCGCCCGTGGGCGATGTGACGACGCCGATGACGTCCGGAAGATAGGGCAGTTTGCGCTTGCGCGCCGAATCGAACAGGCCTTCGGCCTGCAATTTCCGCCGCCGGTCCTCGAGCAATTTGAGCAGCGCGCCCTCGCCCGCGACCTCGATCGCCTCGACCACGATCTGGTAGTACGAGCGCGCGGCATAGGCCGTGATCCGCCCGGTGGCGATCACCTCCATGCCGTCCTCGGGCGCGAGGCCGAGCTTTTCCGCCGTGCCGCGCCAGCACACCGCGTTGAGCACGGCAGCCTCGTCCTTGAGCGAGAAATAGAGATGGCCCGAGCCTGGACGCTTGAAGCCGCTGATCTCGCCGCGCACGCGCACCCGGCCGAAATTGTCCTCGAGCGTGCGCCTGAGCGCGGCCGATATTTCGCCGACCGAGAATTCAGGCAGGTTCGGGGACGCGGGGCGCGCCAGATCGGAAAGTTTGTCAGCCATGGGCCACGGCCCCTATGATAGCCCCGTCCTCGGGCGCAGGCGAATGCCGCGCCAAAACCAGGGAAGTTGGCGCGATCATGCGGGTTCTCGTCGTCGGATCGGGCGGGCGCGAACACGCCTTATGCTGGGCCTTGGCGGGCTCACCTCTGGCGGACGAGCTGTGGTGCGCGCCCGGCAATGCCGGCATCGCCGAGGAAGCCACCTGCGTGGCCATCAAGGCCGACGATGTTGACGGTATCGTGCGTTTTGCGCGCGAGCGGAACATCGAATTCGTCGTCGTCGGCCCCGAGGCGCCGCTGGTCGCGGGCCTCGTCGACCGGCTCGAAGACGCGGGCATCAAGGCCTTCGGGCCGTCCGCCGCCGCCGCGCGCCTCGAAGGCTCGAAGGGCTTCATGAAGAATATTTGCGCCAAGGCGGGCGTGCCGACCGCGCGCTACGCGCGCTTTCGCGATGCCGAGGCCGCCAAGGCCCATATCCGGGGCGAAGGCGCGCCCATCGTCGTCAAGGCCGATGGTCTTGCGGCGGGCAAGGGCGTGGTGGTCGCGCGCACGGTCGCGGAGGGCTTGGCGGCGGTCGAGGACATGATGGAGAGCAAGCGCTTCGGCGACGCCGGCGCCGCGATC
>CAMAPP010000176.1 GCA_945860095.1 Rhizobium sp. Q54 | reverse complement strand
CTGGTCCGGGGATTCTTGCGCGCCGGCATCGCACCCACGCACATCTTATTGGCGCCGCGCGGCTCGGAAGTGGCGAGCCTCGCGCGCCAAGGTGTTGGGGTCGCGCGCGACAATGCGGAAGTCGTGGCGCGAGCCGAAGCCGTCGTTCTCGCGACCCGCCCGTCCGACGCCGCTTCGGCCGTCGCGGGTCTGGCGTGGCGGCGCAATCAGCTGCTGCTATCGGTTTGCGCCGGGATTTCAGCGGACGAATTGCGGCGCGCAAGCGGCGGGATCGCGCGCGTCGTGCGCGCGCTGCCCATGACCTCGGCCGAGTTCGGCGCGAGCCCGACCGCGATGTTTCCGCATGACGGCGAGGCCATGGCCTTGCTCGCCCGCCTCGGCCAGGTCGTGACGCTCGCCCGCGAAGCCGATCTCGAGACCGCGACCGCCGCCGCGATCGCCTACACACTGTGCCACGAGCTGCTCGGGCGCACGGCCGAATGGGCCGCCGATCACGGCATCGAACCGGGCACGGCGCGACTGCTTGCGGCATCGTTCTTCGAATCGGCCGCGCGTATGATGGCGGCGAACAAAGATACCGGCCACGAAGCGCTGGTCGAAATCCTCGCGACCAAGGGCGGGGTCGCGGAGGCGGCGTTTGTCCCCTTGCGCGCGCATGGCTTCGGCACGCTATGGAATTCGGCCCTCGACGCGGCGCATGCGCGCGTGCGCGAACTCGGCGCCACGCGCCGACGGGCACCAGACACCACGCATTGAATCGCGCCTCTGGCGCCACGCATTGAATCGCGCCTCTGGCGCCACGCATTGAATCGCGCCTCTGGCGCCACGCATTGAATCGCGCCCCTGGCGCCACGCATTGAATCGCGCCCCTGGCGCCACGCATTGAATCGCGCCCCTGGCGCCACGCATTGAATCGCGCCGGCTGGGAATCGTGCCAGCCGGGAATCGCGCCGGGCGCGTCCTCTAGGTCGCGCCGAGTTCGCCGATCGCCGCATCCAGGGCAATCAGGCGGCGCGCCTCCTCGACATGCAGATTCTCGACCAACCGCCCGTCCACGAGCACCACGCCCTTGCCCTCGGCGATCGCTACCCCATGGGCCGCGATGAGGCGCTTGGCCTCCGCCACCTCCGCCGCGCGCGGCGCGAATTCCGCATTCGCCGCCGCGATGGTTTTCGGATGGATGAGGGTTTTGCCGTCGAAGCCAAGCTCCGCGCCCTGCCGGCACGCAGCGGCGAAGCCCACGTCATCGTTCAGATCGAGATGGACGCCGTCCAAAATCGCGAGACCGTGGGCGCGCGCCGCCAACAGACAGAGGCCGAGCGCCGTCAGCAGCGGCAGCCGCTCGCGCGTGTGGCTCGCGTGTAGATCCTTGGCGAGATCCGAGGTGCCCATGACCAAGCAGCCAAGCCGGAAATGGGCGCCCGCAAGCGCGGCCGATTTGAGCGCGCCAAGCGGCGTCTCGATCATGCACCAGATGGCGAGCGAGGAAGGCGCGCCCGCCTCGGCCAAACCATGGGCCGCCTGGCGGATGGTCTCGACGCTTTCGACCTTGGGAAGGAGCAGCGCGTCCGCCCCCGAACGCGCGACCGCCCGCACATCGTCCGCGCCCCATTTCGTGCCCAGGCCGTTTACCCGCACGACGATCTCGCGCCGGCCATAGCCGCCGGCGCCGAGCGCGGCCAAAATCCGATCGCGCGCCGCCGCCTTGGCATCGGGAGCGACCGCGTCCTCGAGATCGAAAATCAGGACATCGGCCGGCAAGGCCCGCGCCTTTTCCATCGCGCGCGGGTTCGAGCCCGGCATGTAAAGCGCGCTGCGGCGCGGTCGGCTGCGCATGGTTTTCCCCCCGCTCGGCGTCCGCGACTATCGAAGGGCGGGCGGGCCGTGGCAAGGTGGGGTCATGAACGTGCTGTCCTTCCAGTCCTCGGTCGTTTACGGCCATGTCGGCAATTGCGCCGCGACCTTACCGCTCCAGCGCCTGGGCCACGAGGTGTGGGCGCTCGACACGGTACGCCTCGCCCATCATCCCGCGCACGGCGCGTTTCGCGGCCGCGTGACGGATGAAGCGGAATTGGCCGAACAGCTCGCCGCGCTCGATGCGCTCGGCGCCCTGGCGCGCTGCGGGGCGGTGATCTCGGGCTATCTCGGCGCGGCCGAGAACGGCGCCGTGGCGCTCGATGCCGTGCGCCGGGTCAAGGCACGCAACGGCCGCGCGCTCTACGCGCTCGATCCGGTGATGGGCGAGCGCGGGCGCGGATTCTATGTCCGCGCGGGCATCATGGAGTTCTTCCGCGACCGGGCCCTCGCCATGGCGGACATCGTGCTGCCCAATGTCTTCGAGCTCGAGCAATTGTCCGGTCGGCCCTGCGCGAGCCGCGAGGACGCGCTGGCGGCGGCGCGGCGCCTGCTCCGAGCGGGCCCGCGCCTCGTCGTCGTCAAGGGCATCGAAACCGCGCGCGGCTTAGGCGTGCTCGCGGTCGAGCGCCACCGGGCCTGGTTCGGCGAAACCCCACGCCTCGATCTGCCCGCTCACGGCGCGGGCGATACCTTCGCGGCCTTCTTCCTCGGTCATTATCTTCGCGGCGCGCCGCCGGGCCGCGCCTTGTCGCGCGCCCTAGGTGCGCAGTACGCGCTGATGCGCGCCAGCGCGCGACGCGGCGGCGCGGGCGATTTGGCCCTGGTCGAAACCCAGGACGAATGGATGCGACCCAAGGCTCTGTTCAGGGCGCGCGCCCTGGGTTAGACAAATCGCGGGAAAACTCGGGGGATTGGCGCCTTCATGGTCGGCTCTTTGTTCGCGACCGGCATCATCATCGGCTTCGCCATCGCGGCGCCGGTCGGACCCGTGGGCGTCTTGTGCGCCCACCGCACGATCGCGCGCGGGCCGCGCGCGGGGCTGGTGTCGGGCTTGGGCGCCGCGGTCGCCGATTCGATCTTCGGTCTGATCGCGGCGTTCGGCCTGTCCTTCGTCGCGGATTGGATCGCCGATCACCAGGCCAGCGTGCGGCTGGTGGGGGGCGTCTTTCTGATCCTTCTGGCCTTGCGCATCCTGCTGACGCGCGAGAAGGAAGTCGCCGAATCGACACCATCGAATTCGCGCGCGATCGGTTATTTCGCCTCGACCTTCGCGCTGACGATCACCAATCCGATCACCATCCTGTCCTTCGCCGGCATCTTCACCGCCTTCGGCATCGTCGAGCGCGTGGTGACGGCGATCGATGCCTGGATACTGGTCGGCGGCGTTTTTGCCGGCTCGTCGATGTGGTGGCTGTTCATCGCAGGCGGGGCCGGGTTGTTGCGCGGCACCCTGTCCGAGCGCCTATTGCGCCATGTGAACATCCTGTCGGCGACGATCATGCTCGCCTTCGGCGCCTATGCCCTTGCTAGCTCGCTTCCGGCGATCCGACGCCTGTTCCACTGACGCGCCCATGACGCGCCCGTGACGCGCCCGCGCCGTCTTGGCGAAATCTAGGCTGCTTTGCGGAAGTACTGGCGGTCGAGCGTCTCGGCGATCTGCACCGCATTCAGCGCCGCGCCCTTGCGCAGATTGTCGGCCACGCACCAGAACGCCAGGCCGTGTTCGACCGTGGGATCCGCGCGCAGGCGCGAAACGAAAACGCTGTCCTCGCCCGCGGATTCCACCGGCGTAACGTAGCCCTCGTCCACCCGGTGATCGACGACCGTGATCCCCGGCGCGCGGCGCAACGCCGCGCGCGCCTGC
>CAMAPP010000175.1 GCA_945860095.1 Rhizobium sp. Q54 | reverse complement strand
CCATGCGCATCGGGCTCACCCGGCGCGACATCGCCGACTACAACGAGATGGGCGCCGGCGCGCTCTGGGCCATGGGCCTGCGCCCGTCCGACATCGTCTTCGAGTGCATGAACTACAATCTCTACGCGGGCGGACTGTCGGACCATCTGACCTTCGAGAATCTGGGTGCCGCGACGATTCCCTACGGCGTCGGACAGTCGGAAAAACTCCTAGCCATGATGGCCGCGATGACGGACGAGTTGGCGATCTGGTCCACCCCGTCCTATGCCGTGCGCCTGGCCGAGGCCGCGCGCGAGGGCGGTCGCACGCCCCGCGCTATCGGACTCAGAAAGGGATTCTTCTCGGGCGAGGCCGGGATGCAGGTGCCCGGATATCGCCGGCGCATCGAGGACGAATGGGGCATGGTCGCGCGCGACATGTACGGCACGGGCGAGTTGGGCCTTCATTCGGGCGAATGCGAGCGATTGAACCACGTCCATTTCGGCGGCACGGGCTTCGCCGTGGTCGAACTCATCGATCCGGACACGGGGATCGTTCTGCCCTTCGCCGACGGCGCGCAAGGCGAGATCGTCTATACCTCGATCCGGCGCGAGGCCTGCCCGCTGCAAAGGATGCGCAGCCACGATCTCATGCAGGTGTTCACCGAGCCGTGCGGCTGCGGGCGCACGGATTTTCGCTTCCGCGTGCTCGGGCGTTCGGACGACATGTTCATCGTCAAGGGCGTGAATGTCTTTCCGCTCGCGATCCAGGCGACGATCCTTGGGCTTCGGCCGCGCTTGACGGGCGAGTTTCGCGTGACGCTCGACCGCGCCCCGCCCATCGACTACCCGGTGCCGCTCGCGGTCGAAATCGCGCGCGAGGTGCCCGACGGCGCGCGCGACGCGCTGGCGCGCGAGGTCGCGGCGGCGGTGCGGCTCGCGCATAATTTCACGCCGGCTGTCCGCCTGGTCGAGGCCGGCTCGATCGCGTCGGAGAAAAAAACCCGCCGCGTCGTGCGCGCCTACAAGGGCGAAACGGCGTAATTTTCAAACCCGCTTTCGATTGCCGCCCAACGCGAGGAATACTCATGTTCGTGATCGAGGGCCAACCGCACCGCGCGGCTGCGGACCTCAGGCGAGTACTTGTTCGTCGTTTTGCTCATCATGGCTCCACCTTCTCAGAAGTTGGAGCCTCCGGCGATCCCGGGGCGGTTCACAATTGACCTGAGCCCCTTCTTTCATCCAGCGATAAGTAGAGCCCGTTCGTCATTTGAGCCTGTTGGGCTCGATGGTGCAACGGGACGGGGCGCAAAGCCCGCGGCGCTGCCCATTCGGAGAATAATTATCGGACCAGCTGCAGATCAAAAAACCAAAATTCGCGAATTGCGGAAATGGCTAGCTGGCGTTCCAAATTACCGACGATTGGAAGTGCACCGTTCCCTGACACCATTTCGCCCCGCAGCGCATGATGAAGCTGCCGATCGGGAGAAATATAAACTCGGGACTTGAGGCTTCCGAAGGCAAGGCACGACTGGCTAGAACAGCCCGTCGATCTGGCCCTTTTCGTTGATGGTAATGGAGTTCGCCGCCGGCACCTTGGGCAGGCCCGGCATCGTCATGATCTCGCCGCAGATCGCCACCACGAATTCGGCGCCGCCCGACAGGCGCACCTCGCGCACCGGAACGATGTGATCCGTGGGCGCGCCCTTCCGGTTGGGGTCGGTCGAGAAGGAATACTGGGTCTTGGCCATGCATATGGGGTAATGCCCGTACCCCGCCGCCTCGAATTCGGCCAAGCGGTCGCGCACCGCCTTGTCGGCGACGATATCGCGCGCGCGGTAGATGCGCTGGGCGATGGTGCGCACCTTGTCGAGCAAGGGCATGGAGTCGGGATAGAGCGGCTGGAAATCGGCCTTGCCGGATTCGGCGATGCCGACCACGACGCGCGCCAATTCCTCGGTGCCCTTGCCGCCATCGGCCCAATGGGTGCACAGCACGACCGGCACGCCGAGGCCGCCGCAAATCTCGCTTACCGCCGCGACCTCGGAATCTGTGTCGGAGACGAAGCGGTTGATCGCCACCACGGGCGGCACGCCGAAGGACTTCACGTTTTCGACGTGGCGCGCGAGATTGGCGGCGCCCGCCCGGACCGCCTCGACGTTTTCCTTGCCCAGGTCGCCCTTGGCGATGCCGCCATGCATCTTGAGCGCGCGCACGGTCGCGACGATCACGGCCGCCGCGGGCTTCAGCCCCGCCTTGCGGCACTTGATGTCGAAGAATTTCTCGGCGCCCAAATCGGCACCGAAGCCCGCCTCGGTCACGACGTAATCGCCGAGCTTCAATGCGGTCTTGGTCGCCAGCACCGAATTGCAGCCATGCGCGATATTGGCGAACGGCCCGCCATGGATGAAGGCAGGGTTGTTCTCAAGCGTCTGCACCAGATTGGGCATGAGCGCGTCGCGCAGCAGCACCGCCATCGCGCCCGCGGCCTTGAGCTCGGCGGCGCGCACGAATTTCCGCTCCCGCGTCTGCCCGACCACGATCTTGCCCAGGCGCGCCTTCAAATCCTCGACGCTTGTCGCAAGGCAGAAGATCGCCATGACCTCGGAGGCCACCGTGATGTCGAAGCCGTCCTCGCGCGGAAAGCCATTGGCCGTCCCGCCCAAGGAACCCACGATCTGGCGGAGCGCGCGGTCGTTCATGTCGAGCACGCGGCGCCAGGTGATGCGCCGCGCGTCCAGGCCGAGTTCGTTGCCCCAATACATGTGATTGTCGAGCATGGCGGCAAGCAGATTGTTCGCCGCGCCGATGGCGTGCAGATCGCCGGTGAAATGCAGATTAATGTCTTCCATCGGCACGACCTGGGCGTACCCGCCGCCGGCCGCCCCGCCCTTCACGCCGAAACAGGGCCCGAGCGAGGGTTCGCGCAGGCAGATCACGGCCTTCTTGCCGATGCGGTTGAGCCCGTCACCCAGGCCCACCGTCGTCGTCGTCTTGCCCTCGCCCGCGGGCGTCGGCGTGATCGCGGTCACCAGGATAAGCTTGCCGTCGGGTTTGGATTTTAGGCCATCGATGAAATCGAGCGACAGCTTGGCCTTGGTCGGGCCGTAGCGAAACAGCGCATCGGCCGGAATCCCAAGTTTCGCCCCGATGTCCTCGATCGGCTTCATGCGCGCCTCGCGCGCGATTTCGATATCGGATTTGTACGTTGCCATGTCTGCCTCGGGGGCCATGTCTGCCTCGGGGGATGTCGCGCGCGGGAAGCGCGGCACGTTAGCCCATGGCCCGCCCGGCGCAAGGAAATCCGATTGTGCAGCGCAACGTGAAAGGCCGGGATTGCGCCCCGCGCTTGACCGCGCTTCGGCCCGCCACACATAGTCCGCGCCTTGGGTGGGTCCGCGCCTTGGGTGGAAACGGACAGCCAGACGGGGCGGCGATGAAGATAGGGCGGGCATGAAGACACAGGCGCGCGTGGTGGTCATCGGCGGCGGCATCGCCGGTTGCAGCTTGCTTTATCACCTGACCAAGCTCGGCTGGCGCGATGTGGTGCTGGTGGAGCGCAACGAGCTGACGGCCGGTTCGACCTGGCATGCGGCGGGCAATACGCCGCATTTCGAGGCCAGCATGAACATGGCGCGCATCCAGCACTATTCCACCCAACTTTACGGCCGGCTCGAGGCCGAAACCGGCCAGGCCACGGGCTTCCACAAGGTTGGCTCGCTGCGCATCGCGCAGGACAAGGGCCGCCTCGAACAGTTCAAG
>CAMAPP010000174.1 GCA_945860095.1 Rhizobium sp. Q54 | reverse complement strand
CGACCTCGCTAGGCAGACCTACCAGACATTCGTCCTCGGCCGCGAACGATACGGCGGGGCCGCCTGGTCGACCGAGGTCGTGAAATTGCTCGAGGACGCGCTCAAGACCGATTTGCGCGCGCCTGGATTTCCCGAAAAGCTCGCGGAAGAAGCGCAAGGGTGAAAAATAGGAAAAGCTGCGGCGTCCACCGCTCGTAAAGCTCCATCGCGATCGAAGAAAAAGGAAAAAAATGGCGGATAACAAAAAACCGGACGTGACGATCTGGCACAATGCGCGCTGCGGGAAGTCGCGCGAGGCCTTGGCGCTGCTGCAAGGGCGGGGCGTCGCGGTGACGGTGCGCGAATATTTGAAGGAGCCGCCGAGCCGCGCGGAGGTCGAGGGGCTGCTGGATGCGCTCGGCGGGGCGCCGGCGGACCTTGTGCGCACGAACGAAGCCGAGTTCGCCAAGGCGGGCAAGAAGGCGGCGGCGCTGTCGAAAAAGGACGTGGCCGCATTGATCGCGGCCCATCCCATTCTGCTTCAGCGCCCGGTTGTCGTTTGCGGAAAGAAAGCCGCCATCGGCCGGCCGCCGGAGAAAGTTCTGAAAATCCTGCCCGGCGCCTGAACGCCGGGCAGGGTGGCGCGCACGGTTACTTGAGCACGCCCTTGGCCTTCGCCACATGGGTCGCGATCGCGTCCATGAGCGGTGGCGAGAGCGCATCGTACGGTTCGAGTCCGAGCGATTTGAGGCGCGCGCGAATGGCGGACATCTGATCAGGCTTGGTACCCGATTCGATGACCGAAGACACGAAGGCCGCGAATTCGGGCGCCGACCAGCCGTCTTCCGCCGACAATTCGGTGTGGATGAAATCGAGGCCATGGAACGGATGACCTTTGTTCTCGATGCGGCCGTACATGTGCGTGCCGCAGCCCGAGCAGACATGGCGCTGGATGGCGGCGGAGGCATCGAGGATCTTGAGCTTGTCGCCGTTCGCCGCGACGCTCACTTTGTCGCGCGAAACCACGGCCACCATCGAGAACGTGGCACCCGCGGGCTTCCAGCACTTGGTGCAACCGCAGACATGGTTGTGCGCGGTCTGGGCCGCAACCTTGATCTCGACCGGCTTGGATGCGCACTTGCAGCGCAGCGTACCGCCCGCAAAACCCGCTTTGCCCGGCTTCACGCCGCCGTCGACTGATGGATGGATCGCGATCGCCAAGTTCGTTCTCCCCTGAATCGGTCACCCGGAAACCGGGTGGCAGCGCGAAAAGCTTAGACCACGCGAGGGGCCGGCGGCTAGGCGATGGCGGCGGCGCAATTGAACAAAACGGCGCCATGGGAAATGTTAATTTGAAATACTATATCATTTCTAAATACCGCCCCGAAGTTATGGTGCGGTGCAACATCTTGCAATTTTCAAGTATTTAGCCTATATTCACTTTGTGGTCCAAGAATGACCGCCTGCGAACCGCGTGTAAGAGCCCTCAAACGGCCCTTGGTTCGCCCCTCTCAATCAGACCCGACAGCCCAGATCACGCGGGGTGTTTGGCACCCACGCCCGAGCTGGGATTCCGCGCAAAAATCCGCGAATCCGGCCGAAGCATAACAAGAAAGAATCATACATTGACGAGTTTCAATGATTTCGGCTTGGCCGAACCCCTTATTCGTGCCCTAGCCGAAGAAAAATACCTCACGCCCACGCCCATCCAGGCCGCCACCATCCCCGTGGCGATGACCGGCCGGGACGTGATCGGCATCGCTCAAACCGGCACCGGCAAGACCGCGGCCTTCGCTCTGCCCATCCTCCATCGCCTGGCTGCCGATCGTCGGCGCCCGGGCCACAAGACCGCGCGCGTTCTGGTGCTGAGTCCGACACGCGAATTGTCCAACCAGATTCTCGACAGCTTTCGCGCCTATGGCCGACACATGCGCGTCACCACCGCGCTGGTCATCGGCGGTGTGCCGATAAACCGGCAGGTGCGAGCACTCATCGGCGGCGTTGAGGTTCTGGTCGCGACGCCGGGACGGCTGCTCGATCTGATGAACACCCGCGCGGTCACGCTCAACGAGGTCGAAATCCTCGTGCTCGACGAAGCCGACCGGATGCTCGACATGGGTTTCATCCACGACATCCGCAAGATCGTCGCCAAGCTGTCGCTCCGCCGGCAGACCTTGTTCTTCTCGGCGACCATGCCGCAGGAGATCGCAGACCTCGCCAAGCACATGCTGCGCGATCCCGAACGCATCGCCGTCACCCCCGTGGCCTCGACGGTTGAAAAGGTCACCCAGCGCGTGATCCATCTCGACCGCGCCGCCAAACCCGACTTTCTCGCCAATCTACTCAAGGGCGCGGGCGTCGAGCGAAGCCTCGTCTTTACCCGCACCAAGCACGGCGCGGATAAGGTCGTGCGCGATCTCGTACGCGCGGGCGTGGCCGCTGAAGCCATCCACGGCAACAAGTCGCAGCCCCAGCGCGAGCGCGTGCTGGCCGCCTTCCGCAACGGTCATGTGCGCACGCTCGTCGCCACCGACATCGCGGCGCGCGGTATCGATGTGGACGGGATCAGCCATGTCGTGAACTTCGACTTGCCGAACATCCCAGACACCTATGTCCACCGCATCGGCCGCACCGCGCGCGCCGGCGCCGCCGGCGAAGCGGTTTCGCTTTGCAGCCGGGACGAATTGCCGTTTCTTCGCGACATCGAAAAGCTCATCCGCCAGTCCATCCCCGCGACAGGCACGGTGCCGAGCCATCGCGACCACGCGCCGCGTGGGCCCGCGCCCGTACGCAATGGTCACGCCCATGCCAATCATGGCCGTTCGGCCAATCAATCGGGCGACACCAAGCACCGGGATCATCGTCCGGGTGGAGGCTCGCGGAACGGCCGTTCCCAACACGCTCAGACGCGCCGCGGACCGCCCATTGTCGGCATCATCCCCCCCCGCCGCCACGAGACGCGCGAGCGCCCCGAACAGCGGCCGGAAGCCGTCCAGGGCGAAGCGGATGCGTCGCTTTTGAATGTCGGCTTCATGCACGCGCGCCGGGCGTCTTAACCGCGCGCCAATGCCATCTGGGGACATTTTCCCCAACCACGCGAAGCTTTCGTCTTGACCCCTGGCGCCACTTTGGCGCCAGGATTTTTTGTGGGCCTTGCCGCCACTTTGGCGCCAGGATTCTTCGTGGGTCTTTCCGCCACTTTGGCGCCGGGATTCTTCGCGGGCCTTGCTGCAGGTGCGGAAATTCCCCAAGGTGATCGTGGTGGGGCGGCTGGTTCGCGGCATTCGCCGGCGCCTTCATGGATTGTATCGCGGGGGTGTAGCGCGGCGGCTTGACCCTTGTGCATTCCTTGCGTCTGCCTTGGGTAAGAGGTTCGCCAAGAGGTTCACCATGACGAAGATTCGCCCCTTCGCCGGTCCCCATGTTTGGACCGGTGCAGAAATCGGCGCTACCAAGCGATGGATTCGCGATCTCGGCCCCGAGCATCTGGCCGATCTCGACCGCGCCGTGAACCGTACGCGCGGCATGGCGTGGGAGAAACTCGGCAAGGACGATTTTTCCCTGCCGGCCTTTGCGCCGCTAATCGAGGAAATCCGCGCGGAACTCGAAGAGGGCACGGGGATTTTTCGCCTCCAGGGCATGCCGGTCGATCGCTACGCAATCGAGGACATCCGGCGTCTCTATTTCGGTCTCGGCTGCCATATCGGCACGCCCGTCACGCAGAACCGATTCGGCGAAATGATGCGCACGATCTCGGACGAGGGGCCGGGCGTGGGCGAGCGCTACGGCCAGATGCAGGACCCGGGCGGGGCGTTCCTGTCGTCCTATGCGCGCACGAAATCGAACGGCGCGCTGCGCTTTCAC
>CAMAPP010000173.1 GCA_945860095.1 Rhizobium sp. Q54 | reverse complement strand
AAATCACGTTCGGGCCGGCCGGTTGTTTCCGGCGGTCTGCCGCTATGAAGGCGCGCACGAAGCCAGCGGCTGGCGCCGCGCGCGTGTCCCGGGTTCGGGAAAACTCAAACGAGGCGCGACGCGCGCCGAGCGACGACAAACACCAAAGCCGCAGCAAAGGCCGCGTCGGCGTCGAGTTCCGTCGTGTCGAGCACGTGGGCGTCTTTGGCTATGGCCAAAGGTGCCGTGGTCCGCTCGGAGTCTCTCCTGTCGCGGACCTCAAGCTCCTCCAAAACGCGGGCATATATAGCCTCCTCGCCCCGTTCCCGCAACTCGAGGGTGCGGCGGCGGGCGCGCTCGGCGGCGGCGGCGGTAACGAACAACTTGGCGGGGGCGTCCGGGCAGACCACGGTGCCGATGTCCCGGCCGTCCATCACGGCCCCCGGCGCCCCGCCGGGGGGGTGGGCGGCGAAGCGGCGCTGGAAGTCCAGCAGGACGGCGCGCACGCCCTTGTCCTGGGCCACGATGGCCGCGGCGCGTGCCACCTCCTCGCGCCGCAGGTCCGGGTCGGCCAGGTGTTCGGGGCCGAGCGTCCGGGCGGCATCCTCGGCGGCTTGCGCATCGCCCGGATCGGCATGGGCTGCCAGCAGGCGCTTGGCGACGGCGCGATAGAGCTTGCCGGTGTCGAGATAGGCATAGCCGAAATGCTCGGCTAGGCGCCGGGCGACGGTGCCCTTGCCCGCGGCACCCGGGCCGTCGATGGCGACAATCATGACCATTTCTGGCCCCCCGCCCCGGTTTCGGCCGCCCTGGATTCAATCGATTCAATCATGGGCGGATCGTCGGCTGGCGCGATATCGGCGCCCAGTGCACCCATCAGCGCGCCGAAGCCCGGAAAGCTCGTGTCGATCGGCTGGGCGTCGTCGATTGCGACCGGCTGCTCGCTCGCAAGACCCAAGACCAGGAACGCCATGGCGATGCGATGGTCGAGTTCGGTCGCGATACGCGCGCCGCCCCGCGGCGGCCGGCCCGTGCCGTGCACCAAAAGATCGTCGCCGTCGATCTCGACCTTGACGCCGCACTGGGTCAGGCCGCGCGCGACCGCGCCGAGACGGTCGCTTTCTTTGACGCGCAGTTCGGCCAGGCCCCGGAAGCGCGAGGTGCCGCGCGCGAAGGCCGCGGCGACGGCCAAGATCGGATATTCGTCGATCATGCGCGGCGCGCGCGCAGCCGGCACATCGACCGCGCGCAGGGCGCTGGCGCGCACGCGGAGATCGGCGACGGGCTCGCCCGCAAGTTCGCGCGCGTTCGCCCGCGCGATGTCGGCGCCCATCTCGGCCAGGGTTTCGAGCAGGCCCGCGCGCAATGGGTTGACGCCGATGCCGGGCAGGGCGATCTCGCTGCCCTCGACGAGCAGCGCCGCGACGAGCGGGAAGGCGGCAGAGGAGATATCGGCGGGGATGGCGACAGCCTTGCCCACGAGCTCGCATTGGCCGCCGATGGTCACCGCCCTTGCGCCCTCGGCATCGGTCACGCGAACGGTCGCGCCAAAATGGCGCAGCATCCGCTCGCTGTGGTCGCGCGTGGGCTCGGGTTCGATGACCGTGGTTTCGCCCGGCGCATTGAGCGCAGCGTACAGGATCGCCGATTTCACCTGCGCGGAAGCGACCGGCAGGCGATAGACGATGGGCACGGGCATGTCCGTGCCGATGACCGCCAGCGGCAATCGTCCGCCGGTGCGCGTGATGAATTCCGCGCCCATGCGCTGGAGCGGTTCGGTCACCCGGCCCATGGGCCGGCGCGCCAGCGAGGCATCGCCCGTGAAATGGCTGACGAAGGGATGGGTCGAAACGAGACCCATCAGCAAGCGCGCGCCCGTGCCCGAATTGCCCATGTCGAGCACTGCCGCGGGTTCGCCCAGGCCGCCAACGCCGACGCCCTCGACCCGCCATTCGCCGGGCGCCCGGCGCTCGATGACGACGCCCAGCACGCCGAGCGCCGCCGCCGTTCGGCGGACATCGTCGCCTTCGAGCAGGCCCGAGATGGTTGTCGTGCCGATGGCGACCGCGCCCGTCATCAGCGCGCGATGGGAAATCGATTTGTCGCCGGGCACGCGCGTCTGGCCCGACAACGCGCCCGAAGCGCGGGCGCGAAGGCCGCTCATGACCACGCCTCGCGGCAACGGGGCTGGGCCTTGCGGCAATGGGGCTGTGCTTTCCAGAGCCGGGCGCATTGTGCCCCGCGCATGGCGGCGTGTGGGGTTGGCGGCGATGGTGCGGTCGCCTTCATGGCGAGTTCCTTCGTAACGGGGCCGTGCGGACGGCCGGGAAAGGGGCGGTCGCGGCACCCCGGCCGAGCGGCCGAATCGCCGTTCGCGCGGGACCGTTTCCGTCTCGGGCCGGTAAGGACCCCAAAATTTGCTTTTGACAGTCTCTGGCGATCATGGCAATTGGCAGCCCCACCCCGAACCGCCAACACCGTCATCGCTGGAGTTGTCCACGTGGTCAAGCCATCTTGGGGCACCAAACGCACGTGTTTGAGTTGCGCCGCCCGATTTTACGATCTCGGACGTACTCCCATCGTGTGCCCGAAATGCTCCGCCCAGTTCGAGCCCGAGGTCTTCACCAAGAGCCGGCGCGGGCGCGGGCGCGCGGCGGCGGCCAAGGCCAAGGCCGCGAAGCCAGTGGTGCCCGCTAAAGCCAAGGTGCACGACGAGGTCATCCCCGAGGCCGTGGCGGCCGAGGACGAGGAGGGCGCCGAGGACTTGATCGAGGATTCGGACGAACTCGCCGAGGACGAAGCCGCGGTCGAGGTCGCCGAGGACGCCGAAGAGGAAGAGCGCTAGAACCCCCAGGGGTTGCGCCACGGCGCCGTGTCGCCGTAAGTTTCGGGCGCATGAGGTGATTTTCGGGCGCACCGAGCCGGGTTCGGGCGCTCTGCTCAAATTCCGGTGCCGCGCCGCCCAAGCGCGCGTCCGAGGGTCCAAAGATCGAGATTCGATCGCGGATCGAGAATTTTGGGGCTGTAGCTCAGTTGGGAGAGCGCCACAATGGCATTGTGGAGGTCGTCGGTTCGATTCCGTCCAGCTCCACCAGTTCTCGATCCCGCGCCGAATGCCAGGGCAAATCCGGCCGGGATAATCCCGATAATATTAACTACCATTGGAATTTTCACGCCCGCACCCTGGCTCCACGCCGGCTCAAATCCTGGGTGCATTGGCTCCCGCATGCATTGCAGTTTTGTGACAATATGATTATTTAACAAGGGCTTATCTTACAACGAGTCACGGGCGGTTAAGAATTTTCGGCCTATCATTCATCCGCACATACAGGCGGATGTCGGGCCATGTCTTTCCTTGCTAAATATCGTCGTCTTGCCGGCGGGCGCACCGAAGACACGCTTGCCTCGCACGCGCTCACGATCGCACCGATCGAAACCAAGGTGACGTGCGGCACCGTCTTTTCGCTGTTCGAGCGTGATCGCGAGCTGATCGCGGTCCCGATCGTCGATAACGGCTGGCCGGTCGGGCTGATGAATCGCCAGGACATGATGACGCTGTGGTCGAGCCGGTACGGTCGCGCGCTGTTCGAGCATCGGCCGATCACGCGCATCATGGATCGCCAGCCGCTGATCGTCGAAGCGGACATGAACGTCGACGAATTGCAGGCTCGGATCGCGGACGAGGAATCCTCGGCCCTCATGCGGGGTTTCATCCTGACCCGGCGCGGGCAGTATTTCGGCATGGGCAGCGCGCTTGCCCTGTTGCGCGTCAGCGTGCTGCGCGGCGCCAAGCGCGCGATCGAGCTCGAGCGCGCGCGCGACGCGGCCGAGCGGGCCAATCGTAGCAAGTCGCAGTTCCTCGCGACCGTCAGCCACGAATTGCGCACGCCGTTGAACGCGATCA
>CAMAPP010000172.1 GCA_945860095.1 Rhizobium sp. Q54 | reverse complement strand
GAGCCGGGCCGCGATCTCGGCCGGCGAGCGCGGCTCGGTCTCGTAGGTCGCGATGCGTTCGGCGATGCCCTGACTGTAGATGCGCGCGATATCCGCCGCGTCCGCCTGGGTCGCGATGCGCCAGGAGACACTTTGTCCGGTCCGGGATTCGGGGGTGGCGTTCGGCTGCGTCATGGTCATGGCCGTCCTCGAAAATGCAACGGCGCCGACCGCTTTGCCGCGGTGGCGCCGTTTTTCTCGGACGCCAGGCGGCCCAGGATCGGGCCGCCCTCTGGTGAATGGGAGTGGGCTGGCCCTAGTAGCCTTCGCGCTCCATGCGCTTGCGCAGGAGCTTGCGCGAACGTCGAATCGCTTCGGCGCGCTCGCGGGCGCGCTTCTCGGACGGCTTCTCGAAATGCCGGCGCAATTTCATCTCCCGGAACACGCCCTCGCGCTGCATCTTTTTCTTCAGCGCGCGCAGCGCCTGATCGACGTTGTTGTCGCGTACGATGACTTGGACGATGACCGTCACTCCCGATGGACCCCTCCGCGAGGGGCCAAAATACCTGTTCGCGGCACCCAAGAAATCGTGCCACGGCGAGGGGCGAGTGGGTAACACAATCCCCCTGGTCTGTGAAGGGGTGAGGTGGCAAATCCCCGAGCCTTGACCGGCTGGGGGGCGGATTCCACCCCGTCGGCGGATCCGGCCCTGAGCCTCGACCGGCTGGGGGGCCTTGGGGGGGGGGGCGGAAGGTAGGCGCATCTCGGCCACCCTCGGCCACCCAGGGGGGGCGAAGCCCGGCGACGAACCTGGAGATTTACCCGGACCGGCGGGCACTCCATATTCCCGGCCATGGCCATCTTAAAGATTGCCCGTATGGGCCACCCCGTTCTC
The DNA here is from genome assembly GCA_945860095.1 of Rhizobium sp. Q54. Taxonomy (GTDB): domain Bacteria; phylum Pseudomonadota; class Alphaproteobacteria; order CADEGL01; family CADEGL01; genus CAMAPP01. The sequence goes on along the minus strand of CAMAPP010000172.1, from coordinate 3,191 downwards.
AAGCGCCGGGCCGCCGAGGTCGAGGACCCGACGGCGCCCGCGATTGGGCGTCTGGTGGCCGGCATGATCGAGACCATTGAGGATATCGACGGCTCGGGGCTGGCCGCGCCGCAGGTCCATGTCGGGCTGCGGGTGGTGGTTTTTCGCGTGTTGCCCGGCCGCGGCGGCAGGGAGGGCGTGCCGCTGACCGTGCTCGTCAATCCCCGGATCGAGTTCCTATCCGAGGAAACCACGCTCGATTTCGAGGGTTGTCTGTCCGTGCCCGGGTTCGTCGGCGCCGTTCCGCGTTTCCGGCAGGTGCGCTACACCGCCCATGGCCTCGACGGCGCGGAGTTCTCGCGCGAGGCGGACGGTTTCCATGCCCGGGTGGTGCAGCACGAATGCGACCACCTCGACGGAATTCTCTTCCCCCAGCGCATGACCGACATGCGTGCATTCGGTTATGTTGACGAGGTGCGTCGCGCGTTGTCGCCGACCCTGGCGGCACGCGCCGGGGCGGCGGACTGACGCAATTTCTGCCAAAGGCGGGGGCGAACATGGCAAAGACCAGGACTGCCGGCCAGGGCGAGGCGCGAGGCGCCGCCGATGCGACGCCGCCGGACGCACACGAGGAAAAGCGCGCGGCCATCCTCGCCGCCACTCTCGCGCATGTGCCCTTTGAAGGCTGGTCGCTCGCCGCCCTTCAATCCGGCGCCGAGGATTGCGGTTACAGCCGCGCCGAAGCGCAGAACGCCTTTCCGGGCGGCGCGCTCGAAGCGATCGAGCACCACAGCCGCCTAGCGGATGCGCGCATGTTGGCGGCGATGGAGGGCGCCGACATGGCGCGGATGCGGGTGCGCGAACGCGTGGCCTTCGCGGTGCGCGCGCGGCTCGAGGGCAACGCCCAGAACCGCGAGGCCATCCGCCGCGCGCTCGCCATTCTCGCGGTGCCGACCAATCTCGGCGTTTCGCTCGCGTGCCTGTACCGCACGGTCGATGCGATCTGGCACGGCGCGGGCGACGAATCGGTCGATTTCAATTTCTATACCAAGCGCGGCCTGCTCGCGGGCGTCTATATGGCGACCTTGCTGCATTGGCTCGACGACGCTTCCGAGGGTCAGGAGGCGAGCTGGCGCTTTCTCGACCGGCGCATCTCCGAAATCCTTCAGGTGCCCCGAATGCTCGGGGAATTATCCAAGATTTTCAAAGGCTTTCCCTTCCCCACTGGGGCGGGGAGGCCGCCCTTTCCCACTGGGGGCCAGGGCGAGACAAAACGGCCCGAAACAAAATAAGCGTGGCCGTGCGTTCGGATGGCGCCGCCTTCAATCTCCGTTAACTACCTAGCGGCGAATATGCCTTGTCCGGCGGAGTGGCTTCGAGCCATCCGCGGCACAATGTGGGGCGACCGCACAATGTGGGATAACTGCACAACGCAGGCCAAAGATGAAGATTGGCGACGTTAAGACCACGCCCTACGCCAACGCCGTGCGCCGCGTGGCGCCCGCGCGCGCGGCCGGTTCGGCGCCGGTCGCCAATATTGGCGATTCGGCCGGCGTGCTGGGCATTCCAGAAATCGAACTCACGCCCAAGGTTCGAGCGGCGATCATGTCGCTCTTGTCCGAGGTCCATCGCCTGCGCGACGAGGTGCAGCAGTCCCAGCGTCGCATCGCCTATCTCGAGCAGTTGGCCGATCAGGACACGCTGGTGCCGGTCGTCAATCGGCGCGCGTTCGTGCGCGAGCTCTCCCGCGTCATGTCCTATGCCAATCGCTACGGCGTCGCCTCGAGCGTGCTCTATTTCGACATCAACGGCATGAAACGCATCAACGACACCCACGGCCACGCCGCGGGCGATGCGGCGCTGGTGCACGTCTCGCGCGTGCTCGCCGAAAACGTCCGCGAATCCGACGTCGTCGGCCGGCTAGGCGGCGACGAGTTCGGGGTCATCCTCGCCCATGCCGATGCCGCCACGGCGCGCGAAAAGGCCCAGAGCCTGTCCCAGGACGTCGCGCGTCAGAGCATCGAATGGAAGGGCACGGTGATCGATATCCGCGTTTCCTTCGGCGCCTACACCTTCGCCCAGGGCGAAAGCGCGGATGCGGTTCTCGAGGCGGCCGACCGCGCCATGTACCGCCACAAGAACGAGGCCGCGCGGGCTTGAGCCAAGACGTGGCCGCGCACGCGGCGCTCAGGCGATGATATCGGGCAACAGCCGGCTTTCGATTTGCGCCATCTCGTCCTTCAGGCGCAATTTCCGCTTCTTCAGACGCTGAATCTGCAGAAAATCCGTGGGCCCGGCCTCTTCCAGCCGGGCGATCACGTCGTCGAGATCGCGGTGCTCGCTATGAAGATCGGCGAGGCGCTTGCGCAAGAAGGCCGCCTCTTCCTCGCTCACCCTCACGCCAAAATCCCTCGATTCTCCGCTGCGCCATCGGCTGGACCATGGCATCCGTCCGGCCATCGTCCGGACCATGGCATCCGTCCGGCCGTCATCCGGACCATAGCATCTGTCCGGCCGTTGTCCGGACCATGGCATCCGTCCGGCCATCGTCCGGACCATAGCAAAAACCGCTCGCCGGTGGCAGCGGTCCCGGCCATGATGCCGCGCTCAAGATCGGGTGACCCAAGATTGGGCGACCCACACTTGGGCAGCGAGGAGGCGACATGGATTTTTCGAAGAGCGAGTTCTGGGATTTCACCTTGCAGATCTACGGCAAGGATGGCGTCTCCCCGGCCGTCATCGCGCTGCAGGACAAGCGCGGACTGGACGTCGATATCCTGCTGTTTTGCTGCTTCCTGGCGGCGACCGGGCGGGGCGCGCTCGGCGCGGCCGAGGCGGAAAAGGCCAAGGCTTTGGCCGATCCTTGGCAGGCCCAGGTCGTGAATGCCATCCGCGTCGTGCGCCGCAAGCTGAAAGAGGGCTTTCCCGGCACGCCCGCGGGCCTGCCCGAGGCGTTGCGCAAGGAGATTTTCGGTCAGGAATTGGCGGCCGAGCGCATCGAGCAAATGATGCTCGAATTGGCGGTGCCGCGCGTTCCCGACGCGGCGCGCACGGCCGAGCGGCGGGTGGGCGACGGCGCCGCGAGCCTCAAAGCCTATCTCGATGCGTGCGGGGTCAAGGCCGGGGCCGAGGATCTGACCCATCTCGCGACCGTGCTCGGCGCAGCCATGGGCGATGGCGAGGCGGCCAAGGGCGCGCTCGCCGCCGCTTAT
>CAMAPP010000171.1 GCA_945860095.1 Rhizobium sp. Q54 | reverse complement strand
TTGATCTCCGCCGCCTCGCGCGCGCCGAGCCCGATCTCGACCGCGATGCCCGCCGCGCGCAAGGCTTCGAAACCCCGGCCCCGAACCCGCGCATCGGGATCCTCGAGCGCGGCCACGCAGCGCGCGATGCCCGCGGCGACCAAGGCCTCGGCGCACGGCTTGGTGCGGCCGTGATGGGCGCAGGGTTCGAGCGTGACATAGGCGGTGGCGCCGCGCGCCGCCGCGCCCGCCCGCCCCAACGCCTCGGTTTCGGCGTGCGGCCGCCCACCCGGCTGGGTCCAGCCGCGCCCCAGCACGCGCCCATCGGGCGAAGCGATCACGCAGCCAACGGCGGGATTGGGCCAGGCCGTGCCAAGCGCGCGTCGGGCCAGACCCAACGCCGCCGCCATGTGGCGGCCATCGTCCTCGCGCGCAGCGGCGCTCACTTGTCGTCGTCGCGCTCACCCGCGCCCAGCGAGCCCACGAACTCGCCGAAGTCCTTGGCCTCGCGGAAATTGCGGTACACGGAGGCGAAGCGCACATAGGCAACGGGATCGAGATTGGCCAAGCCGTCCATGACGAGTTCGCCGATCACGCTCGACGGGATGTCGCTTTCACCCGAGCTTTCCAGGCGCCGCACGATGCCGTTGACCATGCGCTCGATGCGTTCGGGTTCGATGGGGCGCTTGCGCAGCGCCAAATCGAGGGAACGCGTCAGCTTGTCGCGGTCGAAGGCCGCACGCGCGCCGCTCTTTTTCACCACCGTCAGTTCGCGCAGCTGGACGCGCTCGAAGGTCGTGAAACGCGAGCCGCATGCCGGGCAAAAGCGCCGCCGCCGGATGGCCGAGTTGTCCTCGGTCGGCCGGGAATCCTTTACCTGGGTGTCGTCATGTCCGCAGAACGGGCAACGCATCGTCTCCCCCCGATCAAATAGCCAGCCGCGAATAGATCGGATGACGCCGGCACAATGCCAGCACACCCGCGCGCGCGGCGGCTTCCGCGCTTTCATTGTCTTCGCGATTGTGCGCCAACGCGTCGAGCACGTCGGCGATGAGTTCGGCGACACGGTGGAATTCGGCGACCCCGAACCCGCGCGTGGTGCCGGCGGGCGTGCCCAGCCGGATGCCGGACGTGATCGTCGGTTTTTCCGGATCGAACGGCACGCCGTTCTTGTTGCACGTGAGATGCGCGCGGCCCAGCGAGGCCTCCGCCGCCTTGCCCGTCAGCCCCTTGGAGCGGAGATCGACGAGCATGAGATGGGTGTCGGTGCCGCCCGAAACGATATCGAAGCCGCGGCGCGCCAGGCCCTCGGCGAGCGCGCGCGCGTTCGCGACGACGGCACGGGCATAATCCGCGAACGAGGGATCGAGCGCCTCGCCGAAGGCCACGGCCTTTGCGGCGATGACGTGCATGAGCGGGCCGCCTTGGGAGCCCGGAAAGACGGCGGAATTGAATTTCTTGGCGAGTTCGGGGTCGTTCGTCAGGATCGCCCCGCCGCGCGGGCCGCGTAGCGTCTTGTGCGTCGTCGTCGTCGCCACGTGAGCGTGCGGAAACGGATTGGGATGCGCGCCGCCCGCGACCAGGCCGGCGAAATGCGCCATGTCCACCATCAGCAGCGCGCCCACCTTGTCGGCGATCGACCGGAAGGCGGCGAAATCGATGATGCGCGGATAGGCCGAGCCGCCGGCGATGATCAACTTCGGCTTGTGCTCCATGGCCAGGCGCTCGACCTCGCCGTGGTCGATCCGGCCGTCCTGCCGGCGCACGCCGTAATGGACGGCGTTAAACCACTTGCCCGAAACATTGGGTGACGCGCCGTGCGTCAGGTGTCCGCCCGCGGCCAGCGACAAGCCGAGAATCGTATCGCGCGGTTGAAGCAGCGCGAGAAACACCGCGAAATTCGCCTGGGCGCCCGAATGGGGTTGGACATTGGCGTGGGCGCAACCGAACAGCTTGCACGCCCGGTCGATGGCCAAGCGCTCGGCCACGTCCACATGCTCGCAGCCGCCGTAATAGCGCCGGCCGGGGTAACCTTCGGCGTACTTGTTGGTCAGCACCGAGCCCTGCGCCTCGAGCACGGCGCGCGAAACGATGTTCTCGGACGCGATCAATTCGATGTGTTGTTGTTGGCGCCCCAATTCGGCATGCACCGCCGCCGCCAGCACCGGATCGCGCGCGGCCAGACCGGCATCGAAGAACATGTCGTCGCGCACCGCTTTCAAGGTTTCGGACATGGCGCTTATTGGAGCTTTTGAAGCCGGCGCACGTGGCGCGGGCCGCCGTCGAACGCGGTCGAGAGAAAAACCTTGAGGCAATCGCGCGCGACTTCCGGCCCGAGCGTGCGCGCGCCCAGCGCCAGCACGTTCGCATCGTTGTGTTCGCGCGCAAGGCGCGCACTGACCGCGTCGTGGCACACCGCCGCGCGGATGCCGCGCGTGCGATTGGCCGCCATGCCCATGCCTATCCCGGTGCCGCAGATCAACACCCCGCGATCCGCCGCGCCGTTGACGATCGCCTCGACCACGCGCACGGCGAAATCGGGATAATCGACGCTCTCGGCGGTGTTCGCGCCAAGATCGAGCACACGCAAGCCCAGGGCCTCCAAGTCCTTGACCAGAAGCGCCTTCAATTCGACGCCCGCATGATCATTGGCGATGGCGACCGTCTCCGAACACATCGGAATCCCTTCCCGGCGTTCATGGTTGGCATGGCTGAAGATACGAAAAAAGCGCCGACTGATACCACATGTCGGTCATATTCGCCACGGCGCCACAATGCCTCGGAACTCGCGCAAGACCTCGTTCCGCCGCTTAAAAATCGCATAAGACAAGGTGGCCAGCTTCGCCACGCGAGCACTTAACGTTGGGAACATCGCCCGGACTTTTCGGCAAGAGACTTGACTGAATTGTATCGTATCGAAATATCTCTCGATCTACGTTGCAATTAGATCTTTGCTTCGAAAACACCATTTGGCACTGACAAAAAGATCGCGAATAATTTATTTACCTTTTCCATTACTTTAGGATAATTTCCAAGATGCGCGCTCGATTATGCGCGGCGTCATTGTTCGTTCACTTGCGTGGAAGGTATCTGTACATGGTTGACGAAAGTACGCCGAAGGCTTCGGCCAACGAATTGCTTCGCATGACCGCCGATGTCGTGTCGGCCTATGTCGGTAACAACACCTTGCCCGCCGCGCAGATCCCGGACGTGGTCAAGGCGATCTACGCATCGTTCGCCGGCTTGAAGGGCGGCTTTGTCGAGGGCGGCGCGGGGCTCAAGCCCGTCGTGCCGATCAAGAGATCCGTGACGGCCGAGTACATCGTCTGTCTCGAGGACGGCAAGAAACTCAAGATGCTCAAGCGACATTTGCGCACGTCCTACAATCTGACGCCCGACCAATACCGCGCGAAATGGGGTCTCCCGCCAGATTATCCGATGGTGGCGCCGAATTACGCGGCCCAGCGTTCGGCTTTCGCCAAGAAAATCGGCCTTGGGCGCAAACCCGGAAAACGCCGCGGCCGCGGCGGCAAATAGCGCCGCGCTTGGTGTTTTGCATTGCGGCGGCCCGCGCCTGGCGCGGGCCGTTGGCTTTTGAGCCGCGGCCTCTCGTCCTCAGCCGGCAGAACTCGCCCAGTGGGCGGAACCGGCCGCCGGGCGCGCCTTCTTGCCAAGGACATGGGCGAGCTTTTTCATCGCTGTTCGCCCCAAGACGTCCTCGCCTGCCGAGGGCGGACCGACGATCGAAACTTCGACAAGGCTCGCCGGATCGATGGCCGTCACTTTGACGAACAGACCGATGCGCTGGAATTCGAGGAATACCTAGCCAGTGAGAGCGCGAACCATGGCATGAAACCTTTCCACGAATGGCCGAAGTCCCGAGTAAGCCTTCGTCAGGGTTAAGCCAGCGTTAAGAAGGGGCTTGCGTCCCGACCCCTAGGCGCGTCGCGTCCGCCCCTGTTAGATTGCACACATCGCCGTCCGGCCGCGTCAATTTCGACAAATCCGCCCCCGGAGATCGTCCCAGGAGATCGTCCATGTCCGCGCAAGACCAAGCCGCGCCCGCCCCGTCGCCGGCCAAGGCCCCCAAGGTCCAGTTTCAGTGGGAAGACCCG
>CAMAPP010000170.1 GCA_945860095.1 Rhizobium sp. Q54 | reverse complement strand
AGCATTTGGACGACGGCGAGGGCGAGTTGTTGCGCCGCCTGCGCGCGTTTGTCGGGCCCGCCATGCCCATCGTCGTGTCGCTCGATTTCCACGCCAATGTGACGCGGGCGATGTTCGAGGCGGCGAGCGCGCTTGTCGCCTATCGCACCTATCCCCATATCGACATGGCCGATACGGGAAAGCGCGCCGCAATCCTGTTGTCGCGCGTCCTGGCCGAGCCGTCGAGCGTTCGCGCGAAAGCCTATCGCCAGGTGCCGTTCCTCGTGCCGCTATCCTGGCAATGCACGATCATCGAGCCCGCAAGAACGATCTACGACGCGGTCGCGGCGGCGGAGAGGGGGGCGATATCGTCGGCAAGCCTGCCCATGGGCTTTCCCCTGGCCGATATCGCGGATTCGGGCGCGAGCGTGCAAGTTTACGGTTCCGATCGCCGCGCGGTCGAGGACGCTGCGGATGCCTTGCTCTCGCTCATGCTCACGAACGAATCGTCGTTCGCGGGAAAACTCTGGGAGCCGCGCGAGGCCGTGCGCCATGCCATGGCGGGTATCGCTTCCGGCGCCTCGAAGCCCATCATCCTGGCCGATACCCAAGACAATCCCGGCGCGGGCGCCGATAGCGATACCACGGGGCTTCTCGCCGCGCTGGTCGCGGAGCGCGCGCCCGGCGCCGTCGTGGCCATGGTGGCGGACCTCGATGCGGCCAAGGCCGCGCATGCGGCGGGCGAGGGGGCGGAGATCAATTTGGCCCTCGGTGAAAAATCGAGGCTGCCGGGTCACGTGCCTTTTCGCGGCACGTTCAAGGTTCTGCGCACGGCCTCGGGTAGTTTTTCCGCGACCGGTCCGTTTTACAGCGGCAGCCGGATGCGCCTCGGTCCCATGGCATTGTTGGAAATCGCCGGGGTGCGGGTCGTGGTTTCGGGGCGCAAGCAGCAATGCGCCGATCAGGCAATGCTGCGCCATGTCGGCATCGAACCCGCCGAGCAGAAGATTCTCGCGCTCAAAAGCTCAGTTCATTTTCGCGCGGATTTTCAGCCCCTGGCGCACGAGATTCTCGTGGTCGCGGCGCCGGGGCCGAGCACCGCCGACACGGCGCTCTTGCCCTACCGCCATCTGCGCCCCGGGGTTCGCACCTCGCCCGGCGGGCGGGCTTTCGCGCGGGCTTAACCGGGGAAGGCGCGAAAGCGCGGCAGGCCGTCGTCCACGCGCCGGAGGCTCGGCACCATAGTCGTCGTGAAGATGTGCCCGTGCGGCGTGTAGGCGGCCGGTTTGTCGAGCGTTCCGAGCGCAAGCCAGATCTGCGTTGCGTCGGCGACCAGGCGGTAGGTGAGGCTGCTGCCGCATTTGGCGCAGAAGCCGCGCGCCGCCCATTTTGAGGAGCGATAGGCCTTCGGCTTTCCTTTGGTGAAGCAGACATGGGCCGCATCGAACCCGGCGAAGGCGCCGAAGAGTGAGCCCGTGGTCTTTTGACACATGGTGCAATGGCAATTGTGCACGTGCTTGGGACGGCCGGAAATCTTGTAGCGCACCGCGCCGCATAGGCAGCCGCCGGTCACCGTTTTCGTCTTGGCCATCTATTTCTTTCTCCGTGCTCGCAGTCGCGCCGTGCCAGATGCGATGTCAGTCCTCGAGTTCGCACCACACGGGCGTGTGGTCCGATGGCCTTTCCTTGCCGCGCGGCGATTTGTCGATCTCCGCCGCGGCCAATCGGTCGGCGGCCTGGGGGGAGAGCAGCAGATGGTCGATGCGCAAACCCTCGTCCCGCGGCCATTTTCCGGCCTGATAGTCCCAATACGAGTAACGCCCGGGTTCGGGGTGCAAGGCGCGGAACGCATCCGTCCAGCCCTGGTGAAGAATCGTGCGGAACACGCGGCGCGATTCGGGCCGGCACAGGGCGTCGTTCGCGTACGCGGCCGGATCGTGCACATCGTCGTCGGTCGGGCACACATTGTAATCGCCGCCCAGCACCACGGCCTCCTCGGTGTCGAGAAGGCTGCGCGCGTGCACGGCGAGGCGCGCCATCCAGTCGAGCTTGTAGCGAAACTTGTCCGTGTCGACGGGATTGCCGTTAGGCAGATAGATCGAGGCCACGCGCACCGGTCGTTCGCCGGTTGCGACCACGGCTTCGATGTAACGCGCCTGATCGTCGCCCTCGCCGCCCGGCAGGGCGCGCAATTCGATCTCGATTGGAAATTTCGCCAGGATCGCGACGCCGTTATAGGTCTTCTGGCCGACGACGCCGATATTGTAGCCAAGATCCCCGACCTCGAGTTCGGGGAATTGCTCGCTCACGCATTTCAGCTCCTGAAGCAGCACGATGTCCGGGCGGGCGTCCTTGAGCCATGCCGTAAGGTGGCCGAGGCGCGCCTTGACCGAGTTCACGTTCCAGGTGGCGACTTTGATCATGACGCCATCAAAGGCGAGGGCGGGCGAACTGGCAAGCGCCGGTTAACCGCGCTTGGGCGCCCCATATTCAGGCGCCAAATATTCCGGAGCCTCGACGCAAACCGCGCCGAAGGCCGGATAGACGTGACGCGCGGCCATGGCGGCGGGGTCGGTATAGACCTGGGCTTGGGCCAGGCCGTTGCGCGCAAGCCAGTCGAGGCTGGCGCCGAGCAGCGCGCGCCCAAGACCGCGTCCTTGATCCTCGCGGCCGACGCAAACTCCGGTAATCAGGTGATGGCCGTCATGGGGCACCAGCGAGGCGGCGGACAGCCCCGCCAGGCGTTCGCCCTTTGCGGCGACGAAATATGCCGTGCCGGGGGCACCCAATGTCGCGCGAATCCGAGCGCCGAGGCGGGTTTCGATATGGGCGATAATCGAGTCCCAAATCGGGTCGCTGCGATAGGCGGAGAGCGCGAGACGGCAAACACCCTCGACCTCGTCGGGCCGCGCTTGGCGCAGGGTATAGCCTTCGGGGACGCGCGGTTTGAACGAGCATCCGGCGAGGTCCCAGGTGAATTTGAGCCAAATGCCTTGAGCGCCGGTCACGGTCGCGCGCTCGTGCCGCCTAGATCGAGAACGAAGTCCCGCAGCCGCACGACGATTTGGCGTTCGGATTGGCCATCTTGAAGTACGAGCCGACCAAATCCTCGACCCAGGTGATTTCCGAACCCTTCACGAGTTCGAGCGAAACATCGTCGATCGCCACCTTGACGCCCTCGCGCTCGAATACCGCGTCTTCGGGATTGATCTTGTCGTCGAGGGCGAAGCCGTACTGGAATCCCGAGCAGCCCCCGCCGGACACGGTGATGCGGAACACGGAATCCCGCGTGCCTTCCATCGCCTTGATGGCGGCGATTCGCGCGGCGGCGGCGGCGCTGATCGTCAGCGTGGGGGGCGCGAGGCTGTCCATGGCTTCGTATCTAATCCTTTGGCGGCACAAGTCAATTCCTTCCGGCCTGGGACCTGTACCGGTGGACAGGGCGGGGCGCCCGCCTGTAGCTTCGGATCATGAGTGCCCTGCGCCGTCTTGCGCCCTATGCCTCGTTCGCGGAGGCGACGCGCGGGCGGCTTCATCCCGAAGCCGAAAGCCCGACTCGCAGCGTTTTCCAGCGCGATCGCGACCGCATCATCCATTCGACCGCGTTCCGCCGCCTGAAGCATAAGACCCAAGTATTCGTTTATCACGAGGGCGATCATTACCGGACGCGACTCACCCATAGCCTCGAGGTCGCCCAGATTGCCCGCTCCCTGTGCCGGGCTCTGGATCTGGACGAGGACTTGGGCGAGGCCCTGGCCTTGGCGCACGATCTCGGACACACGCCATTCGGCCATGCGGGCGAGGATTCGCTGGACGATTGCATGAAGCCTTACGGCGGCTTCGATCACAACGCCCAGGCACTGCGCATCGTGACCCAGCTCGAGCGGCGCTACGCCGAATTCGACGGCCTCAACCTGACCTGGGAAAGCCTCGAAGGCCTCGTCAAGCACAACGGGCCGCTCGCGGGCAGGGGCGAGCGGGTGCCCGAGACGATCTTGGCCTATTCCGCCCGTCACGATTTGGAACTCGACAGTTATGCGGGGCCCGAAGCCCAGATCGCGGCCCTTGCCGACGACATCGCGTACAATAACCACGATATCGACGACGGCTTGCGCGCGGAACTGTTCGAACTCGACGAGATTCGGGCGGTCCCCATGGTCGGCGCGG
>CAMAPP010000169.1 GCA_945860095.1 Rhizobium sp. Q54 | reverse complement strand
CCCACGGAATTGCCGTCGAAATTGCCGATCGGGAGGCGCTCGACCGGCTGCTGACCAAGGGTGCGGTCCACCAGGGTATCGCCCTCGAGTCCGAACCGCTGGCGGCCTCGGACCTGGACGAAATCCTGGCCGGGGCCCCCGATCAAGCGTCTCTGGTCGTCCTAGACCGGGCGAACGACCCCCATAATGTCGGCGCCGTCTTGCGCTCGGCGGCTGTCTTTGGCGCCATCGCCGTGGTGGTGCCGCGCGACCATGCCCCCGCCGTCACGGGGGCGTTGGCGAAAGCGGCATCGGGCGCGCTCGAAGCGGTCCCGCTCGTCTTCGTCGCCAATCTCGCGCGCGCGATGGAGGAGATGAAGGCCCAGCGCTTCTGGTGCGTGGGCCTGGTGGAGGACGGCGACCGATTGCTGTCCGCGGTCGATCTCAAGGGGCGCACGGCGCTCGTGATCGGCGCGGAAGACGGCATGCGTCGCCTGACGCACGATCTTTGCGACTTCCACGCGCGCCTGCCGACGGGCGGGACCATCGGCGCGCTGAACATGTCGAACGCCGCCGCGATCGCGCTCTACGAGACCGTTCGGCAGCGCGGCTGAGCGCGCCTAGCGCCAGATTTTTTCCTGGCGGTCGTAGCTGCCGACCCGGAGATCGGGCTTGGCGGCGATCAGCGAGGATTTCTTGATCTTGAGCGACGGCGTGCGCGGGAACTCGGCGACGTATTCGAGATAGCGCGGAATCTTGAACTTCGCGAGATTCTTCTCGCAATGGGCGTAGATCGTCTCGGGCGGCACGTCCTTCGCGCCTTTGCCCTCGCCCACCATGAGATAGGCCTTCACTTCCTCGCCGCGCAGCTCGTCGGGCACCGGCAGGACCGCCGCCTCGATGACGCCCTCCACCCCGCGCAACACCGCTTCGACCTCGGTGGCCGAGATGTTCTCGCCCGAGCGCTTCACCATGTCCTTCATGCGGCCGAGATAGAAGAACCAGCCGTTTTCGTCCTGGCGCGCGAGATCGCCCGTGCGGAACCAGCCGCCCGGATGGAAGGCCTTGGCGCTCGCCTCGGGCTTGTTGTAGTAGCCGATCAGAATCCCGTGCCCGCGCACGCACAGCTCGCCGAGCTCGCCGCGCGGCACCGGCCGGCCTTCGGCATCGGAAACCATGGCCTCGCGAAACGCCGCGGGAATCCCGACCGTCGCCGTGCCCGTCATGTGATCGGCTTCGATCGGCACGTAGATCGCGCAGCCGAGCTCGGTCATCGAAAAGCCCTGGCGCGCCTTGCAGCCGTACCGTCGCTCATACCACGGATAGTTTTCGGGCCGGTGGCTGTAGCAGGACATGACGACGAGTTCGTTGTCCTTGTCGGCGGGCGTCTCCGGCTGCTTGGAAACGACTTCGGGAAAATTGCAGTAGCTGATCTTGTAGCGCTTGACCCAATCCATGAAGCGCGAGGCGCTTTGTCGCTTGGCGCAATACACCGAGGCGCCGCGATAAACCGACATGAGAAACAGCCATTGGCCGTCGACGTAATAGAACGGCTGGGCGATCAACTGATTCCGGATGCGGTCCTGAAACTGCGCCGCGCCGACGCGACCGAAGGTCAGCCAGAAGCGCTGCGTGTGCATGGCGCCCTTGGGCATGCCCGTCGTGCCGGAGGTATATTGGATGTTCATGAGGTCGTGCTGGGTCGGTTCGACCGCGGGGCGGAAGTCCGCGGCGCCCGCCTCCTGCACGTCCTCCCAGCGATGGGGATAGCCGGACGCGCCGCCGACGACGATGACGCGTTCGGGCGGAATGGGATGGCGCTCCATCGCCTCGAAGATCGGCAGGAAATCCTTGTGGACGACGAGGAAATCCGCGTCCGAATCCTCGAGCATGTAAAGCAGTTCGCGCGGCGTGTAATTGTAATTGATGGAAACGGTGACGGCGCCCAGGCGCGCATTGGCCTGCCAGGTAATGGGGTAGTGCCGCTGGGTATAGACCATGATGCCGACATGGCTCCCGAGACGCACGCCCAGCTTCGACATTCCGCCCGCCAACTTCGAAACCAGACGGTCGAATTCGCGGTAGCCGATGGTGTCGTCGTCGTCGAAGAACACCAGGAGGGGTTTGTCGCCGTGCGCGCGCGCGGCCGCCGCGATCAAGGCCGAGGCGTTCGCGGGCAAGGCCTCGCGTTCGACTTGGCGCATCAATTTTTCGGTGTCGTAGTCCTGATGGATGCGCGTTTGGTTCCGGGTAATGGAATCCATGGCCGGGTCCTTCGGGGTCTTGGTTATTGCCGCCTGCCGTCCCTAGCGGCCCGAAAGCCGGCGCGGGACGTCCGGCGGGCCGGGCCGTCGGGCACCGCGCCTAGCCGGCGCGGGGTTTGGGCGAATAATCGGACAGGCGCCAAACTTGGTTTTTTACCGCCTCGACGATTGCGCCATTGGCTTCGGTCTGACGGCGGATTTCGATCCATTCCGGATCTTTCCGAAAGCCGGTCCAGGCACGCTCCATGTGGCCCATATCGTCCCATTCGAGAATGTAGTGCAGTTCCGAGGTGTCGCCGACCGCAGGCTCGAAGAAGCCGACGACGCGGAAATTGTGTTTCTTGAACATCGCCATTGTGTGTTCGCGAAAGCGCTTGTTGACGTCGGGCATGCGGCCCGCCGTCGCGATGTATGTCCGATATTCGTAGATCATCCTCGGCTCTCCCTATTGGCAATGCCCTATCGGCGATGCCCTATCGGCGATAACAGACCCTTCCAAGTCTGGGGCCGTCCTGTCAACGCCCGGCAACGAAAGCGACCGCGGCCGATCGGCGGCCGAGGCTGCGCGATTTGCGCCGTTGAGCTATAGTTTGCCCGCGAGGCCGGTGTAGCTCAGTCGGTAGAGCACGTGATTTGTAATCACGGGGTCGCGGGTTCGATCCCTGCCGCCGGCACCATTCGCGCTTTCGCGCCCGCGCCGAACGTGCGCGGCAGATCGGGAGACCGCCCATGTCCCCAACCATGTCCTCGGCCATGCCCCCGGCCACGACCCCATTGAACCCCGCCCGCATCAAGCAGGATTTCGACACCCTCGGCTATGTGGCGCCGGTGCGCGTGATGAGCGCGGACGAAGCCGCCGAATGCCGCCGCCGGCTCGAGGATTTCGAGCGCGCCCATTCCGACAAGCTCGGCCTGCTCGACATGAAGGCCAATCTCATCCTGCCCTGGATCGACCGGGTCACGCGCCTCCCGTCCATCCACGCGGCTCTCGAACCCATCATCGGTTCCGATCTTCTGGTCGAGAACGTGGGCTTTCGCAGCAAGGCACCCGATGCGCGCACCTTCGTCGCGTGGCATCAGGACACGGTCTATCTCAAATTCGAGCCTGTCATCACGACGTGCTGGCTGGCGCTCACGCCCGCGACGGTCGAGAACGGCTGCCTCATGGTCCTACCCGCCTCGCACACTTGGGGCGACCTGCCGCACAAGGAGGCACGCAACAGCGATTCCATGCTGACGCGCGGCCATTACATCGCCAGCGAGTTCGACAAAACGAAGGCCCTGCCCATGGTGCTCGACGCTGGCGAGGCCGTGATCCTGCACACCGCCATCGCGCACGCCTCGGAGCCAAATCGTTCCCAGGACCGGCGCATCGGCATGTTGATCGATTTCGTGCCCGCCTGGGGCAAGAAGCTCAACGGCCGGGAATCGGCGATGCTGGTGCGCGGCACGGACCGATGGAATCATTTCGATCACGAGATTCCGCCGGAGCACGACGTGGGCGAGGCCGAACGCGCGCGCCATCGCCGCGCCGTGGAACGTGTCGTCGAGACGTTCTACGCGGGCTCCGACCGCCAGCCCGAGGCGTTGACCGGCAAGGCGCGGAACGTCGTTTGAGCGCCGCGCGCGCGCATTGGAACGCCGAAATCGAAACCCTGTCGGGGGCGGCGCGAAGGCGGCTCGCGGACGAGCGCCTCGTCGAACAGCTCGCCTATAATTACCGGACAAGCCCCTTTTTGCGCGCAAAATTCGACGACGCCGGGCTGCGGCCGAGCGATATCCGCGCGGTCGAGGATTTGGCGCGCGTGCCCTTCATGGAAAAGGCCGAAATCGCCCTGTCGCAAGCGGACGGCACGCTTCTTGGCGCCAATCAATGCGCGCCGCTCGCGGACATCGTGCGCATCCAGGCGACGGGCGGCACTACGGGCCAGCCCATGCGCATCGGCCTGACC
>CAMAPP010000168.1 GCA_945860095.1 Rhizobium sp. Q54 | reverse complement strand
GATTTCGCCCGCGCCCAGCCCTTCACACCCGAGGACTTGGCGCGACTCGAGGGGCGCATGCGCGAAATCGTCGAGCGCGACGAGCCGATTTCGCGCGAGGTCTGGGACCGCCTGGACGCGATCGATTTTTTCCAATCGATCGGCGAACGCTACAAGGCCGAGATCGTGCGCGACCTGCCCAAGGGCGAGACGATCACGATCTACAAGCAGGGTGCCTTCGTCGATCTGTGCCTGGGGCCGCATTTGCCGTCCACCGGCAAGCTCGGCAAGGCGTTCAAGCTGCTCAAGATCGCGGGCGCGTATTGGCGCGGCGATCACCGCAACGAGATGCTCCAGCGCGTGTACGGCACGTGCTGGGCGAACGAACAGCAACTCAAGGATTACCTTCACCGCCTGGAGGAAGCCGAGCGGCGCGACCACCGCAAGCTCGGGCGCGAGATGGGCTTGTTCCATTTGCAGGAAGAGGCCGCGGGCAGCGTGTTCTGGCATCCCAAGGGCTGGGTGCTGTGGCGCGCGGTCGAAACCTATATGCGCGCCCGGCTCGACGAAGGCGGCTATGTCGAGGTCAAGACCCCCCAGCTCGTCGACCGCGCGCTATGGGAAGCATCGGGCCATTGGGAAAAATTCCGCCAGAATATGTTCACCACCGAAGCCGAAGGCGACAAGGTCCTCGCGCTCAAGCCCATGAACTGCCCCTGCCATGTGCAGATCTTCCGCCAGGGCATCCGCAGCTACCGCGATTTGCCGCTGCGCATGGCGGAATTCGGCTCTTGCCATCGCAACGAGCCCTCGGGCGCGCTCCACGGCATCATGCGCGTGCGTGCTTTCACCCAGGACGATGCGCATATTTTCTGCACCGAGGACCAGATCGAGGGCGAAACCCGGCGTTTTTGCGATCTCTTGTCCTCGATCTACGCCGCTTTCGGCTTCAAGGATTTCGCCATCAAGTTCGCCGACCGGCCGCCGGTGCGCGCGGGCTCGGACGAAACCTGGGACAAGGCCGAAGCCGCGCTCCGGCGCGCGATCGAGGCGGCGGGCCGCGCCTATGTCATGAATCCGGGCGAGGGCGCGTTCTACGGCCCCAAGCTCGAATTCGTCCTGCGCGACGCCATCGGGCGCGATTGGCAATGCGGCACCTTGCAGGTCGATTTCGTCCTGCCCGAACGCCTTGGCGCCAATTACGTGGGCGAGGACGGCCAGAAGCACCGCCCCGTCATGCTTCACCGCGCGATCATCGGCTCGTTCGAGCGTTTCATCGGCATCCTGATCGAGAACTACGCGGGCGCCATGCCGTCATGGCTCGCCCCGGTGCAGGTCGTGGTGGCGACGATCACCAATGACAGCGATTCCTATGCCCGCGAGGTTCTGGCGGCGCTCGGGGAAGCGGGCTTGCGCGCGGAAATCGACCTTGGCGCCGACAAGATCGGCTACAAGGTGCGCGAACATTCCCTCGCCAAGGTACCGGCCATTCTCGCCGTCGGCAAAAAGGAGGTCGAAGCGCGTTCGGTGGCGCTCCGGCGCTTCGGCTCGAACGGCCAAGAGGTCCTTGCCCTGGATGAAGCGGTCCGTATGCTTAAGGCCGAAGGGGCGCCGCCCAAGCACTAGACGCCCCAAGCCACCGCGAGACGGCGCCGCGGTCCACCCCGCGCCGGCAACGAAGGAGAAACCGACATCGCACGTTTGCCATTCCAACCTCAGCCGTCCCGCGATGGGCCGCGCGTGAACCAGGAAATCCGGGTGCCGGCCGTCCGGCTCGTGGACGAAACCGGAGAGAATGTCGGCGTCGTCGCCATCGACGACGCCATCCGCCGCGCGGAAGCCGCGGGCCTCGACCTGGTCGAGGTCTCCGGCGCGGCCGATCCGCCGGTTTGCAAAATCCTCGACTTCGGCAAGTTCAAGTACGAGGAGCAGAAGAAAAAAAACGAAGCCCGCAAGCGGCAGAAGATCATCGAGATCAAGGAAATCAAAATGCGCCCGGGCATCGACGACCACGATTACGCGGTCAAGATGCGCGCGATGGAACGCTTCCTCGCCGAGGGCGACAAGATCAAGGTCACGCTGCGCTTCCGGGGCCGCGAGATGCTCCACACCGATCTCGGCATGAAGGTGCTCGACCGCATCAAGGATGATCTGGAGAAGTCCGCCAAGATCGAACAGACGCCCAAGATGGAAGGCCGGCAGATGATCATGGTCATCGCGCCGCGCTAGGCCCATCCGTCGCGCCGCGCTAGGCCACCGTCGCGCGGCACCGGGCCGGCACGGACGCGCGAAGGGCTGGTGTGGATTCTAGATCCCAGGGGTCTGGTTTTCGCGGTAGGACTCCATGATTCACACTCCGGCTCGATCGCGCTGGGGGATCGAGGGCATGAAACTGAAATGCACCGATATTTCGCTCGGGCCGACGCCGTACGAGGCGGTCGTGACCATCGGGACGATCGACGGCGGCAGCGAGCAATTGGTCGTCGATAGAAGCTTGGTCGGTGATGGCAGCCTCGACGTGGCGCCGGTCCATCGCAATAACGGCCATGTGCTCGTCGAATTGCCGCGCGAATCGGCCACGGGAAGATGGCGCGTCTGGATCGATTCTCCGAACGGCGATTGAAGTCGAATAGGACCGACCGAGCCGAATGATTCTGACCGATCGGGAAATCGCGCTCTCCCTCAAGTACCGCCATATCGGCATCGATCCGGCGCCCCCTGAAAGCGCGGTCTTTTAGGACAGCACCCCGCGCTCGGCACGGATGGTCCCGACGCCTTGCGCGCTCCCTCCCCCCCGGCTATAAACCGCGCCTCCAAACCTCCGGGCGGAATGGCGAAAGGGCATGCCTCCCCGCCCCGAAGCGTGCCACATCAAGCACTTGGAAGGATGCGCAAAATGCCCAAGATGAAAAGCCGCTCCGCGGCCAAGAAGCGATTCCGCTTCACCGGCACGGGCAAGGTCAAAATGAGCCCGGCCAAGAAACGCCACAATCTCCGCAAGCGTTCGCCCTCCATGAAGCGCAAGGCGCGCGGCATGGAAACCGTGGACAAGAGCGATCAGGGCCGCTTTTTGACGTGGCTGCCCTACGGCGGCCGCTAGAGGGAGATTGACATGGCACGCGTAAAACGGGGCGTCACCAGTCACGCCCGGCACAAGAAAATCCTCAAGCTGGCCAAGGGATACCGCGGCCGGTCCTCGACCAATTACCGCATCGCGCTCGAGCGGGTCGAAAAGGCGTTGCAGTACGCCTATCGCGACCGGCGCAACCGCAAGCGCGATTTTCGCGGTCTTTGGATCCAGCGCATCAACGCCGGCGCCCGCGCCAACGGCCTGACCTATTCCCAGCTCATCAACGGGATGAAGAAGGCCGCCATCATCGTCGACCGCAAGATTCTGGCGGAATTGGCGGTGAGCGAGCCCGAGGCGTTCAGCGCGCTGGTCGAAGAGGCCCGCGCCACCCTCGCCCAGGCTTAGGCGAAATCAGGGGACGCGGGCGCCGCGGCACGTGGCGCCCGTCCGCCGCGGCCGCGCCGCCCCGCCAGCAACGGGGAACGCGCGATGGAGAGTTGGGACACGCTCAAGGCCGAGCTTGCGGCCGAGGTCGCGCGCGCGGGCGACGAGGCCGCGCTTGAGGACGTGCGCGTGCGCGCGTTCGGGCGCAAGGGGCGCGTCACCGAATTGATGAAGACCCTTGGCGCGCTGTCCCCCGACGACCGCCGCGCGGCGGGGCAAGCGCTGAACGCGCTCAAGGATGAAATCGCCGCCGCCATCGACGCGCGCAAGATCGCGCTCGGCGACGTGGCGCTCGCTTCGCGCTTGGCCGCCGAGCAATTGGATTTGAGCCTGCCCGCGCGCCCCGAGGACGAGGGCCGGCTGCACCCCGTGAGCCAGACCGTCGAGGAAGTCATCGCCATTTTCGGCGCCATGGGGTTTTCGTTCGCCGAGGGCCCGGACATCGAGGACGATTTCCACAATTTCACCGCCCTCAATATTCCCCCCGAGCATCCCGCGCGCCAGATGCACGACACGTTCTACTTCCCGCCGCGCGCCGACGGCTCGCGGCTCTTGCTGCGCACCCACACTTCGCCCGTGCAGATCCGGGCGATGAAGACGACCAAGCCGCCGCTCCGCCTCATCGTACCCGGGCGCACCTATCGCTCGGACTCGGACATGACGCACACGCCCATGTTCCACCAGGTCGAAGGCCTGGTGATCGACGAGACGGCGCACATGG
>CAMAPP010000167.1 GCA_945860095.1 Rhizobium sp. Q54 | reverse complement strand
TGACGATCAGGTCCCAGCGTCCCGGCGCCGCCCGGAACGCCTCGAGCGCGGCAATGCTGTCGGTGAAACCATCGACCTTGTAGCCCGCGCGCTCGAGCGTGCGCTGGCCGATGCGCACCAAGCTCGGCTCGTCGTCGATGAAAAGTATTCCGCCGCTGCCCGCGCGCAATGCGCCCGTGGCGCGCGCAACCGGCATCGCGGCCGCTTCGGCCGTGCTTGGCAGCATAATCTTGAACGCCGCGCCCTTGCCGGGCGCCGTGCTGACGGACAGGGCGCCGCCGCTGGCGAGCACGATGCCTTGAACGGCGGCAAGGCCAAGGCCCGTGCCCTTGCCGATGCCCTTTGTGGTGAAGAAGGGATCGAAAATGCGCTCCAAGGTTTGCGCGTCCATGCCCGCGCCATCGTCGCGGACGGTGAGTTTTATGTGCGGACCAGGCTTGAGCATGCCGAGCCAGAGGCGCGCATTCCCGTCGGCATCGATACTGGTGCGCAATGGGGTGGCCGATTTTCCGTCCGTCGCCCGCCCCAAGTCCGCGGCCACCACGTCGTCGATATCGACATCGTCGAGCGCGACGGAAATCGTCCCGCCCTTCTCGCCGATGGCGTGGCCCGCATTGACGCCCAGATTCATCACGACCTGGTGGATCTGGGTCGCGTCCGCCATGACGGTGGGTGCGTCCGCGCGCACCCGCATATCGAAGGCGATGGTCGCGGGAAATTTCGCGCGCAGCATGCGCAAGGTTTCCTTGATCACGAGATCGAGGCGCACGGCTTCCGTCCTGCGCTCGTGGGCTCGGCTGACCAGAAGAATTTGCTGCACCAGGCGCTGCGCGCGCCGCCCCGCGGATAAGATTTCGTCGAGCTGTTCCTGAACCGCATGATCCTTGGACAGATCGAATTGGACGAGCGCGGCATTGCCGAGAATGCTGGTCAGGATATTGTTGAAGTCGTGGGCGATGCCGCCCGCCAGCGTGCCGATCGCCTCCATCTTCTGCGCCTGATGAAACTGGTCGATGAGGCTCTCGCGCTCGCGCTCGGCGAGTTTGCGCGCGGTAATGTCGGTGCGTATGGTAACGGTGCCGCCGTCCGGGGTCTTCTGTTCTAGAGCTTCCATGACGTTGCCGCGGGCGAACTCGATTTCGTGGCGGCCCGTGGGATTGCGGAATGTAGCCATGCGGGTTTGGATATATTCCTCGTCGGAGGCGAAATCGCCTTTCGGCCGCCCGGCCGCGACATGGGCGCGCAAAAGCGTCTCGAACGTCGTTCCGCGCCGGATCAGGTGCGCGATTTCCGGAAAGAAATTCGGAAATTGCGGGTTGAAAAGAACGAGGCGTTCGTCCTTGTCGAACAAGGCGAGGCCGACCTTTAGGCTGTCGATGGCCGTGACGAAGTCGGCGCGCAGCGTGGCGGTGTCGTGCCTGGCCGATCCCGCCGCGTCGTACAGGCGCTTGGCCGCGCGGTGTTCGCGCAGCAACAGCACGATGACGACCGAACCCGAGGCGAGGATCAAGCCGAAATAGGCCAGAAGTTCGAAATGCGAATAACCGAAGCCCTCCGAGGCGCGTCGGTAGCTTTCGACGTCGATCACGGCCAGTTGGATCAAACTCTGCAGCCGTTCGGCGATGCCCGCGATCTCGGGTTCGAGCGCCGCGCGCGCGGCCCGGTCGCCCGGCTTCAGTTCGACGATCCGGTCTTCGAGGGCTTTCACGGCCTCGAAGATTTCGGCCGTGCCCTCCGTCACGTCCTTGACCCGGCGGATCGAGACCGCCTCCAAGCCGGTGAGGACGATCGGAAATCGGCTCCACATCACATCGTAGCGTTCGATCAATTCGTCGCGACCGACCGTCGGGTCCCCGAGCGCGTAACGGTCCAGCGCGCCGGTGAAACGCTGAAACTCCAATTGGGTTTGGGCGGCGATCCAGTTACCCGTCCGATAGACGGAATGGAATCTTTCCTCCTCGACCATCATGTGATCGACGGCATAGCCCGTGCCGCCGATGAAGATCGCGGCCGAGAGCCAAATCGTGGCGATGTACTTCCAGCGGCGCGGTTTCGTCATTTGATCTGGAGTTCCTTGATCTGCCAGACCATGCGGCTGTGATATTCGATATTGCGGATTTCGGCGAAGTCGTCGAGCGGATAGACGATCCACAACGGGCCTTTTTCGCGCACCGATATTTCCCTGCCGTTCTGCTTGTAGGCGAGGATGGCGCCGTACTTCGTCGCGTCGGCCAGCGGAATTTCATAGGCGTAGTTGTTGAGCGCCAGCGCCCGCACCGTGCCGCCGGTGCCGCCGACCGCCGCAATCAGGGTCTTGAGGGCGATGCCCTCGAAAACTTGCTGGCCTTCGGTCCAGGGCGTCGCGGTCTTGATCGTCGTCTTTGGCATGGCATCGAGCATGGCGCGGTCGAAGGCCGCGCCGTTCGGCGCGTTCTTGATCGCGATCATGCCGGTGATCGTCAGGATCACCTTGCCCTTGGGTGCGGCGAGGGCGGTCTGTGCCGCGGGGCTGCCTGCGGTGGTTACGACGGCAATCCAAGCCAGGGCGGCGAAACCGGCCAAGGCCGCGAGACGCAATAAGCTATGTCGTGTCATGAAGCTATGCCGTGTCATGGCAGGTGAACCTTTGGATGCATACGCTGCGCCGGACGCGCGGCCGGCTATGGTGTCATCCTCGTTTGGCATGGTTGACGAAAGATTAACGATGATTAAGCGGCCAGGAAACGCCGTATCGCCACGGATTGTTCGCGCCAGGCGGAACTTTGTCTGGCCCAGGCGTGGCTAGGCCTTGGCGGGCGCGCGGCGTGCGGCCCAGCCATCCGGATCGCCGAGAAAGGCCTCGATTTCCGCGTGGACGTCCTCGGGAAAATCCTGGCCCGCGCGCGATTCGGCCAAAACGTCACGCCAGGTCGCAAGGCCATGCAATCGCACGCCGATTTCGCGCAGGCTTGAGACGCTTTGGGGAAATATCCCGTAGTGAAATACCACCAGGACATCGCTGACGATGCCGCCCGCCGTGCGCAGGGCATTGATGAAGTTGTGCTTGCTGCCGCCATCGGTTGCCAGGTCTTCGACCAGCAGCACCCGCCAGCCGTCCCGGATATCGCCCTCGATCTGGGCGTTGCGGCCGAAGCCCTTGGGCTGCTTGCGCACATACAGCATGGGCAGATTCAGACGATCGGCGACCCAGGCGCCGTAGGGTATCCCGGCCGTCTCGCCACCGGCGACCGCATCGATCTTGTCCGCGCCGATTTCGCGGCGCACGAGCGCGGCCATGTCGGCGATGATCCGGCCGCGCTCGGGTGGGAACGAGATGATCTTGCGGCAATCGATATAGACCGGGCTGACGCGCCCGGAGGTAAAGACATAGGGCTCGGCGGGGCGGAAATTGACAGCGCGGATGTCGAGAAGGGCGCGGGCGGTTCTGCGGGCGGCGGCGCGGGCATCTTCGGACATCTTTGGCTCCCATCGCTTGGCGGCGAGTAGGGATTTAGACGCCGCGGGGCTGCGAGA
Organism: Rhizobium sp. Q54; assembly: GCA_945860095.1. GTDB lineage: Bacteria > Pseudomonadota > Alphaproteobacteria > CADEGL01 > CADEGL01 > CAMAPP01. The sequence continues at coordinate 752 of CAMAPP010000167.1, read as the reverse complement.
CAAACGAAATCATGCGCCCCGGCGGCGGGCGCCCGGACGAACGACTTCAGGCCATGTGGCTAGTCCCCATGCGCGTAGCATATAGACTGGCGCTTGGCATATAGACTGGTGCTTGGCGTATAGAGATAGCTTGCCTTGTCTGCCGGGAGCGCCGCCCATGCCGAACGAATCGATCTTCATTCGCGCCGCGAGCCACGTGCTCGATGCCGCCGCGTCGCGGAGCGACGTGGACATCTCGATCGAGGGCGGCCGGATTCGCGCGATCGGCCCCGATCTCGCCGCGCCCGCGGGCGCCAAGATGATCGAGGGGCGCGGGCGTCTCGTGGCGCCGGGCCTTGTGAATGCCCATTGGCATTCGGCCATGCAGCTTTCGCCCGGCACCGCCGACCGCCTCGACCACAAGCGCTTCATGTGGCTGAACCAGGCCGACACCGCCAACCGCTCCGGCGACGAGATCGAAATCGCGGCCCTGTTGGGCGCCATTCAGATGATCCGCTCGGGCACGACCGCGGTCATGGATCATTTTCCCGAGCAGCGCTTCGAGGTCCCGGATATCTCGGCGGTGGTTCGCGCCTTCGGCAAGAGCGGCATGCGCGCGGTCGTGGCCTTGCGTATTTTCGACGGCGAATACACGGACATCATGCCGGACGAAAAACAGGCAACGCCCGAGCTGAACGCGGCCATCGCGCAAAACAACACCCTCGTTCCCCGTCCCATGGCCGAGAGCATGGCGATCGCCGAGGAATCGATCC
>CAMAPP010000166.1 GCA_945860095.1 Rhizobium sp. Q54 | reverse complement strand
AAATGGCGAATATTCTTCAAAGCTTGGGGCGGACGGTCTTGGCGGGCTTCGTGCTTCTCGTCCTGATCGTCGTCCTGGTCGGTGCGGTTTCCGGCCAGTCTTCGCTCGCCGCGCTCGATCAGGCGTGGTGGGCATTCTTCTTCCGCTGGCTGCACGTTCTCAGCGGCGTGATGTGGATCGGCCTGCTCTGGTACTTTAACTTCGTGCAGATTCCGAGCATGCCCAAGATCCCGGACGAGCAGAAGCCGGCGATTGGCAAAGTGATCGCCCCGACGGCGCTGTTCTGGTTTCGCCACGCCGCCTTGGCGACGATGGCGACGGGCCTCATCCTGGCCTATTTAAACGGCTATCTCGGCGATGCGCTGACCCTCGGCTATGCCTCCGGTTTCGGCGGCCGCGAAACGGCCATCGGCATCGGCATGTGGCTCGGCTTGATCATGGCCTTCAATGTCTGGTTCGTGATTTGGCCGAATCAGCAAAAGGCCCTGGGTCTGGTCGAGGCCAATGCCGACGCGAAGAAGAAGGCGGCAAGGACGGCGATGCTGTTCTCGCGCACCAATACGATGCTTTCGATCCCGATGCTCTACGCCATGGTTTCGGCGCAGAACCTCTACTGATCGAGGCGTTCCACGCGACGCGAACGGGGCCCTCACGGGCCCCGTTTTTTTTGGCGCGACGCCGCAAGTGCCTAGATCAGGGCGATCAACGCGGCGGCGACGCGGCGCTCCTCGGCGGCGAGCAGGTTGTAGGTTCGGCACGCCGCGCCCGTGTCCATGGGTTCGAGGGCGATGAAATGGGCCTTAAGGACGGCGCGCAGTTCGGGCACCGGCATCTGCATGCGCGGTCCGCAACCCAGAAGCAAGACGTCGATCCCGCCATGGGCGATCACGGCATCGAGGGCGTGAGGCGCGACATCGGCGAAGTCCCTCACGTCCCACGCCAAAGTCCGCTCGGGCAGAACGATGATCGAGGTGCGGAACTCCATGCCGCTGACAGAGAACATCGTGCGGCCGTAGCGTTCGATCGTTTGACGCCCGGCGGCGGGCTTGATCTCCATCGCCACGGCCCCCGTGCCTAGGGCTTGGCCTGCTCGGCCGCGTGTTTGGCCTCGGCGTCGAAGGCCCCGCGCTTCAATTTGAGATAGATGAGCAAAGGGGCCGCCACGAAGATCGAGGAATAGGTTCCGACCACGACGCCGACGAGCATCGCCAGATTGAAATTGCGGATGACCGGGCCCGCGAACGCGAGCATGGCCGCGATCGCCAGCATCACGGTGATGCTGGTCATGACGGTGCGTGACAGCGTGTCGTTCACGCTCTTGTTCAACAGCTCACGCAATTCCATGCGCTTGTATTTGCGCAGATTCTCGCGGATGCGGTCGTAAACCACCACCGTGTCGTTGATCGAATAGCCGCCGATGGTCAGGATCGCGGCCAGGGTCGAAAGATCGAAATCGAGCCCGAGGAGCGCGAACAGCCCGACAATGGCCACGACATCGTGCGTCAAGGCGAAGACGGCGCCGATGGCAAACTGCCATTCGAAGCGGAACCAGACATAAGCCAAAATCGCGATAACCGAGGCCAGAACGGCATAGGCGCCGGCGGTGCGCAATTCCTCGCCGACGGTCGGGCCGACGGTTTCGACCCGGCGAAACTCGGCCCCCTCGCCCATGGCCTCGCGGATGGCCTGAAGCGCGCGCTGATTGCCGCGTTCGCCGTCTTTCTGCACCTCGATGCGCACCAGAACGTCCCGTTCCTCGCCGAATTTTTGCAGCGTGACGTCGCCCAATTCCAATGCCCCAAGCTTCGCGCGCAACGCGCCGAAATCGGGCGTCTCTGCCATGCGCATCTCGATCAGGATGCCGCCGCGAAAATCGATGCCGTAATTGAGGCCCTTGACGAGGGACAAGCCGATCGCGCCCAGGATCAAGACCGCCGAGAACGCGAAGCACAGTTTGTGGATGCGCATGAAATCGATGCGCGTTCCGTCCTTGATCAATCTCAGGCGCCGCATGGCCGGCCTCACAACAGAATGGTTTTCGGCCTGGCGTGCCGAAACCAAAGAACGACCAATAGACGCGTCACCATGATCGCGGTGAACAGGGAGACCACGATGCCGATGGAAATCGTGACCGCGAAACCGCGAATCGGCCCGGAGCCGAAGCCGAACATCAGCATCGCCGGAAACAGCGTCGTAAGATGGGAGTCGACGATGGTGCCGAACGCCAGGCGGAAGCCGGTGTCGATGGCCGATATCGGCGACCGCCCGTTGCGGGTTTCCTCGCGCACGCGCTCGTAGATCAGCACGTTGGCATCGACCGCCATGCCCATGGTCAGGATGATGCCCGCGATGCCGGGAAGGGTCAGCGCCGCGCCGAGCGCCGCGAGGATGGCGCCGATCAAGGCCACATTGCAGAACATGGCGACGCAGGCGAACGCGCCGAGAAGCCCGTAGGCGGCGATCATGAAGGCGCAGACGAGCGCGGCGGCGATGTATCCCGACAAGAGGCCCGCGTCGATGGAATCCGCGCCCAGGCTGGGACCGACCGAACGTTCCTCCAATACCAAGAGCGGTGCGGGCAAAGCGCCCGCGCGCAGCAGAAGCGCCAGGTCCTTGGCCGCTTGGGTGGTGAAATTGCCCGAGATGATGCCGCTGCCGCCAAGGATGGGTTCGCGGATGACCGGCGCGCTGATCACCTTGTTGTCGAGCACGATTGCGAGGAATTCGCGGGTGTGCTGCTGGGTGGTGTCGCCGAATTTCTTGGCGCCGAGGGTATCGAAACGGAAACTCACGACCGGCTCGTTGTTTTGGAACGTTGGTTGGGAATCGACCAGCCGGTCGCCCGCCACTTCCACGCGCCGCTTGACGACGTACATCGTGCCCGGCTTGCCATCGGGGCCCATCTGATCCGACGGCAGGATCATAGTGCCCGCGGGCGCAACCATGCCCGGCGTCGCTTGGGGCGCCGAGACATCGAGCAAATGAAAACTCAGCTTGGCGGTCTTGCCCAAAAGCCGCTTGATTCGCTCGGGGTCGTCCACGCCCGGCAACTGCACGACGATTCGGTCGCGGCCTTGGCGCTGGATGATGGGTTCGGCGGTGCCGGTTTCGTCGATTCGCCGTCGGACGATCTCGATCGACTGATCGATCGCCGCGCGCTGACGCTCGAGGATATAGCTGTCTGGATAGCGCAGGCGGAAGCGCGCTCCGTCCAGGACCTCGATCGTCACGGCGCTGCGCAGATCGCTCAGGGCCTCGCGGGCCTTGCCTTCGAGCAAGGCTTCGGTCAGCTCGAATTCGACCGACTTCTCCTTGATGCCCAGGCTGCGATAGCCGATCTGGGCCTGGCGGAGATTGGTCCGCACCGAATCGAGCAGGGTATTGGTGTCTTCCTCGACGATCGCGTTGATATCGACCTCGAGCAGCAGATGCGAGCCGCCCTGGAGATCGAGCCCCAGGGTGATATGGCGCTTGAACATCCAACCGGGCAATTGGTTCAGGGCTTCGCGGCCAAGGAATGTCGGCACGACCATGAGCGTGCCGAGCAGACAAACGGCCACGATCAGAATGTGTTGCCAGCGCGGAATATGGACCATGCGAATCGCCCGTCCGAGGCGTCAGGCCATCATTTCTTCATGAACCGGCCGAGCAAGCCGCCCTCGGACTTGGGCTTTTGCTCGCCGCCGCCTTCGGCCTTCTCGCCGTCGGCGGGCTCGGACTTGGCGACCACGTCGGTGATCGTCGATTTGACCACGCGCACGCGCACGCCTTCGGCGATCTCGACGATGGTTTCATCGCCGTCGATCTTGGCGATCGAGCCGAAGATGCCGCCGCCGATCACGACCCGGTCGCCGCGGCGCACCGAGTCGATCTTGGCCTTGTGTTCTTTCATCCGCTTCTGTTGCGGGCGGATAAGCAGGAAATAGAAGACGACGAAGATCAGCACGAGCGGCAGCATCATGCTGAAGAAGTCGCTTCCGCCCGGCGCGGCAGCGCCTTGGGCATAGGCCGTGGAAATGATCATGGAACCCTCTGAATGTCGCGATCGTGGGGCACTATAACCCCGACTCAGCGCCATGCAACCGCTGGGAATACCCGATTTGACGCCGTGGAAACGCCGCCCTAGGGTCCGGCCGCCAAATGCGCGCCCGCGGCATCCGGGCCCGTGGCGTCCGGGATGGGGCCGATGAACGAAGACTTGTTGCGCCGCATCGCCGAGGCCTTGGAACGCTTGGCGCCAGTCGCGCACGCTCCGACCGATCTTGCCTCGGGCGACGCCTTCGCCTGGCACGCGGACGGCGCGCGCCTTGAGCGCG
>CAMAPP010000165.1 GCA_945860095.1 Rhizobium sp. Q54 | reverse complement strand
AGGCGGCAAGATCGTGCCCGGCCGTTCCGTGCCGCCCGAAAGCGCGGCCAAATCCCCAGGCGCGGCCAAACCATGAGCGCGTGCGCGTGAAGAAATCGGGCCGCCTGCCGGACAGCTCGTGGCTCGCCGCCCCGGCGCTGCGCGCGGTCGTGGCCGCGCTCGGCGCGGACGGCGCCGTCGTGCGCCTGGTCGGGGGCTGCGTGCGCGATGCCCTCGCCGGGTTCGCGATCGGCGATATCGACATCGCGACGTCCGATCCGCCCGAGACGGCTGCGGCGCTGCTCGCGCGCGCGGGGCTTCGCACGGTGCCGACCGGACTCGAGCACGGCACGATCACGGCCATCGCCGCGGGCACGCCCTACGAAGTGACGACGTTGCGGCGCGATGTCGAGACCTTCGGGCGCCACGCGCGCGTCGCCTATACCGACGACTGGCTCGAAGACGCCGCGCGGCGCGATTTCACCATCAACGCGCTCTACGCGGATTTGGACGGCACCTATTACGATCCCTTCGGCGGCGCCGCCGATCTCGCGGCCGGGCGGGTGCGCTTTGTCGGCGAGGCCCGCGCGCGCGTTGCCGAGGACCGGCTGCGCGTCTTGCGGTTTTTTCGTTTCCACGCGCGCCATGGCCGCGGCGCGCCCGACGAGGCGGCCTTGGCGGCCTGCGCCGCCGAAGCTCGCCATCTCGGCGCGCTGTCGGTCGAACGCGTGGCGGGGGAGCTGCTGAAAATCCTGGCCGTGCCCGATCCCGGGCCCGCGCTCGCCCTCATGCGCGAGCACGGCGTGCTGGCCCATGCCTTGCCCGAGGGCGGGGCGGTTGAGCGCCTGCGCGCGCTCGTTGAAATCGAACGCGCCGCTTGCTCCGAGGGCCAGACGGTGGCCGCGGACGGCGTGCGCCGCCTGGCCGCGCTGATCGATCTTCCGGGCAAGGGGGCGGAGGCGGGCGCGCGCCTGCGCCTGTCGAACGAACAGCGCGCGCGGCTGGGCTTGATCGCGGCGCCGCCGGCGGAACTCGAAGCCCGCATGGACGAGCGCGCCGCGCGCCGCCTCTTGCACCGCCACGGTGCCGAGAATGTCGTCGATATGGCGCTGATCGCGTGGGCGGGGAGAAGCGTTGCCGGCGAGAAAAACGTCGCGCAAGCGTCGTCATGGCTGTCGCTCATTCGCCTGGCGCGCGGCTGGACGGCCAAGGTCCTGCCGATCAAGGGACGCGATCTCGCCGAGCTCGGTCTTGCGCCAGGGCCGGGAATGGGCGCGGCGCTCGATGCGCTCGAGACGTGGTGGATCGAAGAGGATTTCCGCCCCGACCGCGCGGCGATGCTGGCGCGCGCGCGCGGCCTTCTCGATTCGGGGAAGAACTAACCCCCTCGATTCGGGGACGAACCGGCTCCTGGCGCCTGCTGCGCGTCAGTTCGACTGGCGGGTCAGCTTGGCCTTCACGGTCCGCGATTTCTCGCCGCCCTTTACCCGCGCATAGACGAGATCCATGCCCTCGCCGGTCAAGGTCCGGGCGTAGCTTTGCACGTCGTAGGCGCCGTCATCCTCGACGGTCATAAAATAGGCGGTCAGCGTGTTCCGCCTGATCGTCGCCCAGGCGACCGTCTTGCCCGCGAGCGGATCGCCATTGTCTTTGCCTGCAAAGAAATTGGGCCGGGCGGTGGCGGTGAAATATTCCTCGGAGGCGCGCTTGCGCGCCTTGGGCTGGGCGGGGTCGCCGCCTTGGCGCACCACGGTGGTCCAGGCCAGGCGGAAGCCGTCGGGGGTCGGGCGGATTTCCACGTCCACGTCGCGGACCGAGACGGCGAAATAGAGGCTGTCGTCGGACTTGGCGACGCCTGAGCCGCTGAAGGTGCCGTGGAACGTCTTGATGTTCAGGTCCTGGGCGCGTGCCGGGCCAAAACCGACGACGAGGAGCGCCAGGGCCGCGAGTCGAACAAGTCGTACGGATCGAAGAGTCACGGCCGGTCTCCTATGGAATGCGCGCGGGCGCGCGAGGGAATTCGGACCACGCGCGGGCGCGCGAGGGTATTCGGACCACGCGCGGACGCGCGAGGGGATGCGCCTGTTTTACGGCCAGGCAACCGCTGGGGGCAACGACATCAGAATGGCCTCGACATTGCCGCCGGTCATGAGGCCAAAGCGCGTGCCGCGATCGTAAAGCAGATTGAATTCGACGTAACGCCCGCGGCGCTGCAATTGATGGGCGCGCTCGGCCTCGGTCCAGGTCTCGGCCATGCGCCGGCGCACGAGCGGCACATAGGCGTCGAGAAAGGCGCCGCCCACGTCCCGGGTGAAGGCGAAATCGGCCGCCCAATCGCCCGTGTCGAGATTGTCGAAGAAGATGCCGCCGATGCCGCGCGGCTCGTCGCGGTGCTTGAGATGGAAGTACTCGTCGCACCATTTCTTGAAGCGCGGATGGTAGTCCGGGTGGTGGCGGTCGCATGCGGCCTTGAGTGCGGCGTGAAAATGCGCGCTGTCCTCCGCTACGGGAACCATGGGGGTGAGATCGGCCCCGCCGCCGAACCAGGATTTGGCCGTGACGATGTAGCGCGTGTTCATGTGAACGGCGGGCACGTGGGGCGAGCGCGGATGGGCGACGAGCGAGATGCCGCTGGCCCAGAAGCGCGGATCGTCCTCCGCCCCCGGAACCTCCTTGCGAAATTGCGGCGAAAACTCGCCGTGCACGGTCGAGATATTCACGCCGACCTTCTCGAACACGCGCCCGCGCATCACCGACATGACGCCGCCGCCGCCCGCGGGGGCGCCTGCTTCGGAGGGCCGGCGCCAGGGCGTGCGTGCAAAACGGCCTGCGGGACCGGGCGTGCCGGGGCCGGCATTTGCGTCCTCGAGATCCTCGAAGGCGGCGCAAATCGTCTCGCGCAATTGGGCGAACCAAGCGGCGGCGCGGGATTTTCGGTCTTCGGTTTCGGTCATGGCGAATCGGTCATGGCAAATCGGGTATGGCGAATCGGGGAGTTGTTGCGCTCGGTGCGGTTTTGGCTCTGCGGCTTTGGCGGTCGTTGGCCTCACTTGGGCGGCGAATTCCCGTCCGGATAGAGCCCGGATTGGCGCAGCGCCTCACCCAATACCATGGCCGCCGCGATCGCGACATTGAGAGAGCGCAACCCGGCGCGCATCGGAATCCGCACCCGTGCCTGGGCCGTTTCCTCGATTTCCGGGGGCAATCCCGAGGATTCGCGCCCCACCATGAGCCGGTCGGAGCCCTGGAAGGCAAACTCGACATGGCTGGCCTCGCCTGCGGGGCTGAGCGCGATCAGGCGCCCGGGCGGGTTTTTTGCGCTGTAGGCGGCCCAATTCTCGTGCCGGGTCCATCGCGCATGGTCGAGATAGTCGAGCCCCGCCCGCCGGAAATGGCGATCGGAGAACAAGAAGCCGCACGGTTCCACGACATCGACCGCCAGATCCATGCAGGCGGCCAGGCGGAGCAGGGTGGCCGCGTTCTGGGGGATGTCGGGCTCGAACAACACGAGGCGCATGGCGGGGGTAAGCCTTAGCTAGGTCTAGGAAAATCCGGGGCTTTCCATTATACCCCTGTCAACATGAGCGGGGGCATAGTCCGGCCTTCCCGGGGCCTGGACGGCTGTGCTCCACCCCCGCCGGGCTCTCGCCGGGCGCCCGGCGAGGGGAACGAAAAGAAGGGTTTAGCGAATGGCAAGCGCATCATCGACCGTTCATGGTGGTGGGACGCGCCGGGACTTCCTTTACGTCGCAACCGGCGCTTTTGCCGGTTTGGGCGGGGTTCTGGCCTCCTGGCCGCTGATCAATTCCATGAGTCCCGCCGCCGATGTGCGCGCGCTCGCCTCGACCGAACTCGACCTCTCGCCGGTGGCCGAGGGCCAGTCGATCACGGTCAAATGGCGTGGCAAGCCGGTTTTCGTGCGCCACCGTACCGGGGCCGAGATCAAGACCGCGCAGGATACCTCGCCCGCCGAGCTCAAGGACCCGCAGGGCGACGACACGCGCGTTCAGAAGCCCGAATGGCTCATCCTCGTCGGCGTCTGCACCCATCTCGGCTGCGTGCCGCTCGGCCAAAAGGCGAGCGATCCCAAGGGCGATTTCGGCGGCTGGTTCTGCCCGTGCCACGGCTCGCATTACGACACCTCGGGGCGGATCCGCAAGGGACCCGCGCCGAAGAATCTCGAAGTGCCGCCGTACGAGTTCGTCGCTGACCACCAGATCAAGATCGGTTGAGGAGCCAAGCGCGATGGGCAATCCTCTCGACAACCGGCTTCTCAAGTGGTTCGACGACCGCCTGCCGATCGTCAGTTTCATGCACCACGAGTTGCACGAATACCCCACCCCGAAGAACCTGAACTATTGGTGGAATTTCGGCTTGCTCGCCGGGTTTTGCCTGGTGATCATGATCGTCACCGGCGTCGTGCGGGCGATGCAGTACACGCCGCACGTCGATCTGGCGTTCGATTCGGTCGAGCGCATCATGCGCGACGTGAACCAGGGCTGGCTCCTCCGCTACGTGCACATGAACGGCGCGTCGATGTTCTTCCTGGTGGTCTATATCCACGTCTTCCGCGGCCTTTACTACGGCTCCTACAAGAGCCCGCGCGAAGTGTTGTGGTGGCTCGGCCTCGTCATCCT
>CAMAPP010000164.1 GCA_945860095.1 Rhizobium sp. Q54 | reverse complement strand
TTGTATTCGGCGCGCTTGAGCATGGCGAAGACGCGCACGACGGTTTCGCGCGCATGGCCCGCCGCCACCAGCGCGTCCACGCCCTGCTCGTTCTCGACCAGGCCTTCGAGGATGGCGTCGAGTTCGCCGTAGGGCGGCAGACTGTCCTGGTCGGTCTGGTTCGCGCGCAACTCGGCCGTCGGCGCCTTGGCGATGACGCGTTCGGGCATCACCCGGCCCTCGGGGCCGAGCGCGCCCTCGGGGCGCATTTGGTTGCGCCAGCGCGAGAGCGCGAAGATTTCGGTCTTGTAAACGTCCTTCAGCACCGAATAACCGCCGCACATATCGCCGTAGAGCGTGGCGTAGCCGACGCTCATCTCGGACTTGTTTCCGGTCGAGAGCACCATGTGGCCGAATTTGTTCGAGAGCGCCATGAGAGTGACGCCGCGCGCGCGCGCTTGGATGTTCTCCTCGGTCGCGTCGCGGTCGCAGCCCTCGAACCGCGCCGCGAGCATGGCATCGAACGCCGCAACCGCTTGCTCGATGTCGATGGTGTCGAGGCGGATGCCGAGTGTGCGCGCGACCGCTTCGGCGTCCTCGAGACTATCGCGCGAGGTATAGCGCGATGGCATCATCACGCAATGCACGCGTTCCGGCCCCAGTGCGTCCGCGGCCACCGCGGCGCTCAGCGCCGAATCGATGCCGCCCGAAAGTCCGATGAGCACGCCGGGAAAGCCGTTTTTGCGCACGTAGTCCGCAAGGCCCATCATCATCGCCCGGTAGATCGCCTCGTGCCCGTTCGCGGGCGCGCGGCGCGTACCCTCGGCGCAGTCCCAGCCCGAGAGCCCCCGCGTCCAGCGCGTCGGAACCAGATCCTCCCGCCACGAAGCCGCCCGGACTCGGAGCGCGCCATCGGCGCCGAGGGCGAAGGAGGCGCCGTCGAACACGAGTTCGTCCTGCCCGCCGACCTGATTGACGTAGAGGAGCGGCAGGCGGGTTTCCTTGACGCGCGCGAGGGCGAGATCGAGGCGCGCATCGCCCTTCGTGGTTTCAAACGGCGAGCCGTTGATGACGATGAGAATTTCCGCGCCCGATTCGACCAAACATTCCGCGACCTCGGGCGTCCACATGTCCTCGCAGACCATGACGCCGAGACGCACGCCGCGAAAATTGACCGGGCCGGGCAAGGGGCCGGCTGAAAAAACCCGCTTTTCGTCGAATACGCCGTAATTCGGCAAATCGTGCTTCAGGCGCACGGCGGCGATCTTGCCGCCGTCGAGGAGAAAGGCCGCGTTGTGGAGGCGTCCGTCCTCGACCCGCAGCGCGCCCACGATCATCGCCGGCCCGCCATCCGCCGTGTCCGCGGCAAGGGCTGCCACCGCCTCATCGACCTTGTGCTGAAAGGCTGGACGCAGCACCAGATCCTCGGGCGGGTAGCCGCAGACCGAAAGCTCGGAGAACACCACGAGATCGGCGCCGCGCGCCTCCGCCCGGGCCGCTCGGATGCGTGCCAGATTTCCGGCCAGATCGCCGACGGTCGGATTGAGCTGGGCCAGCGCGATGGAAAGCGTATCGGTCATGGATCGGTCCAATGGATCGCCCGGACGACGAGGCCGCGCCGCGTCCCTTCGGGTGCGGTAACTGGTGCGGTAACCAGGGGCGCCGTCAATATAGGCACGAGCGCCGGTAACGCAATGCGCGCGACCACGGCCCCGATGGTCCGGTCGCAATGCCCGTCCGCGGTTGCGCCGGCCCGCGACCGAAAGGCCATGAATATCGGCGTCATCGAGCGATCGGCGCCGCCGCCGCGCCTTTGCGCAATAGCGCCCGCCCATCTTCAAGCGCAAGAATGTGAGCGGCTAGGCCTTCGGGCGCAGCAGGAACTCGCGCCCGACCTTCACTTTTGGCGCGCCGTCGTACTGCACGATATCGGCCGTGGCATAGGTTTCGGCCCAGCGCTCGGGCAGATACGAGCCCGTGCCGATGACATCGATGGGCGCCTTGGCGACCGCCATGACGCGGCATTTCTCGGGCGTAAATCCCGAGGACGCCACGATTCGGCAGCCCTTGTAGCCCGCCTTGTCCAGACTTTCGCGCAAATGCCACACCGCCGCCGCCGACACGCCCGTGCCGACGAGATAGCGGAGCTCGGTTTCGGTGCGGTAGCCGCGCACGGCCTCGGGCACATGGCGCTCAAGCACGGCATAGGACGCGGGCGGGTCCAATCCTTCGACATAGCGTCCGCCCGTGGTGTCGATGCGCACGCCCATGCGCCCCGATTCGACGAGTTCGGGGAAACGCCGGCACACGGCAAGAGCGTCGGACACCTCGCGGCCGAAATAATCGACCAGCACGGTCATCGGCTCGCCGGGAAAGGTTTCGTGGAACATTTCCGCCGCGCGCACGGTCGAGCCCGCATAGCCGATGAAGGCGTGCGGCATGGTGCCGTAGCCCTTGGGTTGGTCGAAGAAATGCGCCGTCGCGTCGGTGGCGTTGCCGAGAAAACCGACCGCGCCGACCTTGGCCTTGGCGGCGGCCGAGCCGACCGCCGCGGCATAGGCCATCATCTCGGCCATGTCGGTGCCCGCGCAATGGCGCGCGTCCATGGCGAGGAAGGACACCTTGGGCAAATCGACGCACATCGTATAGGCGTTGTAGGCCGCGACGCAGGCTGGGCCGAGTTTTTGCAGATAGAGCGTTTCGAGATCGACCAGATGGAACATCGGTCCCGAGAGATAGAGCATGGGCTCGCCCGCGCCGACCCATTCGCCCTCGCGGTAATTCGCCTCGATCTCGATCGCCGTGCCGCGCGCGGCCGCGACGTCGCGCAGCCATTCGGTCATCAGGCGCGGCGCGCAGATGACCGGACGGCGCATGAAGACGGCATAGACCACGCGCACATCGCCGTAGCGTCCGACCGCGGCCTTGGTCTTGTTGAAATAGGCGTCCGTCCACGCGGATATTTCGCCGTCCGCGGGGCGCGTGCGCCCGCGGCCGCCCGGGCGCTCGCGCGCCGGCTCAGCTCGCGGCGCCGGCGCGCCGCTTGAGCTCGCCGCGTTCCCTTTTGAGGGCTTCTGCGACAAGGAAGGCCAGCTCCAAGGATTGCGAGGCATTGAGGCGCGGATCGCAATGGGTGTGATAGCGGTCGGACAGCTTTTCCTCAGTGATCGCCTGGGCGCCGCCGATGCATTCGGTCACGTCCTGGCCGGTCAGTTCAAGATGGACGCCGCCGCCATAGCTGCCTTCGGCCTGATGCACGGCGAAGAAGCCTCGCACTTCCTCGAGCACCCGGTCGAAGGGCCGGGTCTTGTAGCCGTTCGCGGACTTGATCGTGTTGCCGTGCATGGGATCGCACGACCACACGACGTTCCGGCCCTCGCGGGCGACCGCGCGCACCAACGCCGGCAGCTTGGCATGCACCTTGTCCGCGCCCATGCGCGCGATGAGGGTCATCCGGCCGGCAATGTTTTCCGGATTGAGGATGTCGAGGAGTTTCAGCAATTCATCCGCTTCGAGCGACGGTCCGCATTTCATGCCGATCGGATTCTTGACGCCGCGCAGGAACTCGACGTGCGCGCCGCCGGGCTGGCGCGTGCGGTCGCCGATCCACAACATGTGCGCGCTGACGGCGTACCAATCGCCGGTCGTCGAATCGACGCGCGTCATCGCCTCCTCGAACGGCAGCAGCAAGGCCTCGTGCGAGGTGAAGAAATCGGTTTCGCGGATTTGCGGCGTGGTTTCCGAGGTCAGGCCGCAGGCTTCCATGAAGTCGAGGGTTTCCGACAGCCGGTCGGCTATCTCGCGGTAGCGCTCGCCCTGCGGGCTGCGCGCCACGAAACCGAGATTCCAGCGATGGACCTGATGCAGATCGGCGTAACCGCCCTGGGCGAAGGCGCGCAAGAGATTGAGCGTGGCCGCGGACTGGCTGTAGGCCTGCACCAGGCGCTCGGGATCGGGGGTGCGCGCGGCGGGGGTGAACTCCATGCCGTTGACCATGTCGCCGCGATAGGCGGGCAGTTCGACCCCGGCTTGGGTTTCGGTCGGCGAGGACCGGGGCTTGGCGAATTGTCCGGCCAGGCGCCCGACCTTCACCACCGGCAGGGCCGCGCCGTAAGTCAGCACCACCGCCATCTGAAGCAGCACGCGGAAGGTGTCGCGGATATTGTCGGGATGGAACTCGGCGAAGCTTTCGGCGCAATCGCCGCCCTGGAGAAGAAAGGCCTTGCCGGACGCAACCCGACCAAGCGCCGCCGTCAGCCGGCGCGCCTCGCCCGCGAACACCAAGGGCGGGTGCCGCCGCAGGCGGTGTTCGACCGCCTGCAACGCCGCCGGATCGGGATAGACCGGCAATTGCTGGGCGGGCTTGCTCCGCCAGCTCTCGGGTGACCACTTCGCAATCAAAGCCATGCTCCGCTTGGGGCAGAAGGCCCGCCGGGCCGCGCCCGGTCAAGGCACGACATCAAGGCAAGACTTCAAGTCGAGATTTGAGGCCCATGATTTAGCGCGCCTGAGCCCGCGATTCCAGCCCCCTTGGCGGGGGCGGTTTCCGCCCGGCCCTACTCCGCCGCCGATTTCGCGTCCTCGGGTTCCGGCAATTTGTCGCGCAGGGTCACGAATTCCTCGGCCGCGCTCGGGTGAATCCCGATGGTCGCGTCGAAATGCGCCTTGCTCGCCCCGCATTTGACCGCGACCGCCAAGCCCTGGACGATCTCGGCCGCATCCGCCCCCACCATGTGGCAGCCGAG
>CAMAPP010000163.1 GCA_945860095.1 Rhizobium sp. Q54 | reverse complement strand
CAGGCGATCGCCGCATTGGCCTACGGCACCGAATCGATCCGGGCGGTCGATAAGATCGTGGGACCGGGCAATGCCTATGTGGCGGCGGCCAAGCGCCGCGTCTTCGGTCAGGTCGGCATCGATCTCATCGCCGGGCCGTCCGAAATCCTCGTCGTCGCGGACGGGGCGAACGATCCCGCGTGGATCGCGGCGGATCTCGTCTCGCAGGCCGAGCACGACGCGGCCGCGCAGGCGATCCTCGTGACCGACGACGCCCCATTCGCCGACGCCGTCGCGCGCGCGGTCGAGGATTTGCTCGCAATTCTGCCGCGCGCGGCGGTCGCGCGGGCGAGTTGGCGCGATTACGGCGCGATCGTCATCGTCGCAAATCTCGCCGACGCGCCCGCCCTCGTCGATCGCCTCGCCCCCGAACACGTCGAATTGGCCGTCGCTGACCCTGTCTCCATGGCCGCGCGCATCCGCCATGCCGGCGCCATCTTCCTCGGCCGTCACGCGCCCGAGGCCGTGGGCGATTACGTCGCGGGGCCAAGCCACGTCCTGCCGACCTCGCGCAGCGCGCGCTTTTCCTCGGGCCTCGGCGTGCTCGACTTCATGAAGCGGACCTCGATCATCGGGCTCGACGCGGCAGCGCTGGCCCGCGTGGGGCCCGCGGCGGCCGTTCTGGCCGAGGCCGAGGGCCTCCATGCCCACGCGCGTTCCATTTCCGTGCGCTTGGAGGGCGCCATCCGCCCCAAGGGCGGCGCGTGAGCGGCGCCGACAAGCGCATCGTCAAGGTTCATCTCGACGAGGAAGGCGTCGTTTACCGTTCGCGCGACGTCGAGCACGAGCGCGCCGTCGCCATCTACGACCTGATCGAGGGCAACCACTTCGCGCCCGTGGGCCACGCGGCCGGGCCGTATCATCTATTTCTCGCCATCGAGGAAACCCGCATCGTCCTCGACGTGCGCGAGGCGGATCATTCGCCCGTCGAGCGCATCGTGCTGTCGCTGGGATCGCTGAGGCGCGTCATCAAGGACTATTTCATCGTCTGCGAAAGTTATTACCAGGCAATCCGCAAGCTCTCGCCCTCGCAGATCGAGGCGCTCGATGTCGGCCGGCGCGCCCTGCACGACGAGGGCTCGGAGATTCTCAAGGAGCGGCTCGCCGAACGGGTCGAGATCGACTTCAACACCGCGCGGCGGCTGTTTACGCTCGTCTGCGTTCTCCACGTCCGGGGTTGAGCGGTGCCGGGCCGCTTGCCGTCGAGCGTGCTGTTCGTGTGCAGCACGAACACCGTGCGCTCGCCGATGGCGGAAGCCTTCATGCGCCTCTATCACGGCCATCGGGTCTTCGTGCAATCGGTGGGCGTGCGCCGGCGCGAGATGGATCCCTTCACGGTCGCGGCGATGGCCGAGAAGGGCATCGATCTTTCGGCCCACAAGCCGCGCACGCTCGACGAACTCGAGGATATGAGCTTCGATCTCGCGGTCACGCTTACGCCCGAGGCCCATCACCGCATGCTCGAGCTCACCCGCACGCTGGCGATCGAGGTGGTGTATTGGCCGACCCAGGACCCTTCCGCCGTCGAGGGCAGCCGCGAGCAGATGATGGCCGCCTACCGGGGCGTGCGCGACGCCATCGAACGCAGCGTCGTCACGCGTTTTCCGCGCGACGGCGCCCCTTTCGTCTAGGGTGTGCGGCTGGATTTTCGGCCCGGCTGGATTTATGCCCGGCTGGATTTATACCTTGGCCGATTTTCGGGGCCGCTTGATTTTTGAAGGGCGCGGCGGCATCAATGAAGCGTACTGCCTCGGCGCGGGGCGCTTCGGTTCGGGTCATCTCGTCTCGGCGGATCGCATGACAAAGGAAGAACTGATCGAAATGAGCGGCATCGTCACCGAATTGCTGCCCAATGCGATGTTCCGGGTGAAGTTGGAGAACAACCACGAGGTCCTTGCCCATAGCTCGGGCAAGATGCGCAAGAACCGCATTCGCGTTCTGGCCGGCGACAAGGTGACCGTCGAGCTGACCCCTTACGACCTGACCAAGGGCCGCATCACCTTCCGCGTCAAATAAGGCATGACTGCGGGGTCTCCCGCGCTCGTCCTCGCCTCGGCGTCGCCGCGGCGTCTCGAACTCTTGCGCCAAATCGGCATCGTCCCCGCCGCGGTTGATCCCGCCGATCTCGACGAACGCCCGCGCCCGCGCGAGCTGCCCGTTTTGCACGCACGAAGGCTCGCGCGCGAGAAGGCCGAGATCGTGGCGGCGCGCCATCCGGGCGCATACGTGCTCGCGGCCGACACGGTGGTCGCCTGCGGCAGGCGGATTCTGCCCAAGGCCGGGAACGAGGGGCAAGCGCGCGCTTGCCTCAAGCTGCTTTCGGGCAGGCGCCATCTCGTGCTCGGCGGGGTGTGCGTCGTGGCGCCCGATGGACGGCGCGGCGAGCGCTTGGTGAGGACGGCGGTCGCGATGAAACGTTTCACATCCGCCGAGATCGAGGCCTATCTCGCCTCGGGGGAATGGCTGGGGAAGGCCGGCGGCTACGCCGTCCAAGGGCGCGCCGCCGCCTTCGTGCGCTTCCTATCGGGCTCGTACTCGAACGTCGTCGGCTTGGCGCTGTTCGAGACGCTGTCGGTCCTGGTCGGTTTGGGGTGGAAATCGCCCTAGGCGCGGATTCCGGGCGGTCGGCTTTTCAGGATGAACGCGAAATCGCCGCCGCCCGCGCCCCGCTCGGGTCGTTCGCCAAGCCGCCGGAAATCCGCACCCTGTCCGGGTGTCCGGGTTACTTCTTTTTCTTCTTCGTCTTGCGCTCTTCGACCTGGCGCCAATTGACCGGATAGACGACGTACACCGCGCGCGCCGTGCCCTTGGCCTCGTAAACGAGCTTGGTGTTGGCGGGTAGCCACAAGCCGTCGCCCGCCTTGATATGGTATGCCTTGCGCCCGACGCGGATGGTGAGCGTGCCCGACAGGCCGTAGAAATATTCGTCGTACTTCACGGTCCACGGCATCTTGACGTTGGTGAACTCGCTGACGCCGCCGCCGAGCGTCTTGCTGATGGCCTCCGTCACGTCGCGGCCGAGCCGCACCTTGCCGGCGCCGATTTTCGCCGTGTCCCATTTGCGCTTGGCGCGCTTCATGAACACGACTCCGGTCTTAGCCATTTCATCCTCCCTGTCCTTGCCCGCGCCGCGCGCCGGCATTGTTCCCGGAAACTAACAGCGCCGCTTCGACCATGCAAAGCCCGGTCGCGCCTAAAGCCCAGTCGCGCACAAAGCCCAGTCGCATTCAAAGCCCTGTCGCGCAAAACGCGCATGTCGCGCGCGGCGCGCGTTGCGTGTCGCGCGCGACACGCCTAGTTTTGGGTGGCGATGGCCGAAATCGACGAGATTCTCATCGACGTGTCGCCCGGGGAAGTTCGCGCGGCGTTGTGCGCGGGTGGACGGGTCGTGGAATTGGCGGTCGAGCGCGCGGCGCGGCGCAGCATGGTCGGCGACATCTATTTAGCGCGTGTCGAAAGAACCGCGTCCGCCCTCGATGCGGCCTTCCTCGATTTGGGCGGGGACGTGCCGAGCGGCTTTCTCAACATCGCCGATGCGCGCCGCATGCCCGTGGAGGGCGAATCGCTCCTCGTCCAGATCGCCAAGGATAGGACGGCCGACAAGGGGCCGACGCTGACCGCGCGCATCGCGCTCGTTGGGCGCCATCTCGTCTACCGGCCGGGCGAGGCCGAGCGCGCGGTGAGCACGCGCATTACGGACAAGCAATCGGTCGCGCGGCTCCAGTCTTGGCTGACGGCGCGCGCGGGCTGGACCGCGCGCACCGCCGCCGCCGGGGCGTCCTTGGCCGATCTTGACGAGGAGGAAGCGCGTCTCGTCGAGCAATGGAACGCCATCGGCACCGCGGCAGGCAACGCCAAACCGCCCGCCGTGCTGCGTCGCGAGCCCGGTCTCGTCGGGCGTCTCATGCGCGACCACCCGGGCGCGCGACGCATCGTCGTCGACGAGCCCGCGGCCTTGGCGAAAGCGCGACGCGACGCGGCGGAGCGCTGGCCGGACATGGCCGGGCGTCTTGTGCCGAACGAGGAGGGCGGCGCGCTGTTCGAGATTCGGGGTGTCGAGGACGAAATCGACCGCGCGCTCGAACCCAGGGTCGCCTTGCCGCACGGCGCCTCGCTGGTCATCGAATCGATGACGGCCTTCGTCGCCATCGACGTGAACACCGGCGCCGGGCGCGGCCGGGCGTCGGATGCCATATGGGAGGCCAATCTGGCGGCGGCGCGCGAGATCGGACGGCAGATTCGCCTGCGCAATCTCTCGGGTCGAATCGTCGTCGATTTCATCGCCATGGAGCGGCGCGACCGGCGCGAATCGGTGCTCGCGGCCTTGCGCGCGGCGGTCGAGGGCGATCCGCAGGAGGTGCGGGTGGCGGGCTATACCGCACTCGGCCTCGTCGAGCTCGCGCGCCGGCGCGGGCGGGAATCCCTGGCGGCGCAGCTTTGCGATCCCGTCGCGGCGCCGCGGAAATCGGCGCTGACGACCGCGCTCTCCGCCTTGCGGCGCGCGTCTTGCGAGGCGGCCTCGGCACCCGGACGCGCGCTCGAATTGCGCGTGTCGTCCGATGTCGCGGCCGCGCTCGAGGGCGAGGCAAGACCCGCGCGGCTCGAACTCGAAGCCCGGCTCGGCCGCGCCCTCTTGTTGCGCGCGGAGGCGGGGCGGGCGCGCGGGGACATGGACATCGGCGAAGCCGGGACGCCGGCCAAGCTGGCG
>CAMAPP010000162.1 GCA_945860095.1 Rhizobium sp. Q54 | reverse complement strand
GACGGCGCACATGGGACATTTGAAGGGCTGCCTCACCGAGTTTTGCCGCACCTATTTCGAGGTGCCGAACCTGAAAATTCGCTTCCGCCCCAGCTTCTTTCCGTTCACCGAGCCCTCGGCGGAGCTCGATATCGGCTGCAGCCGCGCGGGCGGCGAGCTCAAGATCGGCGAGGGCGAGGATTGGCTCGAGATTCTCGGCTGCGGCATGGTGCATCCCCGCGTCCTCGCCAATTGCGGCCTCGATCCCGAGCGCCATCAGGGCTTCGCCTTCGGCATGGGCATCGAGCGCATCGCCATGCTCAAGTACGGCATTCCGGATTTGCGCACGTTCTACGAAAGCGATCTGCGCTGGCTTCGCCATTACGGCTTCGCGCCGCTGGATACGCCGAATCTCTCGACAGGATTGTCGCCGTGAAGTTCACGCTCTCCTGGCTCAAGGACCATCTCGAAACCGAAGCCTCGCTCGACGAGATCGCGGCGCGGCTGACCGCGCTCGGCCTCGAGGTCGAGGGCACGCTTGACCGCGCGCGCGCGCTCGCGCCCTTCACCGTCGCCTATGTCATCGAGGCCACGCGCCATCCCAATGCCGACCGGCTATCGGTGTGCCGCGTCGATACCGGCAAGGGCGAGGTGCAGGTCGTGTGCGGCGCGCCCAATGCGCGCACCGGCATGAAGGGCGTGTTCGCGCCGTCGGGCAGCCACATCCCCGGGACGGGCGTCGATCTCAAATCCTCCGTCATCCGCGGCGTCGAATCGCAGGGCATGCTGTGCTCGGAACGCGAGATGGGCCTGTCGCAGGAGCACGACGGCATCATCGAGCTCGCGCCCGACGCGCCCACCGGCCAAGCCTTCGCCGCGTTCATGGGCCTCGACGATCCGGTCATCGAGTTGTCGATCACGCCCAATCGCGGCGATTGCCTGGGCGTGCGCGGCATCGCGCGCGATCTCGCGGCATCGGGTCTCGGTCGCCTAAAGGCGTTCGATGCGGCCCCCGTGGCGGGCGCGTTTGCAAGCCCCATCGCGTGGCGGCGCGATTTTGCGGACGGATTGGGTCAGGCCTGCCCGTTCGTTGTCGGGCGCTATTTCCGCGGCGTGAAAAACGGCCCCAGCCCCGAATGGCTGCGCGCCCGCTTGAAGGCCATCGGCTTGCGGCCGATTTCCGCGCTGGTCGATATCACGAATTACGTGACCTTCGATCTCGGCCGGCCGCTGCATGTATTCGACGCCGACAAGCTCGTCGGCGATGTGACGATGCGCTTCGCGAAATCAGGCGAGAGCGTCCTGGCCCTCGACGGTCAGCGCCATGAACTCGACGAGGACATCGTCGTCATCGCCGATAGCCGCCAGGTGCGCGCCATCGGCGGCATCATGGGCGGCGAGGACAGCGGCGTGTCGGATGGTACGACCAATGTGTTTCTCGAGGTCGCGCTGTTCGATCCCATCCGCGTGGCGGCAACCGGCCGCCGTCTCGGCATCGAGAGCGATGCGCGCTATCGCTTCGAGCGCGGCGTCGATCCGGCCTCGGCTTTATGGGGGGCGGAGGTCGCGGCGCGTCTCGTGCGCGATTTGTGCGGTGGCGAGGCGAGCGCGCTGACGCAAGCGGGCGAAATGCCCGCGCCAGCGCGCGCGCTCACGCTGCGGCCCGCGCGCGTGGCCACGCTCGGCGGCGCCGATGTGCCCGCGACCGAACAGCGCCGCATTCTCGAAGCGCTCGGATTCGCGGTCCGCGAAATTTCGTCGCCGCAACCTAGCGGCGCGTTCGAGGCGTCGCCGCCGACATGGCGGCGCGAATTCGACGGCGAGGCCGATCTCGTCGAGGAAGTGCTGCGCATCTGGGGTTACGACAAGATTCCGCCCATGCCCGTGCGGCTCGAAGGCGCGTTGCCGGGCGTGGCGATCGGCCCGCTCGCCCAGCGCGGCCGCCTCGCCCGGCGCGCCCTTGCCCAGCGCTTCATGGTCGAAACCGTGACCTGGTCCTTCATGGCGGCCAAGGACGCCGTCCATTTCGGCGGCGCGCCGACGGCGCTGCGCCTGGCCAATCCGATCAGCGCCGATCTCGACCAGATGCGGCCCTCGATCCTGCCCAATCTGATCGCGGCGGCTTCGCGCAACGCCGCGCGGGGCTTTGCGGACATCGCCTTGTTCGAGGTCGGGCCGCAATATTCCGACGACACCAAGCGCGGCCAGTCCTTGGTCGCGGCCGGCGTGATCGCGGGCGCCACGCCGCGACATTGGGCGGCGCCCGCGCGCGCGGCCGATGCCTTCGACGCCAAGGCGGCGGTGCTCGCCGTGCTCGGCGCGGTGCGCGCGCCCCTCGATAAGCTCCAACTCGCGCGCGAGGCGCCGGGCTGGTACCACCCGGGCCGCAGCGCCACGTACCGCTTGGGTCCGAATGTGCTTGCCCGGTTCGGCGAGCTTCACCCGCGCGCGCTTGGCGCCATGGACGTGCGCGGGCCGATGGCGGGCTTCGAGATTTTTCTCGACGCCATGCCGCAGCCGCGCGCGAAATCGGGCAAGGCGCGGACCTTGCTCAAACCCTCGCCGTTTCAGCCCGTATATCGCGATTTCGCCTTCGTGCTGGCCGCCGACGTGGCGGCGGAAAAACTCGTTGCCGCCGTGCGCGGCGCGGACAAGGCGCTCATCGCCGAGGTGCGGGTCTTCGACGTCTATACCGGCAGCCATGTAGGCGAGGGCCGGAAATCCCTCGCGCTCTCGGTCACGTTGCAGCCGGTCGAGCGCACCCTGACCGATGCCGAAATCGAGGCGGTCGGGAAGAAGATCGTCGAGGCGGCGGCCAAGCAGACGGGCGCCGCGCTGCGCGGCTAGGCGTTTTCCGGAGCGGGCTCGTTCCGGGTATTCTTACACGACCCGATTCGCGCCCGATCGTTCGATGGCGACCATGATTCACGCCTCGAATGAGGGCGCCTTCGGCGCGCTCGCGTTCGGGACGAGTACGATCTAGCGCCAAATCTTGTCCTGCTTGTCGTAGGCGCCGGCGCGCAGATCGGGTTTTTCCTTCACGAGTTCGCGCTTGAGCACGCGCTGGGAATCGGTGCGCGGGAAATCGGCGCGGTATTCCCAATAGCGCGGCACCTTGAACGCGGCGAGCTGGCCGGCGCAATGCGCGACGATGCGCTCGGGCGGCACGGTCTCGGGGGTGTGTCCGGGCATGAGCTGGATGTATGCCTTGGCTTCCTCGCCGCGATAGGAATCGGGCACGGGCACGATCGCCGCGTCCTCGATTTCGGGCATCGCCCGAATCACCCATTCGACCTCGCGGCAGGCGATATTCTCGCCCGAGCGGCGCACCATGTCCTTGAAGCGCCCGACGATATAAAGATAGCCGTCCCTGTCCATCCGTCCTTGATCGCCGGTGCGGAACCAGCCGTCGCGGAACGCTTCGGCGTTCGCGGCATCGTTCTTGTAGTAGCCGCGGAGGATGCCCGGTCCCTTCACGCAGACCTCGCCGAGCGCGCCCGTCGCGACCTCGGCGCCGTTTTCGTCCGCGACCATCACCGAACGAAACGGGCTGGGCACGCCGCAAGTTCCGCTGCCGGTGGTCGCGAGGATGCGATGCGTGGGCACGTGCGCGCCGGGGCCGATCTCGGTCATGCCGTAGGCTTCCTGGGCCAGCACGCCGAAGCGGGTTTGGAAGTCGGCCTGATTTTCCTTCGACAGCGCGAAGGTATTGGCGATCTTGAGCCGGTTCTTGGCGTCGTCGGGGTGGGCTTGTTGTTTGTACACGGCCTCGAACACGGCGATGTACTCGCAGCCGTATTGGCGCACATCGGGCATGAAGCGCTTGGCGGTGGGCTTGCGCGGGATGTACAGCGCGGCCCCACCGGCGAAGATCGCGTTCGTGATCATCCGCTGGGGCACCATGTAGAACCAGCTCGAGCCGCAATAGATACGATCGATGGGCGTGGCCCACATCTCGAACATGGTCTTGCCCAGCACCAGCCAATAGCGGTGCGACAACATGCAGCCCTTGGGAAATCCGGTCGTGCCCGAGGTGTATTGGATGTTCATGAGATCGTCGGGCTCGACCGCGACCGCGGGCGGCGTGGCACCCTTGGCCGCGTCCATGATTTCGGGCCAATGCAGGCGGAAGCCGGGCGCGCGCTCGCCCACCACCACGACGCAGCCCGGATCGATGGGCGGCGAGGCGATCTCGGCATAGGCGGGCAGAAGCTCGCTGTGCACGATCAGGTGCGTCGCCTCGGCATTGCCCAGCACAAAGGCGATTTCGCGCGGGGTGTAGGCGATGTTGATCGGCACCATGACGGCGCCAAGACGCCCCAGGGCCAGCCAGGTCAGCGGATAGGCCTCGACGTTCGGCATCAGCACGCCGACATGGCTGCCCTTGGCGATGCCGAGACGCGCGAAGGCCGCGGCCGTCTGGCGCGACAGCGCATCGACCTCGGCCCAAGTGCGCGTGATGGAGTCGTCGATGAAATGCCAGGCCGGGCGGGCGCCGTGCTTGCGCGCCGTCGCCTCGACGCCCGCGAAGATGGTCGGGGGCAGGGGCTCGGCTTCGATGCGGCGATTTTCTTCCTCGGGGTCGAGGATCTTGTGTCCGGTGAACATGGTTGGTCTTGCTTGGGCTCTTCCGGGGCGTGGTTGTCTTGTCGGCACTCGGGATATTGCCGTTCCGGCACTCGGGATGTTGCCGTTCCGGCACTCGGGATGTTGCCGTTCCGGCACTCGGGATGTTGCCGTTCCGGCACTCGGGATGTTGCCGTTCCGGCACTCGGGATGTTGCCGTTCCGGCA
>CAMAPP010000161.1 GCA_945860095.1 Rhizobium sp. Q54 | reverse complement strand
CGCACCCGCGCCGCCTTACCGACGACTATGATTTGATGAAACGTCGCCTCACGCCTTGAGGAACCATTCCTTCATCATGTTGAGGCCCTTTTCCATGTTGGCCGCCCAGAAATCGTTGTCGATCAACAACGCTTTCTCGGCGTACTCGGGATAGGTGCCGACGATCCGCGCGCGCTCGGGCGAAAGGAACTTGAACGCGCCCGGATTGGTGGGGCCGTAGCTCAAATTCTTGCACCAATCGGCCTGGGTCTTGGCCTCCGCGGCGAAGGCGACAAACTTCTGGCACCACTCGAAATGCGGCGTACCCTTGAGGAGGCACCAGCCTTCGACGCCGGCAACGTTCTGGTTCCACTCGAGCGCGACGGGCGCACCGTCGTCGATGGCGGCTTGGGCGCGGGCGTTCCAGGTCGTGGTGATGTCCACTTCGCCCGATTTCAGCATCTGGGTGGTCTGCGCGCCGCTCGTCCACCACACCGCGATGTCCTTCTTCACCTTGTCCAGGCTCTTGAAGGCGCGGTCGAAATCGCAAGGGTAGACGCTCTTGATCGGCACGCCGTCCGCCATGAGCGCCTCTTCGATGGTGTCGAAGGGGTGATTGCGCAACGCGCGGCGAGCCGGGAAATCCTTGGCGTTCCAAAGATCGGCCCAGCTCTTGGGCGGCTTCTTTACCTTGTCGGTGCGGTAGGCGATCACCGCGCAGTACACGTCGTTGCCCGCGAAAGTCGGGCGCTTGTACTCGGGCTTGATCTCGTCATAGGCCGTGCCCTTGATGTTCAGGACTTCGAGATATTTGTCGCCGAGCGCGTTGTGCGCGGCGAGCGACAAGAGGGCCCCGTTCCACTGATAGCTCTTGTTATCGACCATGCCCTTCACGAGCGCTACCGGCTCGTGCGCGGCGGCGACACCGACGACTTCGCACTGGCCCTTGTATTTTTCGTTGAAGGGCTTGTAGAGCCCCTCGCCGAAGGCCTTTTCGAACGGGCCACCCGGATCGCGCATGACGATCTTGATCGACGCGGCGCTTTTGCGCGGCGCCAGCACGGTCGGGAACGCGATCGCGGCCGCGCCCAGGCTTGCGCCTTTGAGCATGGAACGACGGCCGACCGTAGATTTATTGGTCATGAGAATGCCTCCTCTGCTGCCTAAGCGTTCCGGCAATAGGCCGCAACGCACCACCAGCTTCGCCCACCCCTGCGTCGGCGCGCCGATTTGTAAAGTCCTTCATCCTAACCGGACTTCGCAAGGTGAGGCAACGCCGCATCCATGCGTCAGACCCGCTTTCCAGGATGAAAATGCTCCGCAAACAATCACGGTGCGTCAGCCGGACGGGGCGACATCTGGTCGATCCCGCCCCGTCCGAGCCGTATTACGCGCCGCCGGTCAGGCGGAAGCCACCCAGGCGTTGAAGCGCTCAAGCACCTTTTCCTGGTTCTTTGCCCAATAGGCCTGGTCGTTCTTGACCATGTTCTTCTGGAACTCGGGATTGGTGGGCAGGGCCAGTTTGCGTTTCTCGTCGACGAATTTCATGCCGTTCACATTCGTCGGGCCATAGGCGACGTGCTGGGTAAGGACCGCCTGGTTCTTCGCCTCGGAGGCGAAGCGGATGAACTTACGGACCAATTCCGCCTTGGGATTGCCTTTCGGAATCGTCCAGCCGTCGTAGGAATACGTCGCCTGGTTCCAGGAAATGCCCACGGGGGCGCCTTCGTCAATGACGGCCTGCGCGCGGCCGTTCCAGGCGACGCACATATCGACTTCGCCGACCTTGAGGAGCTGCGAGCTTTGCGCGCCGCCCGACCACCACACGGCGACGTCCTTCTTGATCTTGTCGAGCGATTTGAACGCACGGTCGAGATCCAGCGGATAGACCTTGTCGTTAGCCACGCCGTCGGCCATGAGCGCCGGCTCCAGCGAATCGACCGGGTATTTGCGCAGCGCCCGGCGACCCGGGATGCCCTTCATATCCCACATATCCTTCCAGCCGCCCGAGGGCACCTTGCCCTTCGCCGGATAGACGTCGGTGCGATAGGCGAGCACGGTCGCCCAGACGTAATTGCCGACGATGTACGGCGTCCGCAGATGCGGCGCGACCTCGTTCACGATCGGATCGTTTTCGAACCCGAGCGGCTCGAGCATGTTTTGCGCGGCAAGGGTTTCCTGGGTATAGGCGCTGAGAATCACCGCGTCCCACTGGAAGTTTTTGGTCTCGACCATGCCCTTGATGAGCGCGATGGGCTCGTGCGCCGCCGTGACGCCCACGACCTCGATGCCGGTCGCCTTCTGGAAGGGGATATGATAGGCCTCCTTCATCGCCTTTTCGAACGGCCCGCCCGGGTCGCGCGCCACGATTCGATCGGCCGCGCGCGCCTTGCGCGGCACGAGGATTTCCGGCACCGCGATCAGCGCCGGACCCGCCCCCATGATCTTGACGAGATTGCGGCGCGTGATGCCGCTGATTTTCTTGCGTGCCATGACTGGACCTCCCATCCAAGAAAAAATTGTCGACGCGGTATGCGCCGCTATGCCGATTTTTTGCGGCGAGCCTCGAAGAATTTGGCCATGTATTTTTGCGGCTCGCCCGAGGCGTAAGCCTCGCGCTGGATTCGCTTGCCGGCCTCGCAAGCGTTTTGGAACGCCGGCTCCGTCAACTCGCGCAGCCGCCGCTTGTTCAGACGCATGGCGATCTCGGGCTTGGAGCCGAGACCGCGCGCGATTTCCATTGCCTTGGCCATGACGTGCTCGCGCGGCACGAGGTGGTGGAGAATGCCAATACGGTGGCATTCCTCGGCGGCCATCATGCGGCCCGTGAGCGTGAGCTCGACGGTGCGCGATAGACCCAGTCGCTCGTTCATCATCCACGGCCCCATGACCGAGGGGATGCCGGAATTGATTTCGGGCTGACCCATGCGCACGCCCGCGTGCCCCACGCGGATATCGCACAGCAGCGTGACCTGGAACGCCGAGCCGGCCGCGACGCCGTTCAGCGCCGCGATCATCGGCTTCTCGACCGAGCGCATCGTGTCGTAGAAGCGGCGCCATTCGTCGAGCCATTCGGCGCCCTGCTCGCCCGATAGAAATTTCTGCGTCTCCTCGAGGTCCTGCCCGGCCGAGAACGCGCGCTCGCCCGCGCCGGTCACGACCACCGCGCGCACATCGCCAGCCGCGTTCGCGGCCTTGAAGGCGTCGCGCAATTCGGCGCGCATGGGCTGGTGCCAGGCGTTCAGTTTTTCCGGGCGGTCGAGCGTGATGACCGTGATATCGCCGTCGCGGCGGACTTTGACGAATTCACCCATGGGCGCGGAATCTCCGGTTGAGCGGCTTGGCGATACAATCTTGGCGGTACAATACGGACTTTCCTAGCGTATTCCTATGGCAAGGCGTCGCCGCGCGGTGCTCGAACTTGTATTAAAATACGATACTAGATATTGCATGTCGATAATACCTAGGGTGCCCAAAAGGCGCCCTTCTTCATTGGGATGCGATATGCGCCGGGGAATTGTCATGCCGCAAAATCACAATATCGCCGCGGCACTTCCCGCGCCCGTGCGGCGCACGGGCCGCGATTCGCCGCTTTTTGTGGGGTCGCTCGAGAAGGGCTTGAAGATCTTTCAGGCCTTCGACGACACGCATCGCGCCTTGCGGCTGACCGAAATCGCGCACGCGACCGGGCTCGACAAAAGCGCCGCCCAGCGCTTCACCCACACGCTTTACGAGCTCGGCTATCTGCGCAAGGACCCGAAGACCAAGCACTATCGCCTGGCCCCCAAGGTTCTTGAGCTGGGTTTTGCCTATCTGCGCACCGATACCCTGGTCGAGCGCGCCATGCCCTATCTGCTCGAAGCCGCCAAGAGCTCGGAAGAAACGGTCAACTTGACCGAATTGGACGGCACGAACGTGGTGTACGTCGCGCGCGTGCCGAGCCGCCACCAGGTGACAGTCGATGTGGTTCTGGGCACGCAACTGCCCGCCTATTGCCTGGCGTCGGGCCGCGCGATACTCGCCTTTCAACCGGCCGAACAGGCGCGCGCGACGCTGGAGCGCTCCGAACGCGTATCCTACACCGGGCGGACCGTCACCGCGGTCGAGCCCTTGCTCACGAGCTTGAACGAAGTGCGGCGAACGGGATACGCGCTGTGCGTCGAGGAATACACCCCCGGCGAGATTTCCGTCGCCGCGCCGATTTTCGATTTCGCCCGCCAGCCTATCGCCGCGGTCAACATCTCCGTGCCGATGGCGCGCTGGACCTTGTCGGCCGTCGAGCGGCGCCTCGCCCCCATCGCGATCGAAACCGCCCAGGCGATCAGTCGGGCAGAAGGCGGCCATGCGACGCTGCCGCCCCTGCTGCGCAATGCCCCGCCCAAGCACCGCGCGCGCTGAAGGTCGTTTCGCTTCAGCCGAGCGCGGCCGACAACAAGGGCGCGAGCAGCGCGGTCAGTAGCGCGTTCAATCCCATAGCAATGCCGGCAAACGTGCCGGCGACCTCGTTCACCTGGAAAGCGCGCGCCGTGCCGATACCGTGCGCGGCAATGCCCACTCCGAAGCCGCGCGCGCGCCAATCCGAAATTCCGAGCGCGTTCAAGAGAGGCGTCGCCACGACGGCGCCCGTGATGCCCGTGGCGATGACCAAGACGGCGGCGAGCGATGGCAGACCACCGAGTTTTTCCGCGATGCCCATGGCGACGGGCGCGGTCACGGATTTGGGAGCTAACGACCACAAGGTTTCGCGTCCGGCACCAAGTGCCGCCGCGATCCCGACGGCGGAGATGACGGCGGTGGCCGAAC
>CAMAPP010000160.1 GCA_945860095.1 Rhizobium sp. Q54 | reverse complement strand
GCCTGGCGCACGCGCGAGGAGGAGTAGGCGCTGGTCGCCATGTCGTGAACGAAGGGATCGCCGCTCGCGCGTGGAAAGGCGAAGGCCAGGGGATTGGTCGACATCACGCGCTCGGTGCCGCCGTGCGGATGGACGAGGGGAGGACCGGACGTCATGACCAAGCCGATGAGGCCCTGCGCCGCCAGGCGTTCGGCATAGGCGCCGATCATGAAAATATCGGTCGAGTTGCCGATGGCGACCGTGGCCGTGCCGGTGGCGCGCGCCTTCGCGGTTGCGATCTCGACTGCCATGAGCGCTGCCGGCTGGCCGAAGCCGCGCTGGCCGTCGATGAGCGCGGTCGAGGCGGTCTCGCGCGCAAGACGCGGCCGCGCCTGGCCGTCGATGAGGCCGCGCTTGAGGCTGTCCACGATGTAATAGAGATAATCGACGCCTTGGGGGCCGACGCCCTTCAGATCCGCCTCGACGAAGATTTCCGCCGCGGCGCGCGCGTTTTCCTCCGAAGCCCCCGCCGCCGCGAGAAGCGCTTGGGCGAAATGCAAGAGATCGGCTTCGGCGACGCGGATGGCGGGACGCATGGCTGGCTCCTTAGTTGGATGGCTAACTTAGCCCAGGTGCATCCTCGCCGCGTAAGCGCTGCGCGGCGCCGCGATCAACTGATGAGCCGACCTTGGGTGCCAAGGATGCTCGCGATCACGAGAGCGATCAAGGCGCAGAGCATGATGCGGTGGATTTGGACGAGATGGCGCGCGGCGCGCGGGCGCTCGCCCTGGCCCATGGCGTTTTCCATCCGGCGGTACGGCACGAGATAGACGTAAATCAGAAGGGCATTCGCGAGCCAGCTTGCCAAATGCTTCAGATGGATTTTGCCATTGGGCGGGTCGGTGTCCGCCGCGATCATGTAGTAGCCGGTCGCTGGCAGCAGGAGCGCCGCGGCGATGAGCCATGGCAGAAAATATTGAAATGTCCGTCGCCAAAGCGGCAGCCGCACGCCGGGATCGACGCTCCCGGCTGCGGGCCGCATGACAAAGTATAAAAAAGCCAAGCCGCCCATGAGCACGGTGGCTGCCAGCGTATGCAGGGTGGCGGCAACCGTCATCGCTTTATCCTCTTCAGAATCGAAGTACCTAGGAGCCTAGGAAGATTTTTCTTGGAAGGCAAACGAGTTGACCGGGCGTCTTCCGATTCTGAGCGTCTTTCGATTCAGTGAAAATCCCGCGAGGGAAAATCGGCGATGTCGAGCGCGCCGGCCGGCGGCGTGGTTGGCCGAGCGGCTTGTCCTTGGGTCTGGCGCGCTTGGTCCGCGCGGGCGAACGCGCCGTCCGCAGGCTCGCTTTCGCCGGCAATACCGACATCGGCAAGTTCGGCGAGATGGCCGGTTAAATCGGCGAGCGTCTCGGCGATCACGTGCGTCACGATGCCCTCGCGCTGCACGCGTCCGGCGACCGACAAGAGGCGCGCGCCCAGGACGACGGCGCGATACCGCTCGAAGGTGTCGGGCCAAACGATGACATTGGCGATGCCGGTTTCGTCCTCGAGGGTGGCGAAGATCACGCCATTGGCGCTGCCGGGGCGCTGGCGCACGAGCACGAGACCGGCGACGCGTGCCCGTCGGCCGGACTCGATGGTCGCGAGATGCGCGCACGGCACGATGGCGTCGCGGTCGAGGCGTGCGCGCAAAAGCGCCAGCGGATGGGCGCGCAGACTCAGGCGGAGGCTGGCGTAATCGGCCATGATCTGTTCGCCCATGGTCATGGCGGGCAGTGGGATCATGGCGGGCAGTGGGGTCATGGCGGGTAGTGAGGTCATGGCGGGCAGTGAGGTTATGGCGGGCAGTGGGATCATGGCGGGTAGTTGGACCGGGGCGGCAAGCCGGACCGTCGGTTCGTGCGCCGCACCCTCGATCCCGGACAAGAGCGGCAAGGGCGAGGCCCCGAGCGCCTTGATGGCCCATAGCGCCTGGCGGCGATCGAGGCCCATCGAACGGTAGCCATCGGCGCGGGCCAGGTTTTCGAGCCGCGCCGGCGTCAGGCGCGCGCGCAGCCATAGCGCGCGCGGATCGCCGTAGCCCGCGCCGCGCGCGGCCAGAAGACGGCGGGCATCGGCCTCGGCGAAACCCTTGATCTGCCGGAAGCCCAGGCGCAGGGCGGGGGAAACGCGCTGGGGGGAGGTTTCGAGCGTGCAGTCCCAAGCGGATGCGTTGGCATCGACGGGCAGGACCTCGACACCGTGTTCGCGCGCGTCGCGCACGATCTGGGCGGGGGCGTAGAAGCCCATCGGCTGACTGTTGAGCAAGGCGCAGGCGAAGACCGCCGGATGGCGGCATTTGAGCCAAGCCGAAACGTAAACCAGCAGGGCAAAGCTCGCGGCGTGGGATTCGGGAAAGCCGTATTCGCCGAAGCCCTCGATTTGGCGAAAGCAGCGCTCGGCGAATGCGCGGTCGTAGCCGCGCGCGGCCATGCCCTCGATCATCTTGGCGCGGAAGGTGTGAATCCGGCCCGTCTTGCGGAAAGTCGCCATGGCGCGGCGCAACCGGTCGGCCTCCGACGGCGTGAAACCGGCGGCGACGATGGCGATGCGCATGGCTTGTTCCTGGAACAGCGGCACGCCCAGGGTTTTGCCCAAGACTTGGCGCAGCTCCTCCGAGGGCAGCTCGACGCGCTCTTCGCCGTTGCGGCGCCGGAGATAGGGATGAACCATGTCGCCCTGAATGGGCCCCGGGCGCACGATCGCGACCTGGATCACCAAATCGTAGAAATCGCGCGGCTTCATGCGCGGCAGAAAACTCATTTGTGCCCGGCTTTCGACCTGGAAGACGCCGATCGAATCCGCCCGGCACAGCATGTCGTAAACCGCCGGATCCTCGGCCGGCAGGGTGGCGAGGCCGAGGCGCTCTCCGGTATGGGCCTCGATCGACGCGAAGGCCTTGCGGATGCATGTCAGCATGCCGAGCGCAAGGATATCGATCTTAAGAATTCCAAGCCTGTCGAGATCGTCCTTGTCCCATTCGATGAAGGTGCGATCGGCCATGGCGGCGTTGCCGATGGGCACGACTTCCTCGAGCGGGCCGCGGGTGATGACGAAGCCGCCGACGTGCTGGGACAGATGGCGGGGAAAGCCGATCAGGGCGCGCGCCAAATCGATGGCCGCGCCGAGTCGGGGATCGGCTGGATCGAGGCCGGTTTCGCGCAGCCATTCGGGGCGGATGACGTCGCCGCTCCAGCCCCAGACCGTGCCCGCGAGCGCGCCGGTCACGTCCTCCGACAGGCCCAGGGCCTTGCCCACGTCGCGGATGGCGCTGCGCGCCCGGTAGCGGATGACGGTGGCGGCGATGCCGGCGTGCGCGCGGCCGTATTTCGCGTAGATGTACTGGATCACTTCCTCGCGCCGCTCGTGCTCGAAATCGACGTCGATATCGGGCGGCTCGTTGCGCTCGGCGGAGACGAAGCGCTCGAACAGCAAATCCAGCCGGCTGGGATCGACCGCGGTGATTCCCAGGCAATAGCAGACCGCGGAATTGGCTGCCGAACCGCGGCCTTGGCACAAAATCTTGCGTTCGCGCGCGAAGCGCACGATGTCGTGCACGGTGAGGAAATAGGGCGCGTAGCCGAGCGTGCCGATGAGGCGGAGTTCGTATGCGATCTGGGCTTGCACCTTGGGCGGAATGTCGCCGTCATAGCGTGCGAGCGCGCCGGACAGGGTTTCGCGCTCAAGCGTCTGTTGCGGGGTTTCGCCGGGTAAAGTCTCGACCGGATATTCGTAGCGCAGATCGTCGAACGAAAACCGGGTGCGCGCGCCAATCTCCGCCGTGCGCGCGATCGCCTCCGGATGGTGGCGGAACAGCCGCGCCATCTCGCCGGGTGCCTTCAGGTGGCGCTCTTCATGGGCGAAAAGCAGGGAGCCCGCGCGCTCGACCGTCGTGCCCGCGCGGATGCAGGCGAGCACGTCTTGGAGTGCGCGCCGGCCGGGTGCGTGGGCGTGAACGTCATTGGTCGCGAGCAGGGGCGTGCCGTGCCGCGCCGCCAAGTCGGCGAGGGTGGCAAGGCGCCGATTGTCGTCGCCCCGGTAGAGGCGGTGGCCCACGAGATAGCAGCGATCGCCCACGGCCGATTTCCATTCGGCGAGCGTGCGGGCGAAGGCGCCCATAGTGGTGTCATCGGGGAGCGTGCAATCTGGGAGTGTGCGCCCGGGGAGTGTGCGATCGGCGGGCGACAGATCGCTGGGCGAATCGGGGGGCAGGATGGCGATGATCTGGCCTTCGGCGTGCTCGAGCGCGTCCCGGAGATGGAGGATGCAGGCGCCTTTTTCGGCGCGCCTCTGGCCAAGGGTCAGCAAACGGCAAAGCCGACCATATGATTTTCTATCAATAGGATAACAAAGAATACTTACGCTATTTATGAGATCGAGGCGGACACCCGGAACCAGGCGCAACCCGGCCGCCTTGGCCGCGCCGTGCATGCGCACCGCGCCGGCCAGGGTGTTGCGGTCGGTGACCGCGATGGCGTCGTGGCCCAGGGCCTTGGCGGCCTCAACCAATTCTTCCGGGTGGGACGCGCCGCGGAGAAAGGAAAAATTGGTCGAGACCTGCAACTCGGCATAGCGCGCCATGCGCGCGCATCAGCCGAATAGGCCGTGCAGGAACCAGCCGGGGGCGGCGCCCGGGCGGTACAGCCCATGCCGGTAGAGCCAGAAGCGCCGGCCCTCGGTGTCCTCGACCCGGTAGTAATCGCGGGTCGCGGCGCCTTCGCTCACGGCGGTCACGCGCGGGGGATCGCGCGCGTTGTCCGGTGAATCGGAGGACGAATCGGGAAACAGGCCGGGTGCGGTCTTGGAGGTATTTCGCGCGGCGAGCGTGCGCCACCATTCGGGCGCGATGCGCTCGGGCCCGTCGGCGCGCGCGACCCGGTGCAGCACGTTGCGCCAGCGGAACATGACGGGCGGGTCGTCCGGCACGGGGGCCACGGCGTCGACCGGTTCGGGGGGGTCGAACAGGCGCACGGGCCGCGGCCCCC
>CAMAPP010000159.1 GCA_945860095.1 Rhizobium sp. Q54 | reverse complement strand
AGAAACTCGTCGAAGCGCGCGAAGGCGGTCGCGGGCTGGGCGGTTTTTGCGAGCGCGGCGAGCAAGGCGGGGGTGAGTTCGGTCAGAAGCTCGCGCGCGCGCGTGCTGCGCATGGCCCGGTACCGGCCGTGATGCCAGCCGCGGACGATCGAGGACACGCCGGAGGGGTCGCTGAAGCCCTGGCGCGCGATCGTGGCCAGGGTTTCGGGATCGTGATCGGTGCCGGTGAAGACAAGATTGCCCGAGCCGCCGAGCGCGGGCGCCTCCTCGAACAATTCGGCGTAGTGCCGCTCGACCGCGCGAAGTTGACCGAGCAGCGCCCCGGCGAATTCGTCCGCGCCGGAATAGCCGAGAAACCGGGCGATGGCCTCGAGGCCCGCTTGGCTTTCGGGCAGGGTGTGGGTCTGCTCGTCGGCGACCATCTGCAGGCGGTGCTCGACCCGGCGCAGATAGCGGTACGCTTCCGCCAGACGCGTGGCGGCCTCGTCGGCGATGCGTCCGCACGCGGCGAGCGCTTGCAGGGCGGCGACCGTGCCCGGCGTGCGCAAGCGCGCGTCCCGCCCGCCCCAGATGAGCTGTTGGGTTTGGGCGAACAATTCGATTTCGCGGATGCCGCCGCGCCCGAGTTTGACGTTGTGGCCGTTGACCGCGATTTCGCCGCCGCCGTGATGGGCGTTGACCTGGCGCTTGATCGAATGGATGTCCTGGATGGCCGCGAAATCGAGATATTTGCGCCAAACGAAGGGGCGCAACTGGGCGAGGAAGCGATCCCCCGCCTCGCGGTCGCCGGCGGCGGCGCGCGCCTTGACGAAGGCGGCGCGTTCCCAGTTTTGCCCGAGGCTTTCATAATAGACCTCGGCCGCGGCGATCGGAATGGCGGGTGGGGTCGAGCCCGGATCGGGGCGCAGGCGCAAATCGGTGCGGAAGACGTAGCCGTCGGCGGTGCGTTCGGACAAATGGCGCACCAGGCCGTGGGTGAGTTTGACGATATTGCGCTGGAGGAAGGGACGCTCGGATTCGCCGAAGCGGTCCGCGTCGTAAAGCACGATCAGGTCCACATCGCTCGAATAATTGAGCTCGAACGCGCCGAGCTTGCCCATGCCGAGAACAATGAGGCCCGAACCCCTCGCCGGATCGCGCTCATCCTTGAGCGCGAAGGCGCCGTCGGCCGCCGCGCGCCGCAACAGGTGCCGGATGGTGGCGCCGAGGCAGGCATCGGCGAAATGCGAAAGCGCGCCCGTCACCCGCTCGACCGCCCACGTCCCGGCGATGTCCGCCAAGCCGATCAGCAGGGCGGCGCGGCGCTTGGCCGTGCGCAGGGCGCGCATGGCGTCGGCTTCGCTGGCGCCTTCCGCGCCGCCGCCCTCGAGCCCTGCGATCAGGCGCGCAAAGCTCGCGTCCGGACCTTCCGCGAACAGGGTGCGCGCGAAGTCCATTTCAAGCAGCAGAGCCTGGCCGAGGAAGGGGCTGTTGCCGAAAACGGCATCGAGCAAGGCGGTCCCGGACTCGTCGGCGGCGAATTCGCGGGCAAAGCGCGCGGTCGCGGCCCCCCCCGACGCCCCCGCCTCACGCCAGCGCTCCCGCCCCACGGCCGCGCGTTCGGGGTCTGCGGCTTTCGGCAGACGTGCCGGGTCGGTTATAAGTCGCGCAATCATTCTCGATCCGGGCGGGATAAGGTCACAGTGGTCCAGGCGCCGACACCATTCAAGCACATCCCCCGCCGCACGGGCATGACCGAGCGCGGGGTCCTGTCCACGTGATTCGCCGCACCACGATCATCCTCATCGAAGCCTTGGCCGGGCTATTGGCGGTCGTTCTGGTGCTGACGGGTCTCGGCGCCTGGCGGCTGTCGCAGGGGCCGATCGAGCTCGGCTTTCTCACGCCCTCGGTCGTGGGCGCGCTCAACGATCCCGAAGGCAATATCCGCGTCGAGATCGGCTCCACGGTCCTGACCTGGGCGGGGTGGTCGCGCGCGCTTGAAATCCGCGCCCGGGACGTGCGCGTTCTGGGCGAGGACGGCGCGGTGCTCGCGAGCGCGCCCGAATTGAACGTGAATCTGAGCCTACGCGCGCTTGCCGTCGGACGCATTGCGCCCACGGCGCTCGACATGCTGGGCGCCACGCTAAATGTGCGCCGCGACATGGCCGGCCGGTTCGAATTCGAGGTCGGCGGCGGCGCGCACGCGGCGGGGGAAAGCTTGCCGGCGATGCTCGCGAATGCGCTCGGCTCGCCCGGTTCAAACCGGCCGCTCGGATATCTCAGAAGCCTCAGGATTCGCGACTCGACGGTAAGGTTCGAGGATCTGCGCACCAAGCGGCGCTGGGAGGCGGCGATCCGCCTCGCCCAGGCAACGCGCGAGACGGCGGGCGTGCGCTTCTCCGCCGATCTCGACGTGGTGTCGGGCGGCGATATCGGGTTCGTCTCGATCGAGGCGTTGCAGGATTTTTCGACCGGTGGCGCCGCGGTGTCGATCGGGTTCCGGGATCTCGTGCCGTCACGCCTGGCCGAGCTGCTGCCCGATCTGGCGGCCGCGCGCGCGATCGCGGCGCCGCTCGAGGGTCGGGTCGCGTTCTCCCTCGCCGCCGATGGCCGGGTGCCCGAAATCGACCTGAAGGTGAGCGCCAAGCCCGGGCGCATCGAACCGGGCGCCGCTTTTCCGGGCGGTCTTGCCATTGCGGGCGGCGCGCTTGAGGCGGTTTTCACCGACAACCTGACCAAGCTCGCGGTACGCCGCGTCCATCTCGATTTGGGCGAACCCAAAATCGAGGCGACGGCGGAGGCGGAAACGCCCTTCGGGCGCGCGACGTTCCATGCGCGCGGCACGGTTACGGGCGTGCCGCTCAGCAAGCTCGGCGAATGGTGGCCCAAGGGCACCAGTCCCGGGGGCCGTGCCTGGATGGTCGCCAATATGAATACCGGCATGGCGCGCGAGACTGCGTTCGAGCTTGCGGGCCGCGCGGGACCGGGCGTGCCCGACGGCATGGCGATCGACCGAATCGAGGGCCAAATTCGCTTTGACGGCGCGACCGTTCGCTACATCAAGAAGATGCCGGTCGTGCGCGACGTGGCGGGCGTTGCCGCCTTTACCCTCAAGGGCCTCGATATTCAGCTCAAGAGCGGGATGGTCAAGAACCTAGCCGTGTCCGAGGGCGTGGTGAAGCTTTCCGGGTTGGATACGACCAAGCAATTCGGGGACATCGATCTCAGGATCGCGGGGCCCTTGCGCGACGCCTTGGAGCTGATCGACGGCGAGCCGCTGTACTATGCCAGGCGCGTGAATATCGCGCCGCAGGATGTCGAGGGCAATGCGGTCATCAAGTTGAATGTCCATCTGCCCCTCATCGATGCGCTGGCGATCGACCAAGTCCGCATCGCCGCCGATGCCGATGTCACGCGCATGTCCTGGAAGAAGGCCATGCTCGAGCGCGACGCCAAGGACGGCACGCTCAATATCAAGGTCGATAACCGCGCCATGGCGGCGCAGGGCCAGATCTCGCTCGGCGAAACGGTTTGGCAGGTTCGCTGGAACGAGCAGTTCCAAGCCGCGGCCGAATCCTCGCGGTTCGAGATGGCGGGCAATGTTTCGGACGCCGGCCGGCTGGCGCTCGGTCTCGATTTGGGTTCCTTGGTCGCGGGGCCGGTCGGCGCGCGCGCGGTCATCGTGTCCGGCGGGCGCGCGCAACGGCGCCTGACGGCCGAGCTCAATCTCGCGGCCGCCGAGATGCGCATCGACGAGATCGACTGGCGCAAGGCCGTGGGCGTGGAAGGGCGCGCACGCGTGACCGCCGAATTCGGAACCGCGCCGCCCGCGGCGGTATTTTTCGATGGCACGGGCGGCGGGCTCTCGGCGCGCGGCCAGGCGCGTCTGGGGCAAGGCGGAAAAGGCGTGCGGGAACTGGCCTTCGATGCCCTCGTCCTTGGGCGCACGGATGCGCGCGGCACGGTCGCGTTCCGCCCCGATGGCGGCTACGGCGTGCAACTATCGGGCAACAGCATCGATGCGTCGTTCTTCATCGGCGGCGCCCACCCGCCGGAGGGCGCGAAAAAATCCACCGACAAGGACGCGAGGAAGGCGCCGCCGCAGCAAAAGGCCGACAAGGCGCCGTTCGAGCTGCGCCTCGAGGCCAAGCGCCTCTGGCTTGGACCCGACAGGGCGATCGACCAGGCGAGAGTCGCGCTCGCGCGCGAGCGATCCGGCTGGCGTCTCATCGATGTCGAAGGCCGCCTGGGCAAGGACGCCAAGGCGTTCAAGATGCACTACGGCCAAGCGCCGGGCGCCTATCGCGATCTGGTGGTGAACGCCGAGGATGCGGGCGAGACGCTGCGCGTGTTCGGCATCGTGGAGACGGCGTCCGGCGGCAAGCTCGAGGTCTCGGGACGCGAGGACACGGCCGAGGCGCCGCTCAAGGGTGAACTCAAGCTGAAGGATTTTCGCGTCAAGGACGCGCCCTTCCTTGCGCGCATCCTCACGCTCGCCTCGCTCACCGGCCTCTTCCAGTCGCTCTCGGGCGAGGGGTTGTTGTTTGACCGGTTCGCCGCGCCCTTCTCGCTCGCGCGCGGGGTGGCGGAGGTAAAGAGCGGCTCGGCGCGCAGCGCCGATTTGGGCCTGACCTTCGAGGGTAAGATCGATTTCGACGCCGAGAACCTCGATATGCACGGCCTAGTGATCCC
Organism: Rhizobium sp. Q54; assembly: GCA_945860095.1. GTDB lineage: Bacteria > Pseudomonadota > Alphaproteobacteria > CADEGL01 > CADEGL01 > CAMAPP01. The sequence continues at coordinate 373 of CAMAPP010000159.1, read as the reverse complement.
GGCCTACACGTTCAATTCGATCATCTCGAACATTCCGATCCTGGGTCATGTGCTCGCGGGTGGCCCCGGCGGCGGCGTGTTCGCCGCCACGTTCTCGATGCGCGGTCCGTTCGACGATCCCAAAATCGGCGTCAATCCGCTGGCGGCGCTGACACCCGGTATCTTGCGCAATGTCTTTTCGATTTTCGACAGCGGCGGCGGCGGAGAAGCCGGCGGACCGCTGCCTGGCCGGCCCGGCGAGGGGCAATAGGCGCGTCGGACTCGACGTGTCGTTCGGCCCCGCTGTTTCGTTCGGTCCAGCTGTTTCGTTCGATCCGGTCGTTTCGTTCGGATTGGACGGCTCAGATCGGGCGGATTAGAACGTGGCGCTTCC
>CAMAPP010000158.1 GCA_945860095.1 Rhizobium sp. Q54 | reverse complement strand
CTTCGACGCCCGCAAGCAGGGCCGCCGTGCCCTGGTGCTTGACGGTGAGCGACATGTATTCGCCCGTGCCGCGCTCGACCGCCGGCGGGTTGCGGTGATAGACGGACAGATTGCCGCTCGCGAGCGAATTCCGGTGCACCGTCGGCGTGTGGTAGTAGTCCATGAAATTCTCGACATAGACCTTCCAATTGCAGGCGACGTCGTATTCCGTGCGGCGCACGAGCACCTGTTTGTCGAGCGCATAGGGCACCAATACCCGCGGCAAATCGCCAAGATATTCGGCAAGCGGCGCGCTGGCGGGATCGAAATTGACGAACATGTACTGGCCCATCGTCTCGAGCTTGATCGCGCGCAGGCCCCATTGCGCCTTGTCGAAGCCGGGCGTCAAGTCCATCTCGGGCGCACCCGTCAGCGCGCCGTCGAGGCCGTACACCCAGCCGTGATAGCCGCACTTGATGGCGCGGCAATTGCCCGTGCCTTCGAGCAGGGTCATGCCGCGATGGCGGCAGGTATTGGCGTAGGCGCGCGGGATTCCGTCGCGGTCGCGCACCAGCACAACGCCGATACCGGCGTATTCGATGCAGCTGAAATCGCCCGGATTGGGAATCCGCCCGGCATGGCCGACGAAATTCCAGGTCTTCATGAAGATGCGGTCGAATTCGCGGCGATAGAAGGTCTCGCTCGCATAGCACCAGGGCGGCAGGGTAATGGCGTCGCGCACATCGCGGCGCGTGCCTTCGTAATGGCGCGGATCGAACAGGTTTTCAGGCAAGGTCATGGCGGTCCCCGGCGAGCGTGTCAGCCATGCGCGTTCGCGCGCTGGATGCAAACGGGGCAACTCTATAGGTCCGGACTTTCGCGCCGCAAGGCGACGCATGGCCCGGATATTCGCGCCGCAAGGCGGCGCAGGGGCCGGATATTCGCGCCGCAAGGCGGCGCATGGGCTTGGCGCACCCGGCGAACCACCCTAAAGTCGCGCCTTCCCCGGGGGCAGCATGAACAGGGATATCATCGTCATCGGCGGCGGACTGGTCGGTTCCGCCATCGCCCATGGCCTGTCGCGCCACACGCGCTCGATTGTCGTGCTCGACGAGGGCGACCGCGCCTTCCGTGCGACGCGCGGCAATTTCGGCCTCGTCTGGGTGCAATCGAAGGGCGACGGCGCGCCCCACTATGTCACCTGGTCGCGCCGCTCGGCCGATCTGTGGGGCGATTTCGCGGCCGAGCTGCGCGAGGAAACCGGGGTGGACGCCATTCACCGCCGCACGGGCGGCATCCATCTGCTGGTCTCGGACGAGGAATTCGCCCAGCGCACGGCCCTCATGGAACGCCTGCGCCGCCAATCGGGCAATGAGGGCTACGAGTACAAGATGCTGTCGCGCGAGGATGTGCGCGACAGGATTCCGACGATCGGCCCCGATGTCGTGGGCGGTTCGTGGACGCCCTATGACGGCGTTGCCAATCCGCTGTTCGCCTTGCGTGCGATGCATGCCTCGCTGGCCGCGCGCGGTATCGCCTATCGCCCGGGCATGGCCGTCGAGGCGTTGTCGCACGATGGGGGCACGTTCACGGTCCAGGCGGGTGGCGAGGTGTTCCGGGCGAAGAAATTGGTGATCGCGGCGGGCCTTGGCACCAAACATCTCGCGGCGAAGCTCGGCATGCGCGTGCCTGTCGAGCCCCAGCGCGGCCAGGTTCTGGTGACCGAACGGCTGAAGCCGCTTTTGGGCAACGGTGTCACCGTGACCAATGTGCGCCAGACCGCCGAAGGCTCGGTGATGATCGGCGATTCGCAGGAAGATGTCGGCTTCGACAACCGCACCACCGTGCCCGTGCTCGCCGAAATGGCCGCGCGCGCGGTGCAAAAATTCCCGGCCCTGCGCGACGCGCAGATCGTGCGCACCTGGGCGGCTTTGCGCGTCATGTCGGCGGACGGTTTGCCGATTTACGTCCAATCGCGCGAAACCCCTGGCGCCTATGCCGCGACCTGCCATTCGGGCGTGACGCTGGCGGCGGCGCACAGCCGGGTTCTGGCCGAATGGATCGCTGGCGGCCCGCGTCCCGAGGAGACCCTGAAACTCGTGCCCGAGCGTTTCGATGTACCGCAGGCTGCCGAGTAATTTACCTTCGCCCGCCGTCACGCTGAGCGTGGACGGCGTCGCGGTGAGCGTGCGCGCGGGCGAAAGCGTCGCCGCAGCCTTGCTCTTGGCCGGGCATTCCCATGGCCGCACCACGCCCGTGACCGGCGCGCCGCGCGGACCCTATTGCATGATGGGCGTGTGCTTCGATTGCCTGGTCGCGATCGATCGGATCGGCAATCGCCAAGCCTGCATGATCGAGGCGCGCGAAGCGATGCGCGTCGAACGCCAGACCGGCACGCGCCAAATCGCCGACACGGGCCAAATCGACTCGGGCCAAATCGACTCGGGCCAAATCGCCGACACGGGCCAAATCAACGGAACCCGCTCGCCGTGAGCGCGCGCGTGGATTTGGCCATCGTCGGCGCGGGTCCGGCGGGCATGGCCGCCGCGCTCGAGGCGCATGGCCGCGGCCTCTCGGTCGCCGTGATCGACGAACAGCCGCGACCGGGCGGGCAGATCTATCGCCGGCCCGAGACGCGCGACGTAACGCTCGAACGCGCGCTCGGCCCCGAATATGCCCACGGCATGGCGCTGACCGAACGCTTCCTCGCCGCCGGGCTCGATTACCGTCCCGCGACCGCGTTATGGGATTTGTCCGCCGAGCGGAAGTTGTCGCTTTCGAGCGGCGAACGCGCGAGCGAACTCGACGCCGCGCAGGTCATCCTGGCGACGGGCGCCATGGAACGCCCGGTGCCGGTGCCAGGCTGGACTCTGCCCGGCGTGATGAGCGTGGGCGCCGCGCAAATCATGCTCAAGACCGCCGGTGCCGTGCCGCGCTCGCCCGCCGTGCTCGCGGGCTCGGGGCCGCTGCTTTATCTGCTCGCAAGCCAGCTCGTCGAAGCAGGCGCGAGCGTGCGCGCGATCGTCGAGACCGCGCCCGCGTCCAACCGCCTGGCCGCCGCCGCCCATCTTCCCGCGGCGCTGCGGCAGCACAAACTTCTCGCCAAGGGCCTGGCCATGCTGCGGGGTTTGAAGCGCGCGGGCGTCGCGCGCATCGAGGGCGCGCGCGGGTTGCGCATCGAGGGCACCGAGCGCTGCCAGGCGCTGGTTTTCCAGGCAGGCGGGTTTTCCCAGCGCTTCGATACCGAACTGGTTCTCTTGCATGAAGGCGTGATTCCGAACGCCCACGTCTCGATGGCGTTGGGCTGCGCGCACGATTGGGACGAGGCGCAGCTGTGCTGGCGCCCGCGTCTCGGGCCATGGGGCGAAACCACGGTCGAGGGCGTGGCGGTCGCCGGCGATGGCGGCGGCATCAACGGCGCCGAAGCGGCCGAGCATTTGGGCACGCTCGCGGCCCTCGGTGCCGCGCATCGGTTGGGCAAACTCGATGCGGGTGCGCGCGACAAGGCGGCCGCGCGGTTGCGCGCGGCGCTCGCGCGGCTCGACGGCGCGCGCCGCTTCATCGATCTTCTCTATCGCCCGGCCATGGGCCAGCGCGTGCCCGCGGACGACGCGGCCATCGTGTGCCGCTGCGAGGAAGTGACGGCGGGCGAGATTCGCCGCGCCGCGCGCCTGGGCGCGCTCGGCTTGACGCAGGCCAAGGCCTATACGCGCTGCGGCATGGGGCCGTGCCAGGGGCGGATGTGCGCGCCGACGGTCGCGGCCATCATCGCCGCCGCGCGCGGCGTGGATGAATCCGCGGTTGCGCCTTACCGGCCGCGCGCGCCGTACAAGCCCGTGACATTGGGCGCGCTCGCATCCTTGCGCGATCCCGCTTTCGCCGTCGAATCGGCCGCCGAACATCTGTACCGGCGGGACGTGAAGGACGAGGTCTAGAAAGCACAAGATTGCGCGCGCGCGGGTTCGATGCGCGTCGCGGCACCTAAATCCATTCACGATTAATTAATATCTCGAATGCCACAATATTTTGAAGCAACTCGTATTCGTCTCGGATGATTCAGCTCAAGGTTGCGCGTGTTCGTTCATTGGCTGGGTTCCATCTGACCTGAGCCCCTAAAACTCCTCCAGATTTGAGTAGAGTCCGTCGCCGAGAGGGAGACGGATGATGAAGGCATCACGGTTCAACGAAGAGCAGATCATTGCGATCCTGCGGGAGCAGGAGGCCGGGGGTAAGACGGCGGAGGTGTGCCGGAAGCACGGCATCAGCGGCGCGACTTTTTACAAGTGGAAGTCGAAGTACGGCGGCCTGGAGGTCTCGGACGCCCGACGGCTGAAGTCGCTTGAGACGGAGAACGCGAAGCTGAAGAAGCTTCTTGCGGAGGCGATGCTGGATGTCGCCATGCTGAAGGACCTCAATTCAAAAAAATGGTGACGCCCGCCGCAAGGCGGCAAGCTGTGGCGCGCCTCTGCCAGGGTTTTGAGGTGAGCCAGCGCCGGGCGTGTTCATTGGTTGGGGGTGATCGGAGCATGATCCGGTATCGCAGCGTGCGGCCCGACGATCATGTCGTGCGGGGTCGGCTGCGTGAGCTGGCGGCCCAACGACGACGGTTCGGGTATCGCCGGCTGCTCATTCTGATCCGCCGTGAGGGAACGCTGATCAACCACAAGAAGCTGCGGCGCCTCTATGCCGAGGAGCGTCTGCAGGTCCGCCGTCGCGGGGGCCGCAAGCGAGCGTTGGGAACCAGGGCTCCGATGGCGATGCCGCAAGGACCGAATGTGCGCTGGTCACTCGATTTTGTTAGCGACACGCTGACCGATGGGCGGCGCTTTCGTGTGCTGACCGTGGTGGACGACTTCACCCGGGAATGCCTGGCCCTGGTGGCCGATACCTCCCTGTCGGGTGTTCGGGTCGGTCGTGAACTGAGCGTCATCATCGCCCGGCGCGGCAGGCCGCACACGATTGTCAGTGATAACGGGACGGAGTTCACCAGCATGGCGATCCTGACGTGGTCGCAGGAGCATGTCATCGATTGGCACTACATCGCGCCAGGCAAGCCAACGCAGAATGCCTTCATCGAGAGTTTTAACGGGCGGCTGCGGGATGAGCTTCTGAACGAGACGCTATTCACCT
>CAMAPP010000157.1 GCA_945860095.1 Rhizobium sp. Q54 | reverse complement strand
CGCGACGATATGGGTCGAGGAATCGACCAAGTCGTCCGTCAGCGCGAACCCCGCCTCGAAATCGCGAATCTCGTCCTTGGCGATCGCCTGCTTGATCCGGCCCTTCGGAATATCGGCGTAGATGCGCGCGAGCTTGACCTTGTTGAGACGCTGCTCGCGCACGATCTCGCGCACGATCTCGACCATCCTATCGACCTGCACGTTCGAGCCCGAGCCGCCGGCGCTGCCGACGACCAGCGGCACGCCCGCGGCCCGGCTCGCGGCGATGAGCTGGGAGAGTTCCTTCTTGTACCCAAAGCGCGAGACGAGGAACTCGCCCGAGCCGAGATAGTGCGGCCCCGGATCGGTGGAACCCGAATCGACCGCGATCACGTCGGGCTCGAACGCCAGGCCGCGCTTCAGCGCCGCCTCGCCGAAGCCGTAGCCGAGCGAGCCCGTGGGCGCCAGGACGGTAATCGGTTTCATGAATCGCTCCTCAAGGCTTGCGGCCGCCAATTTCTAAGTCACGAACTTCTAAGTCGCCAATTTCTAAGTCGCCAATTTCTAAGTCAGTGTGTAGCCGCCATCCACGGTCAGCAAGGCCCCCGTGGCATAGGCGTTGGACATGAGAAACAGGATGGCGTCGGCGATTTCGCCGACCTCGCCCAAGCGCTTCACGCCTTGGGCCGATACCAGGCGCGCCCATTGTTCCTTGCGGCTTTCGGGAATCTTGTCGGTGCCGTGCGAGGCGATGAATCCCGGCACGACGACGTTGACGCGCACCGGCGCGAGTTCCAACGCCAGCACGCGCGCGAGCGATTCGAGCGCACCCGCCGCCGCCGAGGACGCGGCGTAGCCCGGAATCGCCTTGCGCGGCATGGTGCTCGAGACGAAGACGATGGAGCCGCCGGGCCGGAGCTTGGGCGCGCCATGGCGCGCGGCGAAGCAATGCGACCAGAACCGATTGGTCATCACCCTTTGGATCGTCGCCAAATCCATCTCGAGAAAGCGCCCGAAGCGCGCCGACATGGCCGCGTCCGCCGCCGCCGGCACGAAGGTCGAAAGGTGATCGAACGGCGCCATTTCGGCGAACAGAGCCTTCACCGCTGCCTCGTCGGTCGCATCCACCTGGTGGCGGCCGACGACGCCCGGCAAACCCGAGGTCGCGCCCTCGAGCCGTTCGAGGGAGCGGCTGGCGAGCACCAATTCCGCGCCTTCCGCACCCAGGCGTTTCGCGGTTTCGAGGCCGATACCCGCCGAGGCGCCGATCAGGACCGCGCGCTGGCCGCGAAAGCGCACGGCGCTACTCGATGACCGCCGCGACTTCGAAGGTCGAGGGAACGGGGGGGGAGGTAAAATACTTCTTCGTCATCGCCTCGCGGCCGCGCGTCTGTTCGGGGCTGGAGACGTTGTTCTTCTGGGCGTCCTCGCTTTCCCAGATCGTGACCGACAAATATTGGCCGGTCGCGCGATCGACCAACATGATGGCCTTCTCCAGGCCCGACTTGCGATAAGGCGCGAGGTGCACGCGCCATTCGGCGATGGCCTCGTCCATGACTTCCTTCTTGATACCCGTGCTCATGACGCGCGCAAATCGAGGCATGGTATATTTCCTTCTCTATCCATCGGCGCGCGCCGCGGCCCCCTCGGCCGATGCGTCTCGCGCCCGAGGGGGCACGATAGCGGAAAACCGGCATTCTCGGCCAGACGCAAGACCATGCACGCCCATTATGTATGGGCGCCCCGCGCCCAAGACCGAATGTATGCCGCCCCACGCCCAAGACCGAAGCTCGCGCCGGAGGCCGCCCTTGGCTAGGATGGCGAAACGGAGAATGGGGACCGATCATGGCGGGACGGGTGGAGAAGCGGCTGAAGGAGCTCGGCATCGAACTGCCGACAGCGTCCTCCTCGCTCGGCAATTACGTGCCGTATGTGAAAACCGGCAATCTGGTGTGGTCGGTACAGGCCCCGCTGGTCAACGGCAAGGCCGTGTACACGGGGCGCGTCGGCGCGGAAGTCACCATCGAGAACGCGCAAAAATGCGCGCGCCTGGTGGCGATCAATATTCTCGGCCAATTGCGCCATGCCTGCGACGGCGACCTCGACCGCGTTCGCCGCTGCATCCGTGTCGGCGGGTTCATCAATGTCGCACCCGGATTCACCGGGCACAGCCAGGTGATGAACGGCGCCTCGGACCTGATCGTCGCCGTGCTTGGCGAAGCGGGCAAGCACACGCGCTTCGCCCTTGGCCTGGCTTCGCTGCCCATCGACATGACCGTCAATATCGAAGCGATTTTCGAAATCGCCCCGCCCGGAAGGCGCGCGGCCGCCCAGGCCCCATCGCGCTCCGCCCCGCGCGCACCCTCCGATGCACGCGGGCGCGCCAAGCGGCGCTAAGCCGGCGACATCCTCGAATTCGGCGCAACCGGAACGGAACAAGGAACGGAACAAGGCATGAGCGAATTCCCGACCCTCCAGGACATCGTGCTGGCGGCCAAGCAGAAACTGCCCAATGCCACATGGGATTTCCTGACCTATGGCTCGGAGACCGAAACCACGGTCCGGCGCAACCGGCGCGCGCTCGATTCGCTCGCGCTCGTGCCGCGCATCATGCGCGATGTCTCGGAGATCGATATCCGGACGAGCCTTCTCGGCATGACGCTGCGCATGCCCGTGGTTCTCGCGCCCGTCGGCTCGATCGCCCTGTTCGATCCCGATGGAGCGCTGGCCGCCGCGCGTGCTGTCGAGGATTTCGGCATCGCGCACATCGTCAGCGGCTATGCCGATCCGGGTTTCGAGGCCGTCGCCAAGGGCTGCAAGGCGCAGCTCATTTACGCCTTCCACCCGCGCTACGACTGGCCCTTCGTCGACGACCTCGTCGACCGCGTGGTCGCCGCCGGCTACCGCGCCATCGCCTTCGTCGCCGAGGCCGCCTATTACAGCCGGCGCGAACGCGACCTAATGAGCGGCATCCAGACCAAGGCCAAGCGCACCCGTCCTTACGCCGAATGGCTTGGCCTGCAGCGCGAGGAGCGCGCGGCGGGCAAGATTCCGAGCAAGGAGGGCCTGCTCGGCACGGTGATCACCTGGGAGATGTTCGACCGCGTGAAGCGGCGCTCGAATCTGCCGATTCTGCTCAAGGGCGTTACCTGCGCGGCGGACGCCGTGCTCGCGCGCGAACACGGCGCCGACGTGATCTATGTTTCCAATCACGGCGGCCGGGCGATCGATCACGGCCGGGGCTCGGTCGAATCGCTCGCCGAGGTCATCGACGCCGTCGGCCGGCAATGCGAGGTGATCGTCGATGGCGGCTTCGTGCGCGGCACCGACGTGCTCAAGGCGATCAGCCTCGGCGCCAAGGCCGTCGCCATGGGCCGCATGCAGTCCTGGGCGCTGGCGGCGGGTGGCCAGGCGGGCCTTGCGCGCACCCTTGCCATCATCGAGGAAGAGATCATCGTCAATATGGGGCTGCTCGGCGTGAACCGGTTGGACGAACTCGATCGCGGCTATTTGGCCAAGACCGATCCGGTCGCGCTCGCCCATCCGCTTTCGGCCTTTCCCGTCGCGCTTGAGCGCATCGGCGGCTAGTGGTCCGACTCTGACAGACCGTATCCGGTCCGTCAGCCCGGACCGCTAGCTAACCAGTTAAAATGCGGTGCGGATCAAACAAGATGAGAGGGAATCAAGCGTTTGATCCGCACCACTAGGCGATCAATCGCCCCGGACGGATTCGGAACTAGCCAGGTCCGCGCCCGAAGGCAGGCCAGAGATTTCGAGCGCCATCTTGCGCCTTATGGCGCGGCCGAACGACGCCCGATCCTCCGCCACCTGGACGAACGCACCCGGCCCCGCGATGACCTCACGCTCGTAGTTTTCGACCAATAAGGGTTTGCCCGACGCGCCCACGGCGCCGTCCTGCAGGATGGCGAGCGCGTTGACCGTCACGCCGTCGCGCATCGCCTGCTCGCGCGCGACGAGCGCCGGAACCAGACTGCGCATGTCGCGATTGTCTCCGGAGACGTCGATGACCGCGCGCGCCGGGCGGCACGGACAAACGCGGATCAGCGCAAGGCCGAGAACCACGGCGTCGCCGATGGCGTTGTAGCTTTGCGGGGAACGCGGTGCCGCGAGCAGGGCCGCGCCGAAGGCGCGCGCCGAGGCCTCGTCGCCGACCAGCAGCCAATCGACCACCGCCGCCGGCGCGCCGGGCGTGCCCCATTCGACGTAGGCGACGGCGATGCGCCGATTGGGGCCGTTGCGAATCGCGCGCTGCACCGTCGGATCGAGAAGGGCGAGCGCGATGCCCTCCTTCTGCAATTTGAATTCCTCGGCATCGATGCTGCCCGAGGCATCGACCGCGAGGACGAGGGCGATATCGACCGGCGGCGGCATTTGCGCCGAGGCGGGTGGCGAAAACGCCGCGCATAGCGTTGCGGCAAGGCCGAAAAAAAGCCGGCCGGCGATACGGCGCGGCGCGGTCGCACCGCGCGGATTGGCGGCGGCGGCACGATGCGATCGAATGGCGCGCGCCATGGTCTCGCGCGCGATCAGCGCGGGGCCGCGCGCTCGTCCCGCAATCCGATTCCGCCGCGCACCTCGCCCGCCTCGATTCGCCGCCACAAAATCCGGTGGTTCTCCGGCAGGGGGCGGCTGTTCGGCATGGCAAGCCAAAGGCGCAGCAACAGGCGCTTGCGGTCGGTCGCGGGATCGTCCTCGAACGCGTCGCGGGCGTGATAGATGACGTGGTTATTGAGCAACTGGAAATCGCCGGGCTTGAGCGTCATCTCGTAGCACAGCTCGTGCGCGAGCGCGGCCAACAGGTCGAGCGCCTCGTCCTGCTTGGCCGTGAGCTTGGGCACGTCCGGCAACTTCTGCGCCGCCTCGACATAGGTGCGCGAATAATGGCTCGTGAACTTGCCGTCGCGCACCGCGAAAACCGGAAGGTTGTAGGCGATCTCGTCACCGCCCTCCTCCTCGCCAAGCCGGCTGCGCCAATAATCGCCGTACAGCAATTCCACGAGATCGGGCCGGCGCGCGAGCATGGCGTTGTGAAGGGCGCAGGTGCTGGCGAGCTTGCTGTGCCCGCCCGTGCGCGCCTGGCTCATGCACAACAGCGTGACGACATCGGCACGGTCGGTGTGAAA
>CAMAPP010000156.1 GCA_945860095.1 Rhizobium sp. Q54 | reverse complement strand
ACCGGCAAGCCGGGGAAAACGGTTTCGCACCGAGAATAGGGTAACGCGATCTCCTCCCAAACCTTCAGGCCGGTTCGAGAACCGGCCTGCCTCCCGCCCCATTGGCGGCGAACCGCTTAGAGGTCTTGTTGCCGAGGAGGCTACGCAGTTGGGTCACTTATTGTCAACGCCGAAGTCGGCCGCTTCCGCGCGCCGACCCCTTCGACGTTCTTAATTGTTACTCTGTAATCGTCGGATTTAATTGTCAGATGATTATCAGGCGATCATACGCCGGCGCCGCAGATGCCCCGGGGGTACGAATCCAGAACCGGCATTGCCGGATTCGCCCCCGCCACCGGGCCGGTTATCGCCTTCGCCCTGGCGCGCTGCGCGATCGGACGCCGGGGCGCCGCGCGATCGGACGATGAGCCGCCGCCAAGGCCTTCCAATGCGCGGATGGCCAATGCGCGGATGGCCAATGCGCGGATGGCCGATGCGCCGATGGCCAATGCGCGGGCGGCGCGCGGTTTTTTTCTCGCCTCCCATCCCCGCCTCGGTCAGAATCCGGGCCGCGCCACGGGCGTGGCCGACCGTGTTGGGGGAGGGCGTCATGGGCGCAGAGAAGCGGCTCGAACAACTGGGCATCAAATTGCCCGCTTGGCAGGGCGAGAAATACGACGGCCAGAATTACGGCCGCATGAAGCCTTACCATATCGTCGGCAAGATGCTGTTCATCTCGGGACAAATCCCGCAGATCAACGGCACGACGATCTATCCCGGCCGCCTCGGCGATACTGTGAACCTCGCCCAGGGCTACGAGGCCGCGCGCATCACCGGCATCAACATCCTGGCCGGCATCAAGCAAGCGCTCGGCGATCTCGACCGGCTGAAGGGCGTCGTGCGGATGCTCCATTTCGTCGTCAGCAGCCCGACCTTTTATGATGTACACAAGGTCTCGAGCGGCGTGTCCGATTTGTTTTACGAGGTTTACGGCGAAAAAATCGGCGTCGGATGCCGGGCCACCATCGGCGTGATGACGCTCGCGCTCAACAATTGCTTTGAAACCTGGTCGGACTTCGAGATCAAATGATGCGCATTTTTCAACACACCGATTTCCACGATGCCGATCGCCGGCCCGCCTTCGGCCGGCGCGGCATGGCGGCGACCTCGCACCCGTTGGCGACCTTCACCGCCATCGCGGTCTTGCGCGCGGGCGGCAACGCGATCGACGCGGCCGTGGCCGCCGCGGCGCTGCAGGGCGTGGTCGAGCCGCAGATGACCGGAATCGGCGGCGATTGCTTCGTGCTTTACGCGCCCAAGGACGGCGGCGTCATCGCGCTGAACGGCTCGGGCCACGCGCCGCAAAAGGCGACGGTCGATTGGTTCAAGAAACAAGGCATCGCCCAGATCGACGGCCAAAGCCCGCACGCGGTGACCGTGCCCGGCTGCGTCGGCGCCTGGGCGCGCCTCGTGGCCGATTACGGCCGCAAATCACTCGGCGAATTGCTCGAGCCCGCCATCCGCGCGGCCGCCGACGGCTTCGTGGTAACGCCGCGCGTCGCCGCCGACTGGGCCGCGGACGGCGAACGCCTGCGCGCCGATCCCCCTGCCGCGGCGGCGCTGCTGCCGAACGGCAAGGCGCCCCTCGCCGGCGCGTTGCATCGCCAGCCGGCGCTCGCCAAGACGCTGGAGATGATCGCCAAGGGCGGCGCGGGCGCGTTCTATGCAGGCGCGGTCGCCGAGGACATGGTGCGCCACTTGAACGCGCGCGGCGGGCTGCACGCCCTCGATGATTTCGCCGCCTACGCGCCCGAATACGTTCAACCGATCAAGACCAATTATCGCGGCTACGACGTGTTCGAATGTCCGCCGAACGGCCAGGGCATCGTCGTCTTGATGATGCTCAACATCCTGTCGGGTTTCGATCTCGCGGGCCTCGACCCGCATTCCGCCGAGCGCTTCCATCTGCAAATGGAAGCGAGCCGCATTGTCTATCGCGACCGCAATGCCCTGGTGGCCGATCCGCGGCACGCCACGGTGCCCGTCGAACAAATGCTGTCCGCCGCCTATGCCGATGAGATGCGCGCCCATATCAAGCGCGACAGGGCCATGGCAGCGCTGCCGCCCTCGCCCTTTCCCACGCACAAGGACACGGTCTATCTCTGTGTCGTCGATGACGAGGGCAACGCGGTCAGCTTCATCAACTCGATCTTCGACGGCTTCGGCAGCGGCATCTTGGCGCCGGAAACCGGCATTCTTCTGCACAGTCGGGGATCGAGCTTCGCCCTCGACCCCAAGCACCCGAACTGCGTCGGGGCGCGCAAGCGGCCGATGCACACGATCATTCCCGGCATGGTGAAAAAGGACGCTAAGACCGTGATGCCCTTCGGCGTGATGGGCGGACAATACCAACCCGTGGGCCAGGTCCATTTCCTGACCAATGTGATCGATTACGCCATGGACCCCCAGCGCGCGCTCAACCAGCCGCGCGCTTTCTGGTGGGACGGCCAGGCCAATCTCGAACGCGGCATTCCCGAGGAGACCGCGCGCGGCCTCGCCAAGCTTGGACACACGGTCGCCCGGAACGAACGACCCCATGGCGGCGGCCAGGCGATTTGGATCGACCATGCGACCGGCACGCTCATCGGCGGGTCCGAGCCGCGCAAGGACGGCTTCGCCTTCGGCTATTGAGCGTCTTCATCCCCGATACAAGCCCGACCCCGGCAAGCCCGACCCCGACAAGCCCGGCCCAGACAAGCCCGGCCCAACAAACCCTACGACGCCGACGAATCGCGAGATCGCACAATGCCCGCCATGACCGTCGCCGATGCCGTCATCGAAGCCCTGGTGCAAGCGGGTGTGCGGCGCATCTTCGGCATCCCGGGCGGCGGCTCGAGCCTCGACATCATCGAGGCGGGCGCCAAGCGCGGCATCGATTTCGTTCTGGCGCGCACCGAAACCTCGGCCGCGCTCATGGCGGCGGCCACAGCCGAAATCACCGGCATACCGGGCGTGATCGTCACCGGCCTCGGTCCGGGTGCCGCCAATGCCACGAACGGCATCGCCTATGCCCAGCTCGACCGCGCGCCGCTTCTGGTCATCGCCGACCGCTTCGACGATGCGGAATCCTATGTCAGCCATCAGGCCGTCGATCATGGCAAATTGTTCGCCGAAGTGGTCAAGGGCTCGCGCGTCCTGCGGTCCGGCGATGGCCCCGCCGACGTGACGGCGCTGCTGCGCCTGGCGCTCGCCCATCCGCAGGGCGCGGTGCACATCGACCTTAGCAGCAAACAAGCGGGCGCCCCGGCCGGCTTGCGCGCGGCCCGGACGGGTGCGGCCCCGGACGCGTTTTCCGAGGCCGATAACGTATTTTCCGAGATCGATAACGTATTTTCCGAGATCGATAACGTATTTTCCGAGATCGATTCAGGCGCCGCCCGCGCCCTTCTCGCCGCCGCGCGCAAGCCCGCCATTCTCGCGGGCCTGCAGGCGCGGCACGCATCCGAACCCTTGCGCGCGCTCGCGGCCGAGCTGGCCTGCCCCGTATTCACCACCTTCAAGGCCAAGGGCGCCCTGCCCGACGACGATCCGCTGTGCATCGGCCTGACGACGGGCGGCACGGCCGAGGCGCCGTGCCTTGGGGACGCGGATCTGTTGATCCTTTACGGCTTCGATCCGGTCGAGCTCATTCCGCAGCCGTGGAAATACGGGGCGCCCATCGTCGAATTGGGCTTGGTGCGCGGATTGGCGCATTACCGCGCGCCGGATGTCTCGCTCATCGGGCCGCTCGCGGCGGGTGCGGCGGCGCTGCGCGGCACGAACCGCGCCGGCGGCTGGAATGTGGCGGAGCTTGGCACCCACAAGGCGAATTTACGCGCGCGCATCGCGCGCCATGTGACGCCGGGCGCGCTCGGCGCGGTCGAGGTCGTCGAGGCCGCGGCGCGCGCGGCACCCGAGGGCGTGCGCGTGACGGTCGATGCCGGCGCGCATATGTTCGCCGTCATGTCCCTGTGGCGGGCGCGCGCGGTCAACGACGTCATCATCTCGGACGGGCTTTCGACCATGGGCCTGGCCTTGCCCGCGGCGATCGGCGCCGCGCTCGAGACGCCCGAGCGGCCCGTGATGTGCTTTACCGGCGATGGCGGCCTGATGATGTGCCTTGGCGAACTGGCCACCGCCGCCGAGAATGGCTGCAACATCGCGGTCGTCGTGCTGAACGACGCGGCGCTTTCGCTCATCGACGTAAAACAGCAAAAGCGCGGCCTGCCGACGCGCGGCGTGCGCTATCCGCGCACGGATTTCGCCCTGCTCGCGCGCGGCATGGGCTGCCGCGCCTTCACCGCACGCGATGCCCCCGAACTCGAGGCGGCGATCAAGGCAGGCTTTGCCGCGCCCGGCCCTGCCCTCATAGACGCGCATGTCGATCCGGCGAAATACTCGGCGCAGGTCGACGCGTTGAGGGCCTAGGGTGAATCCCGTCCTCGCCGGCGTCCTCAGCGCGCTTTCGCTCGGCACCGCCGATTTCGCGGGCCGGTTCGCGACGCGCGCCTGGGGCGCGCCGAACGTGCTGTTGGGCGTATTCGCCAGCAGCTTCGCGTTGCTCAGTCTCTGGGCGATCGCGCGCGGGATAGCCGTTCCGGAATTGGGCCCGGGATCGGTCCATGTCGCCCTCAACGGCGCGGCGACCGCGCTCATGACCGTGTTCCTGTATTTATCGCTCGCGCGCGGGCCGATTTCGGTCGCGGCACCCATCGTCGCCAGCCATCCCGCGGTCGTGCTCGCCGTATGGTTCGCGCTCGGTGAAACGCCCAATGCCTATCAATGGCTCGGCATGGCCATGACGATCGCGGGTGCCGTGATCGCCGCGCGCTCGGCCGACAAAAGCGCCGCGCCCGCGGGCGGCATGCGGCCGACGATCCTGATGGCGGGCGCCGCTTGCGCTTGCTATGTCGGTCTCGTCGTCTTCGGCCAGCTTGCCGTGCGGCACTACGGCCCGTTCGAGGCCCTGTGGCAAGGCCGGGGGGTAAGTCTCGCGGGCACGCTCGTGTTTCTGGCGTTCGCGCGCGCGGTCGGTCTTGGCGCGGCGCCGCGCATGAAGGCGCGCGCCTGGGCGCCGCTTGCGGGCCTGGGCGTGCTCGATGCCGCGGGTTACTTGTTCTTGTTCGCGGGCAGCGTGGGCGATGTGCAGACCGTGGCTCCGGTCGTCGGCTCCGCCTTCGGCGCCATCACGGTGATCTTGGCGCGCGTCTTCCTTCGGGAGAAGATGGGCGCCTTGCAGTGGATCGGCATCGCCCTCGTTACAGCGGGCGTGGCGGTACTGGCCGGCAAATCCTAGGGGGAAGCGC
>CAMAPP010000155.1 GCA_945860095.1 Rhizobium sp. Q54 | reverse complement strand
CGAAGCGTTGGATGAACTGCGCGCCGGTGATGCTGCCGGCCGAGCCGTCGCCGATGTTTTTCATGTCGGCGACGTCGGAATCGATGAGCTTGTCGTAGGCCTCGCCGAGCGGCAGACGCCACAACAGCTCGCCCGTCGCCTTGCCGGCAGCGAGCAGGCGGTCGGACAATTCATCGTTATTGGAGAATAGGCCTGCGTGCGTATGGCCGAGCGCGACGATGACCGCACCCGTGAGCGTGGCGAGGTTGACCATGAAACGCGGCTTGAAGCGGTCCTGGGCATACCACAGCGCGTCCGCGAGGATGAGACGGCCCTCGGCATCGGTGTTCTGCACCTCGATGGTCTGCCCAGACATCGATTTCACGATATCGCCCGGCCGCTGCGCCGTGCCCGAAGGCATGTTTTCGACGAGCGCACACACGCCGACGACATTGGCCCGCGCCTTGCGGCCCGCCAGAGCCCGCATCAGGCCGATCACCGTGCCCGCGCCGGCCATGTCCCACTTCATGTCCCACATGTTATTCGCGGGCTTGATCGAGATGCCGCCGGTATCGAAAGTTACGCCCTTGCCGACGAAGGCGACCGGCTGGCCGTCGCGCTTTTTCGAGCCTCGCCACTGCATCACCACGAGGCGCGGCTGGTGGGCGCTACCCTGCCCGACGCCGAGCAACGCCCCCATGCCGAGCTTGGCCATGCGCAACTCGTCGAAAATCTCGACATCGACGCCCATTTTCGAGAGCAGCTTGGCGTGGCGCGCGAGCGCGTCGGGATAGAGAACGTTCGGCGGCTCGGAGACGAGATCGCGCGCGAGCACGATGCCGTCGGCAACCGCCGCCAGCGACAGATAGGCGCGCTTGGCCGCGCTCGGGTCGGACACCAGGATCTTCAGCCGCTTCAGCCGCGGCTTGTCGTCCTTCTTTTCCTTGGTGCGGTATTTGTCAAAGCGGTAGGAGCGCAGGCGCGCGCCCATGGCGACATGCGCCGCTATCTCGGAGGCCCGCAACGGCGAGCCGTCCACCGGATCGACCGCGACCGCCGCCTCGTCCGCGCCCTTGGCCAGAGCCGCATAAATCGAACCGCCCAGATTTTCCGCCGCCATGCCGTCGAGCTTCTCGGCCTTGCCGAGGCCCGCGAGCAAGACCCTGTCGAGCTTGCCGCCCGCCGGCGCCAGGATATCGCGCACCTCGTCCTTCTTGCCCTTGAAACCCGCAGCCGACATCGCGCGCCCCAACGAACCGCCCGAGCGCCGGTCGATCTGCTGCCCGCTGGCGCCGAGGACCACGCCCTCGGCCGCCGTCAAGGCAAGGGTCCCGGCCGTGGGCAATGAAAGTTCGTGGAACGTAATTTCCATGGTCTTCTCCTAGGCGATCATTGGCAGCGGTGACGATTGGGGCGGCGGGGGGACCGCAGCATGCGGGCGCAGACTAACCGAGCCATCCGAAAAGGCGAAATCGGACCTCTGGCAGGGGGCCGTTTGGAACGCTCATCGCTTCGCGCGCCGCCGCCTGAACGCGGCGGGCGCCATCTTGAGCCAGCGGCCCAAATGGGGCTCGGCTCGCCTTCGCACTTTAGCATAACAGGCCGGATGGACGAGCGCCGCCACGTCTTCGCCCTCGGCAAGCAGCGAGCCCGCCAGGCGCGGGAACCGCGCCAGCCCTTCGACCGAGGCAAACAACACGATGTTTTGCCGGTACCACCATGCGATCCGGTCGTCGTTCCATGACGCGAGCCGCAAGGCATCGGCCGCCCGGTAGCCGCACGCGGTAAACAAGCGCGCCCAATAGCCGGGCCATTGCTCGTTCACATGGTGGTCCCCACCTTGACCGGGAATAGCCGCGGCAAACAGCACCACCGGCGCCAACGCGCACAGATCGGCGACGAAATCCGCGGCGCGTTCGGGCGGCAGGTGCTCCGCCACCTCGAGCGACATGGCCAGATCGAACTCCCGCTCGGCGCGAATCGGCTGGCCCAAATCCGTGCGCTGGAAGTCCTTGGTCGAAATCTTCAACTGGGCCGGCGCGATCCACGGTCCGTCGAGCCCCAGAATTTCCGCCACTCCGGCGGCGGCGAAGGCCGCAAGCCAACTGCCATCGCCGCATCCGACATCGACGACGCTCCGCGCCGGCACGAGTTCGAGGACGCGCGGCACAAGCAGGGCCGCCGACGGCGCGGCCGTGCGGTCGAGGTCGCGATAGAACGCGGCGCTATAGCTCGTCACGCGGAACGGCGCTACTTCCCGAACAACGCGCTCATCGGCACCGCGTAAAACAGCTGGAACGTCTCGGTGCCTGGGTTGAGGTTGCCGAACACCTTGCCGTGGGACATGTGATGGAAGCCCACGCCCAATTGGGATTTGTCGTCGAAGCGATAGGACAGATCGATGCCCGAGCGCAGAACGCCCGAACTGCCGAGATCCTTGCCGTCACCCTTGTGATAAAAAGCCGGCGTCACGCTGGGCGACACGACGATGCGCTTGGCGAAAAAGGCATCGAGGCGCAGGCCTGCGTAAACATAGGCTTGGCCGTGCGTCGTGACCGCCGTACCAAGGGTGGGGTGGAACTTCCAAATCCAGAAATTCGAGCGATATTCGAAGCCGAACGTGCCCGCCGGCCGGTCGCGGGCCAGCGCGTCGAAATAGCCGATATTGGCCGAAATCTGGTCTTCTTCGCGGGTCTTGGGCGTATCCTCGAACAAGGACCAGAGCAGAAGCGGAATGCCGCCTACCATTATCGCCGTGACGGGGGGGTTGGCGCGCGCCGGCGTCACCGCAACGGCGACAAAGACCGCAACGCCGAAGAGCGCTGTCAAACTATGGCGAAACATCGATAATATTACCCAATTAGCCCATTACCCCGATACGGCAAGACCCGCATCATGGGGAGCACGTCCCAGCCAAGCAAGAAGATTCACACGCGCTCCACGTTTATCTATAACATTCGATTATTGCTATAATTGGCTGCATTGCATAGTATTTTTCATTCGTATGGGTTTATTTCCTAGGCTGGGCTTCGGGTCCGCCCGGCCAATAGTTTTCGCCATCACGGCCGACGTCTATAAGGGCACGATGCGGTCCATTGATCGGTACGTTCTGCGCCAATTGTTCGAGGCGACGGTGTTTATCACCATCGCGCTCGCCGCGATCATTTGGCTGACCCAGTCGCTCCGGTTCGTCGAACTCATCATCAATCGCGGCCTGTCGCTCGGCTCGTTTCTCTACCTGACCGCCCTGTTGCTGCCGAGCTTTCTGCTGGTCATCCTGCCGGCGGCCCTCGCTTGCGCGATTCTGTTCGTTTACAACAAGCTCATCATCGATTCCGAGTTGGTGGTGCTGCGCGCGGCGGGGCTTAGCCAAGGGGCGCTGGCAGGTCCGGCACTCGTCATGGCGGGCGCGGTCTGGCTGTTGTGCCTCGCCCTCTCGCTCTATCTCCTCCCCGCCTCCTTCCGGCAATTCAAGGACTTGGAACATTCCATCCGCAACGATTATTCGGCCGTTTTCCTGCGCGAGGGCGTGTTCAACACGCTGGGCGAGGGCTTCACGGTCTATATCCGCCAGCGGGAAAGCTCGGGCGAATTGCTCGGGCTGTTGGTGCACGACAGCCGCGTGCCGCAAAGGCCGATCACCATGATGGCCGAGCGCGGCGCGATCATCGGCATGGCGGACGGGCCGCGCGTGCTCTTGGTGCAAGGCAACCGGCAGGAAGTCGAGCGCGATACCGGCCGGTTGTCCCTGCTCTATTTCGATCGCTACACCCTCGATCTGTCCCAGTTCACCAAGGCCCTCGACCAGCGCTGGCGCGAGCCGCAGGAACGCTTCATCGGCGAGCTCTTCGAGCCCAATTTGGCCGACGGCAACGACGCGCACTACGCGAACAATCTCAGGGCCGAGGGCCACCAGCGCCTGGCATCGCCGCTCTACGCCTTCGTGTACGCCCTCATTGCCGTCGCGGCCCTGCTTTCGGGCGAGTTCAACCGGCGCGGGCAATCGCGGCGCATCATGGCCGCCGTCGCCGCCGTCGCCTTCGCCCAGGCGGCCCAGCTCGGCCTCTACAATCTCGCGGGCAAGGCGCCCTTGGTGGTGGCGCTCATGTATCTGAACCCGCTCTTGGCCGCGACAGCCGCCGGCTGCGTGCTGATGCGCCCGCCGTCGCGGCGCGCCGCGACGGCGAGCGCCTGAACGACGCCATGCGCTTTTCGGCAACCCTGGGACGCTATCTCGGCCGGCATTTCCTGCTGTCCTTTCTGGCCGTGTTTCTTCTTCTGTCCACGGTCGCGTTCGTGGTCGATTTCGTCGAGCTTTTGCGGCGCAGCGCCTCCAAGGCGGATGTGACCTTCGGCCTCGTGCTCGACATGTCGCTGCTGAAACTGCCGTTCCTCGCCAGCCACATGGTCGTGTTCTCCGTGCTGTTCGGCGCGATGATCGCCTTCTTCCGGCTCAGCCGTTCGCGCGAGATCTTGGTGGTGCGCGCGGCCGGCTTGTCGGCGTGGCAATTCCTGGCCCCCATCCTTGCCCTCGCCTTCCTCGTGGGCGTCGTCAAGGTCGCCGTGCTCAATCCCATCGCCGCCGCCACGCTGTCCAAATTCGAGCAAATCGAGGGCAAATACCTACGCGGACGTTCCAGCGTGATGGCGGTATCGGCGTCCGGCGTCTGGCTGCGCCAAGCGGACCTGCAAGGCCAATCGGTCGTACACGCCCGCCAGGTCTCCTCGCGCGACATGGAAATGTACGACTTCATCATCTTCCTTTACGATCTGCAGGGCCGCTTCACCGGCCGCATCGACGCCGCGAAGGCGCGCCTTGAGAACGGCTATTGGCACCTGTACGACGCCTGGCTCACCGGGCCCGACCGGCCGGCCAGCCACGAGCGCGAATACACGGTGCGCACGGAATTGACGGTCGCGAAAATCCAGGAGAGCTTCGCCGCACCCGAATCGGTGGCGGTCTGGGACCTGCCGCGCTTCATTCGAGTACTCGAACGCGCGGGATTTTCCGCAGTGCGCCACCGGATTTACTTCAATACCCTGATCGCCGATCCGGTGCTGATGTGCGCCATGGTTCTGTTCGCGGCCACGTTCTCGCTGGGGCACAATCCCCGCCGGGGCGGCTCGACCCTCGTCGCGGCTGGCGCGCTCGCGACCGTCGTGGTCTTGTATTTCCTGTCGGACGTGGTGCGCGCATTGGGCACGTCGGCCAACATCCCGGTGGTGCTTGCGGCCTGGACCCCGGCGGGCGCCAGCACACTCATCGGGATGTCCATGCTGTTGTACGCCGAGGAGCGCTGAACTTGTCCCGTCCGGTCGCCATCCTGGGTTTTGCCTGCGCGCTGC
>CAMAPP010000154.1 GCA_945860095.1 Rhizobium sp. Q54 | reverse complement strand
GACCTGTCGGCCCGAATTCCGGCCGAGGGGCGCGACGAGGTCGCGGTGCTGGCGCGGAGCTTCAACGAGGCGGCGGATCGTATCGAAAAACTCGTCGAGGCGCACAAGACCCTTCTCGCCAATGTCAGCCACGAGCTGCGCTCGCCCCTTGCACGCCTGCGCCTCGGCATCGAGATGCTGCCCGGCGCGCGCGATCCGGCCTTGGCGGCGGAACTCGCGCGCAATCTTGCCGAACTCGATCAATTGGTCGAAGAGGTCCTGCTGACCAGCCGGCTCGAACATGTTGCCGGACTCGAGCGTTCCGAGCGCGTGGACTTGCTCGCCCTCGCCGCCGAGGAGGGCGCGCGCGCAGACGCCGCTGTTTCGGGCCGACCCATGGACGTCGTGGGCGATCCGCGCCTGTTGCGGCGTCTCGTGCGCAATCTGTTGGACAATGCCGGCCGGCACGGCGCGCCGCCGGTCGAGGTCGAGGTAGGGCAAGAGGCGGGCGGCGTCGTGCGCCTCGAGGTCCGCGATGCGGGGCGCGCGCTCGCGGGTTTGAGCGCCGAGGAACGCGCGGCTCTGTTCGAGCCGTTCCGCCGCGCGCCGGGCGCGCCGGAGGCCGCGGGAAGCTGGGGCCTCGGTCTTTCGCTCGTGCGCCGCATCGCCGAACGCCATGGCGGGCACGCCTGGTGCGAGGCGCGCGCGGACGGCGGCGCGCGCTTCGTCGTTGAATTGCCCGACGCGACTCCGGCCTATGCCGGCACGATGCGCGCGTAGGCGGGCAGGGTCAGGAAGTCCGCGAACTCCGTCGCGGTCGAGAAGCTCTCGACCATCTCGCCGGCCTCGCGGAACTTGCCCTTGGCGACCCGCTCGGCGCCGACCATGGCCTCGATCTTCGCCATCTCCTCGGCCAGGAATTTCCGGACCAAGGCCGCGTCGATGACGGGGCCGTCGGCGATGCGGCAGCCGTGCCTCAGCCATTGCCACACCTGGGCGCGGCTGATTTCGGCGGTCGCGGCGTCTTCCATGAGATTGTAGATCGGCACGCAGCCAAGGCCGCGCAACCAGGCCTCGACGTAGAGCACGCAGACATTGAGATTGTGGCGTAGGCCCTTCTCGCTGATCGTGCCCTCGGGCACCGCGAGCAGATCTTTCGCCGACACGGTCACGTCGGCGCGCAATTTCCCAAGCTGATTGGCGCCCGGCATCATCCGGTCGAAGACCTCGCGCGCGACGGGCACCAGGCCCGGATGCGCGACCCAGGTGCCGTCATGGCCGTCGCCGGCCTCGCGCTCCTTGTCGGCGCGCACCTTGGCGATGGCCCCGTCGTTCGCGGCCGCGTCGTTGCGGATCGGAATCTGCGCCGCCATGCCGCCCATGGCGTGCGCTCCGCGGCGATGGCAGGTCTTGATCAGAAGCTGGCTGTAGGAGCGCAGAAAATGGCTCGACATCGTGACTTGATCGCGATCGGGCAGGACGAAATCGCTCCGGTTGCGGAATTTCTTGATGAACGAAAAGATGTAATCCCAGCGGCCGCAATTGAGGCCGACGACGTGCTCGCGCAACGCGTGGAGGATTTCGTCCATCTCGAATGCGGCCATGACCGTCTCGACCAGCACGGTCGCCTTGATCGTGCCGCGGGGTAGGCCGAGGGCGTCTTGTGCGAACACGAAGACGTCGTTCCACAGCCGCGCTTCCTCGTGGGCTTCGAGCTTGGGCAGATAGAAATACGGCCCCGTGCCGCGCGCCGCGAGGGTTTTTGCGTTGTGGAAGGAATAGAGTCCGAAATCGAACAACGCGCCCGACATGGGCCGGCCCGCGGCGCGCACGTGGTTTTCCGGCAGATGCCAGCCGCGCGGCCGGACGATCAGGGTCGCGGTCTTGGCGTTCGGCTTATATTCCTTGCCCGATTCAGGGTCGGTGAAGGCGATGGTGCCGGACGCCGCGTCGCGGAGATTGATCTGGCCCTGAATCTGGTTGTCCCAGGTGGGGGTGTTCGAGTCCTCGAAATCCGCCATGAAGTGCGTCGCGCCCGAGTTGAGCGCGTTGATCACCATCTTGCGGTCGACGGGGCCGGTGATCTCGACGCGGCGATCGGCGAGGTCCGCCGGCACGGCGGAGATTTTCCAGTCGCCCGCGCGCAACCCCGCCGTCTCGGCGCGGAAATCGGGCAGCCAGCCGCCGTCGATCTTGCGCTGCAATTCGGCGCGGCGCGCGAGCAGGGCATGGCGCCGGTCGCCGAAATTCCGCTCCAGCGCGGCGAGGAAGGCCAACGCCTCGGGCGTGAGGATGGTCTGGTATCCGGGCTTGATCGCCCCGCGCAGCTCGAATTCCTGTGCGCTAGCGGGGTGGGAGGCGGCTTGCGACATGGCGGAAAACGCTCCAGGAGGGCGACGGGGTGGCAAGACGCCCGTTTGCGGCGGTCTTGGCCGGATGAAAAGCGATATGGCACGGCGCCGCTCGGGCGGCAAGTGTTGCATCGCAAACTCGAAAAATCTCAAGTAAAATATGGCCGTTGTGTTCCCTTTGCTGCGGCGCGAAAGGGAGATTCCACAGGCCTTGCCGCACGGCGGCAAGGGCCTTAACGTCGCCCTCGATTCCCCAAGCCCCTGCCATTCCCGAACTCAAAGGGTCGATCGCCGGTGCCTTTCGGTCTTCTGAAATACGGCCTGTCGCGGCGCTATCCCGAGCCGAGGCGCATCCCGCCGACGCCCGATTTGAAGCCGTCCTACGACGTGGTGATCGTCGGCGGCGGCGGGCATGGCTTGGCCGCCGCCTATTACCTCTCGCACGTCCACGGCATCCGAAACGTAGCCGTGCTCGAGAAGGGTTATCTTGCGAGCGGCAACACGGCGCGCAATACGACGATCATCCGCGCAAATTATCTCACCCCCGAAGGCGTGCGCTTCTACGGCGAATCCGTCGCGCTCTACAAGGAACTGTCCGAGACGCTCGATTTCAACATCATGTACTCCGAGCGCGGCCATTTGACGCTCGCGCACACGGACGCCTCGGTGCGCACCATGCGCTGGCGCGCCGAGGTCAACACCCACTGCGGCGTCCGGTCGGAATTGATCTGGCCGGACGAGATCCGCCGGTTGTGCCCATCCATGAATCTATCGGACAAGGCGCGCTATCCCGTGCTAGCGGCACTGCTCCATCCGCCGGGCGCGATCGCGCGGCACGATGCCGTTGCGTGGGGATACGCCATCCGCGCAGCCGAGCGCGGGGTGGAGATTCATCAGCAAACCGAAGTGACCGGCCTTCGCATCGAGGGCGACCGGGTGGTGGGCGTCGAGACCAATCGGGGCTTCGTCGGCGCGGGCAAGGTGTTGCAGGCGGTTGCGGGATCGAGCACGCGCCTCGCCGACATGGCGGGCCTGCGCCTGCCGATCCGCACCGTGCCGTTGCAAGCTTGCGTGTCGCAGCCGCTCAAGCGCTTTCTCGACCCGATCGTCGTATCGGGCTCCCTTCATGTGTACATCTCGCAATCGGCGCGCGGCGAATTGGTTATGGGCGGCTCGACCGATCCCTATGCGCTCTATTCCTCGCGTTCGACGCTCGATTTCAAGGAAGGTCTGCTCGCTCATATGCTCGAGCTGTTCCCGTTCCTCGCCGAGGTGAAGCTGCTCCGCCAATGGGCGGGCATGGCCGACATGACGCCCGATTTCAGCCCGATCATGGGCCTGACGCCGCTGGCCAACTACTACATCGACGCGGGCTGGGGCACTTGGGGCTTCAAGGCGACGCCGGTGTGCGGCAAGCGCATGGCCGAAACCATCGCGACGGGCCGCGCGCCCGATATTCTCGACGCCTTCCGCCTGTCGCGTTTTGCCGAGTTCCAGCAGGTCGGCGAGCGCGGCGCGGCCGCGGTCGGACATTGACGGCGGCGGGGACCAAGGCGTGAAGATCATGAACTGCCCGCTCAACGGACCGCGCAATATCTCCGAATTCATCTCGGCGGGCGAGGTCAAGGCGATGCCCGATCCCGTGCGTGCGAGCGATGCCGAATGGGCCGATTACGTCTTCACCCAGTCGAACAAGGCGGGCGTGGTGCGCGAATGGTGGTGCCACGTGCCGACCTCGTATTGGTTCATCGCCGAGCGCGACGCCACGACCGACACCATCCTCAAGACCTATCCCCCAGGCGAAGTATTCGCCGAACGGCGCGATTTCGCGCCGATTTCCGAGGCGTGAGCGCGGACGCATGAGTCAAGCCTTCCGCCTACCGCCGCAAAAGGGCGAGCGCATCGACCGCACCCGGTCGATCGCGTTCTCTTTCGAGGGGCAAACCTATCCGGGCTTCGCGGGCGATACGATAGCCAGCGCCCTTCTGGCCAATGGCGTGCGCACGCTCTCGCGCTCCTTCAAATATCGCCGGCCGCGCGGCGTTCTCTCCATGGCGGGGCAGGACGCCAACACCCTCGTGCAATTGCCCGACGAACCGAACGTGGCCGCCGACGTCCACGCCGTGACCCAAGGGCTCGAGGTGCGCGGGCAAAACTTCACCGGCTCGCTCGAGCGCGATTGGAGCGCGCGACCGTTGTCTTGGCTCGCGCGCTTCATGCCGGTCGGATTCTACTACAAGGCGTTCTACAAGCGCGGCGCCTGGAAGCGTTGGGAGCCCTTCATCCGCGCGCGCGCCGGGCTGGGCGAGGTCAATCTCGACGCCCATCACGGCTATTACGACAAGGCCTACGGCTTTTGCGACCTGCTGGTGGCGGGCGGCGGGCCCGCCGGCATGGCGGCGGCGGCGGAAGCAGGCAGGGCCGGGCTCGATGTCGTGCTCGTGGACGAGAACCCGACGCTCGGCGGCTCGCTGTCCTATGCGCGCCTCGACGCCGAGGGCGAATTGGCCGCCCGTCGCCGCGCCTCGCTCGAAGGCGCGCTCCGCGCCATGCCGAACGTCGCGGTCATGACCGGCGCGATGTGCCAGGGCTGGTTCGCCGATCATTGGCTGCCCGTCATCCAGGGCCAAAGGCTGCATAAGATTCGCGCGCGCCGCGTCGTCGTCGCCACGGGCTCGATGGAACAGCCCGCTGTGTTCCGCAACAACGATCTGCCCGGGATCATGCTCGGCAGCGCGGCCCAGCGGCTCATTCGTCTTTACGGCGTGAAGCCGGGAACGCGCGCGGTGGTGATCGCGGGCAATCCCGACGCCTATGGCGTGGCGCTCGATTTGCTCGACGCGGGTATCGAGGTTGCGGCCGTGCTGGAATTGCGCGCGGGCCCGCCCGAGGACGCGCGCATGGCCGCGGTCAAGGCGCGCGGCGTGGCGATCTTCGCGCGCCACGCGCCGTGGGAAGCGGTCGCGAACGCGCGCGGCGCGGTCGCGGGCTTGCTCGCCGCGCGGGTGATC
>CAMAPP010000153.1 GCA_945860095.1 Rhizobium sp. Q54 | reverse complement strand
TGGAACGGGACATGGCGCCATCTTCGAAGCCGCCCGGCCGCTGTCAACCGCGCTTTCGCGTGGTTTTGCACGACGGGCGGCGTTAAAGCGTGTTTTGTGGCGCCTTGAGGCCACAAGGGCGGCTGGCGGCTGGCGGCTGGCGGCCGGCGGCCGCGCGGCACGGGGACTTCCCGCACGTCGCGGCGCGCGGGACGTCGCGTCAGGCGCTTTCGGCGAACTCGATCCGCGCCTGGGCCACGGCGGGAATGCGGCACGTAACCTCGGTGCCTTGATGGGGCGAGGACGCGATCGATAGCGTGCCGCCGTGCAACTCGACGATGTGGCGCACGAGGGCGAGGCCCAAGCCCACGCCGGTGAAGCGGCCGGTCGCGTCCTTGCCGCGCGCGAACTTCTCGAGCACCTCGCCGTGCTGCGCGGGCGCGATGCCGATGCCGGTATCGGCGACGGTGAAGCACAGATATTCGCCCTCGCGCCGTGCGGCGACCCGCAGGCTCCCGCCGGTCGGGGTGAACTTGACGGCATTGCTGATGAGATTGAGCAACGCCTGCTTCAGCCGGCGCTCGTCGGCCACGGCCTGGCCGATATCGTCCGGGCAGTCGAACTCGATGCGTTGGTTTTGCTTGCGCGCCCAGTCGCGCGCCAGGTTGAACACGCTGACCATCATGGCGTGCACGTCCACTTTGTCGGTTTCGAGCGTCATGCGCCCGGCCTCGATCATCGCGAGATCGAGGATGTCGTTGATCAGCGCCAGGAGGCGGTTCGACGCCTGGATGATGCCGCGCACGTATTCGCCTTGGCGGGCGTTCAAGTCGCCGAAATATTGGTTGTTCAGAATTTCCGCGAAGCCGACGATGGCGTTGAGCGGCGTGCGCAACTCGTAGGAAACATTGGCGATGAACTCGCTCTTCATCCGGTCGGCGGCCTCGAGCGCCTCGGTGCGCTCGCGCAAGGCGGATTCGACCCGCGTGCGGTCGGTCACGTCGATGAACGACATGAGCGTGGCGCCGTCGGGCAAGGGCACCTTGGCGTAGTCGAGCACCGTGCCGTCGGCGCGTTCCAGGCGGCGATCGACCGGCATCCGGTCGAGAATGGCGGTCAGCAATTTCTCCCGCTCGGCGTCGGCGCCAAGATCGCTGCGGAAATAGCGCGTGGCGCGCGACATGATTTCGGTGACGTGCGGCTCGTCGGCCAAGTCCTCGGCGGCAAAACCCCACATGCGCGCGAAGGCGGGGTTCGACAGCTTCAGGCGGCCGTCGCCGCCGAACACGGCGATGCCCTCGTAGAGATTGTCGAGGGTTTCGCGCTGCACCGCGATCAAGGTGTTGTAGGACCGCTCGAGCGCGAGGCGATCGGTCAAATCCTCGTAGGTGAAGATGAGCCCGCCCATGGGATGGGGCGCCACGATCACGCGATCGGTGCGCCCGTCGGGCAAGTGGTTGAACTCCTCGACCGGCTCCAGGAGCGTCGTAAAGAGCTTCAGGCGGCGGCGCTTGAAGGCGGGAAAATCCGCCTGCTCGGGAATGAGGCGGCGCTCGCGCAAGGCTTCGAGCACCTCGGCGAAGGTCGGTTCGGTCGCGAGCCAGGCCTCCTCGAAGCGCTGGCCGAGGGCGTAGGCCCGGTTGAAGAACTTGACACGCATGTCGGCGCCGAAAACCACGATGGGGATGGCGAGGCGTTCGAGCACCTCGCGGTGCGCGACGATATGGCGATCGCGCGCGCCCTCGGCTTCCTCGATTTCGGTGCGGTCGAGCGCGAAGCCGAGAATTTCGCCCGTGTCCGCGAGGCTGTGCTCGGTGATTTCGAGCAGGCGGCGCGAACCGGCGACGACGGTGTGCGTGCGCAGGCTGTGAGGTCCGGGACTCGCGCGCGCGCTTTCGGCCAGCGACCGGCTTAAGCGCCCGGTCAGCAATTCCACGCCGCTCGCCGCGGCCTGCTCGGGGCTGGGCGCATCGACCGCGCGGGCAAAACCGGCATTTGCGGCGATGATCGACAGATCGTCCTGGCGCAGCCAGATCGGAACGGGCAAGGCGTCGATCACGCGATGGAATCGCTCGCGCATGGCCGCGAGCGCGCCGCGCGCGGATGTCGTATCGGTCGCGCCGCGCAGCCACAGAACGTCGAGACCGCCCGCGCGCACGCCGGTCGCCGCCAGGCTGCGATCGCCCTTGGCCGCGAGCAGATCGAGATCGAAGCCCTCGCCCCGGGCGCGCAGGCTCGCAACCGCCGCATGAAGCGACGAGGCGTCTTCGGCCGAAATCACTGCCAAGACGGCGTCGAATGTCCCAGCCGAAGCCGTCGGGCATTGGAGCAACGCGCCCAATCCGGGCGATGCGAAAACCGGGTCCGTGCCGATGGGCCAAGCCAGCCATGCGCTCGGCGAACTTGCGGCCAGCGCGCGGAGAAGCGCCGCGTCCGCTTCGGCCGCTTCCAGTCGCTCGTTCGCGGCGGAAAGCCGATGCCGGGTGCGAACGAGAAAGCCCGCCATGACCGCCAAAGCCGCAAGCGCCGCGACGACAAGGCCGCCCTCGGCGAATGTCCAGCCACCCGCGCCGTCCGCCGCCGCCGCGCGCGGCATCATACCCGCCGACAAGCCCAGAAGCCCGGCGCCGGCCGATAGGACATGGCGTGCCGCGGATAATCTCAACTTGGACCCCCGCAATTCAATCCGCCGTCGCGCTCGAACGTCCGCCACGGCGGTCCCGCTATTTTTGTCGCCCGCCCGGCTCCGGACGGTCGTACCCCGCGTCAATAGCGATAATAGCTCGGCTTGTACGGTCCCTCGGTCGCCAGGCCGAGATACCCCGCCTGGTCGGCGGTCAACTTGGTCAGCCGCACGCCCAGCTTCGCCAGGTGCAATGCCGCGACCTTTTCGTCGAGCGCCTTGGGCAGGACGTAAACCTTGCGCTGATATTTTTTCGGATTGGTCCAGAGTTCGATCTGCGCCAGGACCTGGTTGGAGAACGACGCGCTCATCACGAAGCTCGGATGGCCGGTCGCGCAACCGAGATTCACCAGGCGCCCCTTGGCGAGCAGAATGACGCGCTTGCCGTCGGGGAACGCGATTTCATCGACCTGCGGCTTGATTTCGCGCCAGAGGAAATTGCGCAGCGCCTCGACCTGGATCTCGAGATCGAAATGACCGATATTCGCCAAAATGGCGCGGTCCTTCATCATGCGCATGTGCTCGAGCGTGACCACGTCGCGGCAGCCCGTCGCCGTGACCACGATATCGGCCAGCGGCGCCGCTTCCTCCATCGTGATCACCTGATAGCCTTCCATCGCCGCCTGGAGCGCGCAGATGGGGTCGATTTCGGTCACCATGACGCGCGCGCCCTGGCTCTTGAGCGCGGCCGCGCTGCCCTTGCCGACATCGCCGAATCCGCAAACCACCGCGACCTTGCCCGCCAGCATGACGTCGGTGGCGCGCTTCAAGCCGTCGATCAGGCTTTCGCGGCAGCCGTAAAGATTGTCGAACTTCGACTTGGTCACCGAATCGTTGACGTTGAAGGCGGGCACGGCGAGCGTGCCCTTCTTTTCCATCTCGTAGAGCCGATGGACGCCCGTGGTCGTCTCCTCCGACAGACCGCGCACGCCGGCCATGAATTCCTTGTATTTGTCGTGCATCACGGCGGTCAGATCGCCGCCGTCGTCGAGCAGCATGTTCGGCCGCCAGCCGTTCGGACCCAGGATCGTCCGCTCGATGCACCACCAATATTCTTCTTCCGATTCGCCCTTCCAGGCAAAGACCGGAAAGCCCGCGGCGGCGATGGCCGCGGCGGCGGGGTCCTGGGTCGAATAGATATTGCACGAACTCCAGCGCAAGTCGGCGCCCAGATGGGCGAGCGTCTCGATCAGCACCGCCGTTTCGATGGTCATGTGCAGGCAGCCCGCGATGCGCGCGCCCTTCAGGGGCCGCGACGCCCCGAATTCCTGACGCAGGGCCATGAGACCCGGCATTTCCGATTCCGCCAGATCGATCTGGCGGCGGCCCAAATCGGCCAGGGACATGTCGGCGACTTTGTAATCCGGCGTAGCTGTCATGGGTGCTCCGAACGCGGCACGAGGCTAAGTGGGGATACCCCGGGACCGAGCGCCATCAACCGCTTGATTAAGGTTAACGTAGTGAGCGGTCATAGCAGCCGCCTCGCCGCCCGGCAACAAGGCCACGATACCGCGGACGTGGCACCCGAAAGCCGGATTTTCCAAGCTATTACGCGATGGTAAAGAGATGATTAACGCGCCGCTGGACCAAGATCGGCGCGCGCTTCAGGTTGCGCTTGGAAGACGCGATTCCAGGCGAAGCGATCGCGCTCTAGGCAAGCGCGTTGAAATCGTCGAGCAGGGCCGTGATTCGCCCGCTATCCCATTGATCCATGATGAGCCGGGCCCGCTGGCTGGAGGCCACCAGGTCGAGGTTGCGTATCCGGCGCTTCACGCGCGGCAGGCTGGCCGGATTCATCGACAGCTCGCGGATGCCAAGGCCGATGAGCAAGGCCGAGTAGCGCGGATCGCCCGCCATCTCGCCGCACAGGCTGACCGGGATGCGCGCGCGCAAGGCCGCCTCGGCGGCGAATTGGATGAGGCGCAGCACCGCGGGATGGAGCGGGTTGTAGAGATGCGCGACCCGGTCGTCGGCGCGATCGACGGCCAGCGTGTACATCGTCAGATCGTTGGTGCCGATGGCGAAAAAATCGCACGCCCGCGCCAACGCGTCCGCGGTCAACGCCGCGCCGGGAATCTCGATCATCGCCCCAACCGGGGGCAAGGGATTGGCGATGGCGATCTTGCGCCGCCGCAATTTGCGCGCGATCGCGCCCATCATGTCCCGCACCTGGCGCACCTCGCCGGCGTTCGTGACCATGGGCAAAAGAATGCGCACCGGCCCGTGGGCGCCCGCGCGCAAGGCGGCCGCCAATTGGGCCTGCATGATCGCCGGTTCGCGCAGCGCCAAGCGAATGGCGCGCAGGCCCAGGGCCGGGTTCATCCCCTGGGCGCCGGGACCGCTGACGGGGGTCGCGAGTTTTTCCCCGCCCAGGTCCAGGGTGCGCAAGGTCACGGGGCGCCCCGCCATGCCCGAAACCACGCCGGCGAAGGTGCGGTATTGCTCGTCCTCGCCCGGCAGATCGTCGCGGTTCATGAATAGAAACTCGGTGCGGAACAAACCCACGCCTTCCGCGCCCGCATCCAGCGCGCCATCGAGGTCGCGCGGCAGCTCGAGATTGGCCAGAAGCTGCACCGCCTGTCCGTCGCGCGTGACCGAGGGCAGATTGCGCAGGCGCGCGAGCTGGCGGCGCTCCTGTTCGAGCTCCTCGCGCCGGCGCTGATAGGACGCGAGCGTCGAGGAGCTG
>CAMAPP010000152.1 GCA_945860095.1 Rhizobium sp. Q54 | reverse complement strand
GCCGAAGCGCTTGGTGCCGGTGTATTTCTTGTCGAGAAAGTGCTCGAAACTTTCGGCGCGCGTGATCTGCTCGAGAATCCAAATCTTCTCGGCGCGCGAAAACGCCGTGCGGTTGTGCGTGGCCTCGATGCGCTCCTGAACCCACGCCTTCTGGTCGGGTTCCTGGATGTGCATGTACTCGACGCCCACCGCGCCGCAATAGGTCTCGCGCACGCGCGTTGAAATCGTGCGCAGCGTCGCCGTCTCGAGTCCGAGGACATGGTCGATGAAGATCGGGCGGTCGAGATCGCCGGGGCCGAAGCCATAGGTCTTGGGATTGAGTTCGGGATGTTCCGCGATCTTGGTCAGACCCAAGGGATCGAGATTGGCCTCAAGATGGCCGCGCACCCGGTACGAACGAACGAGCATGAGCGCGCGGATGGAATCGAGCGCCGCGGCGCGAAACCCGGTCGCATCCGCGCCCCTGGCCGTTGCCTTGTCCGCCCCCGCCCCGTTCGCCGCCTTGGCCGCCAGGGCGCCATTGCCGTTCGCACCAAAGCCGTTCGCGCCCACGCCGATCACGGCCGCGTCGTTCGGCGCCCAGGACGCGCCTTCGAGTTCCGCGAGCACGCCGCGCGCGTCGTCGTCGAGATCATGGAAGAACGCCGCCCACCCCGCATCGACCGAGGCCGAATCCTCGAGGAAGCGGCGATACAGCTCGGCGACGAAGGTCGCGTTCGCGCTGGTGAGAATGGATTCGCTGCGTCCCGCCATGAAGGTTTACCGCTTGCCGCGTCGCGACTTGGAATTGGCCCGCTTGGGAGTCTTGGCCCGCTTGTTAGCCTTGGCGCGCTTGGGAGTCTTGGCGCGCCTTGCCGCCTTGGCGGCGGGCCTTGGCTTCGCCACCGGTTTGCCGCCCGAGGAAGACCCCGAGGAAGATGAGGAGTTGCGCCCGCCCGATTTCAAGGCATCGAGCATCGCGGCGCCGAGCGTGGCCGGAGAATCCGCAACGCCAATTCCGGCCGCGCGCATGGCGTCGATCTTGCCCTCGGCGCCGCCGCTTCCGCCCGAGATGATGGCGCCGGCATGGCCCATGCGCCGCCCCGGCGGGGCGGTGCGCCCGGCGATGAAGCCGATGACGGGTTTCTTGCGCTTGGCGGATTTGAGGAACGCGGCCGCATCTTCCTCGGCCGCGCCGCCGATTTCGCCGATCATGACGATGCCCTGGGTTTCATCGTCGGCCAGGAAGAGTTCGAGGCAATCGATGAAGTTCATGCCCTGCACCGGATCGCCGCCGATGCCGATGCACGTCGTCTGGCCGAGGCCCGCGGCCGTCGTTTGGCCGACGGCCTCGTAGGTGAGGGTGCCCGAGCGCGAGACGATGCCGATCCTGCCGCGCCGATGGATATGGCCGGGCATGATGCCGATCTTGCACGCGCCGGGCGTGATGATGCCCGGGCAATTGGGGCCGATGAGGCGCGTGCCCGAGCCCTCGAGCGCGCGCTTGACGCGCACCATGTCGAGCACGGGAATGCCCTCGGTGATGCACACCACAAGCGGCAATCTCGCGTCCACCGCCTCGAGGATCGCATCGGCCGCGAACGCCGCCGGCACGTAAATGACGGATGCCGTGGCGCCGGTTTTCGCGACGGCGTCGGCGACCGTGTCGAACACGGGCAGGCCGATATGGACGGTGCCGCCTTTTCCGGGCGTGACACCGCCGACCATCTTGGTGCCGTAGGCGATGGCTTGTTCGGAATGGAATGTGCCCTGCGCGCCGGTGAAGCCCTGGCAGATGACGCGGGTGTTCCGATCGACGAGGACGCTCATCAGGCCGCCTCCCGCACCGCATCGACGATTTTCCGGGCGGCATCGCCCAGATCGTCCGCGGCCAGAATTTTGAGTCCGGATTTCGACAAGATTTCCTTGCCCTGCGCCATATTCGTGCCGACCAGGCGCACGACCAGGGGCACGCGCAGCGCGAGCGAGCGCGCCGCGGCGACCACGCCCTCGGCGATGATGTCGCAGCGCACGATGCCGCCAAAGATATTGACCAGAATGCCCTTCACATTGGGATCGGAGAGGATGAGCTTGAACGCCGCCTCCACCCGTTCCTTCGTGGCGCCGCCGCCGACATCGAGGAAATTGGCGGGCTCGGCGCCGTACAGCTTGATGATGTCCATCGTCGCCATGGCAAGGCCCGCGCCGTTCACCATGCAGCCGATCTGGCCGTCGAGTTTCACGTAATTGAGATTGTGCTTGCCTGCCTCGAGTTCGGTCGGATCGACCTCGTTGGGATCGAGCATGGCCTCGATATCGGGGTGGCGGTATAGCGCGTTGTCGTCGAAGTTCATCTTGGCGTCGAGGGCGATCACCTCGCCCTTGCCGGTGACGACGAGGGGATTGATCTCAAGCAGCGAGGCATCGAGCTCGACATAGGCGCGATACAGCGCGGCCACGAACTTTGTCCCCGCCTTCACCTGATCGCCCTGCAATCCCAGGCGATAGGCGATGCGCCGGGCATGATGGCCCTGGATGCCTGTCACCGGATCGATGGCGACGCGCAGGATTTTCTCGGGCGTGCGATAGGCGACCTCTTCGATGTCCATGCCGCCTTCGGTCGAGGCCATGAAGGTCAATTTCCCGGTCTGGCGGTCGAGCAGCAGGCCGAGATAGAGCTCGCGCTTGATGTCGCAGCCTTCCTCGACATAGACGCGCTTGACGACGCGGCCCGAGGGCCCCGTTTGATGGGTGACGAGGGTGGATCCCAGCATCGTTCGCGCGGCCGCGACGACATCCTCGACCGAGCGCACGACCTTGACCCCGCCCGCCTTGCCCCGGCCGCCGGCGTGGATCTGGGCCTTCACCACCCAGACCGGCCCGCCCAGGGCGCGCGCGGCCTCGCCCGCTTCCTCCGCCGTGAACGCAGCCTTGCCGCGCGGCACGGTGACGCCGAAGCGCGCCAGCAATTCCTTGGCTTGATGTTCGTGGATGTTCATGCGTCCCCAGCCTTGCTCGAACCCTTAAGGATTAGCGTTGATTTATGGTTAACGCGGTGCGGCGAACGACCGCACGACGGCGCGTCGCCGCCGCTGCTGCCCCGCCGTCGCGCGCGACTATTTCTTCTCGGCCAAAATCTTCTTCGAGGCGTCGAGCAGGCTCCGCACCGCCGCCACGGACGAATCGAACATCGTCTTTTCGTCGGCGTTCAGGCGAATCTCGACGATCTTCTCGACCCCGCCCGATCCGATGACGACAGGCACGCCGACATAAAGCCCCGTCACGCCGTATTCGCCGTCGAGATAGGCGGCGCACGGCAGAACGCGCTTTTTGTCCTTGAGGTAAGAATCGGCCATCTCGATCGCGGCGGCGGCCGGCGCGTAGAACGCCGAGCCGGTCTTGAGCAGGCCGACGATCTCGGCGCCGCCGTCGCGGGTACGCTGGACGATCTTGTCCACGCGCTCCTGGGTGGACCAGCCCATGGCGACAAGATCGGGCAAGGGAATGCCCGCGATCGTCGAATAGCGCACGAGCGGCACCATCGTGTCGCCGTGGCCGCCGAGCACGAAGGCGGTCACGTCCTTGACGGAGACCTTGAACTCGTCGGCGAGGAAATGGCGAAAGCGCGCGGAATCGAGCACGCCCGCCATGCCGACGACGCGCGCGGGCGGCAGGCCCGAGGCTTGCTGCATCACCCACACCATGGCGTCGAGCGGATTGGTCACGACGATGACAAAGGCGTGCGGCGCATGCGCCTTGATGGCGGCGCCGACGGTGTTGATGACGGCGGCGTTGATACCGATGAGATCGTCGCGGCTCATGCCGGGCTTGCGCGGCACGCCGGCGGTGACGATGACCACGTCCGCGCCCGCGATCGCCGCGTAATCGGTGGCGCCGCCGAAATTCGCGTCGAAGCCGATCACCGGGGCCGCTTGGGCTATGTCGAGCGCCTTGCCCTTGGGCATGGCCTCGGTTTGCGGAATGTCGATGAGAACGACGTCGCCCAGTTCCTTCATGCCGGCGAGCAGGGCAAGGGTGCCGCCGATTTGTCCCGCGCCCACGAGCGCGATCTTCTTCCGTGCCATGGAAAGGCTCTCCAATTGCAATGAAGCGGGTCGAGCGCAAGGACGAGCGTAAGGACGAGCGTAAGGATAAGGAAATGAGCCGGTTTCGCGCGCCTGTCCGCTTGCGGGCGGGAACCGTGAAGGGCCTGGACGCGCGCCGGTGTGGTAACGGTTTTTCCTCGCTTTCGCAAGGCGTTAGAAGGTTAATGGTCGATGGGAGCAAGAACGCTTTAGCCGACGATGAATTAGAGCCTAGCGGCAAAGGGTTAAGCATTTATGCCGCCCGCGGTCGTGCGGGATTAAGCTCGCCGTCCCCTGGATGGTCGGGGCGAGCAGGACTTTAAATATGCGGCCCATCGAACATCTCTATCGCGGCGCGCGTCTCGATCCCGAGGCCGTGGCCCTGATTTTCGGCGCAGAAACCATCCGCCACGGCGCGCTGGTGCGCCGGGTGGACGCGCTGGCCGCCGCCTTCCAGCGCCTGGATCCGGCACCCGGCTCGCGCGTCGCCATTTGCGCCCACAACACGCCCGAACACGTCATCGCGCTTCTGGCGACGCTCGCTTCCGGCAAGACCTGGGTCGCGCTCAACCCGCTGAACGGCCGGGGCGAGCTCGACGCCTTCATCGCCGCGACGCGGCCCGGCATCGTGGTCGCGGACGAAAACTGCCTCGGCCTGTTCGATCACGGCGCCGCGCGCCTCGTCATCGGCCGGGCCGCGCGCGCGAGCAAGCGGGCGCCCGATTTCTTGGCCGCGCTCGTCGCGCGTCACGACGGCGATCGCCCCCGCGCGCTCGTCCAGGAACCGACGGACGCGCAGGCGATCAAGTTCACCGGCGGCTCGACCGGCCGGCCCAAGGGCGTCGTGCAGACCTTGCGCGTCTGGAACACGGTCGCGGCGACGCAGGCGATCTCGGTCGGATTCTCGCGCGCCTCCGCCCATCTCTGCGCCTCGCCGGTGACGCACGGCACGGGCACCTATCTGTTGCCGGTCTTGGGCGCGGGCGGGCGATTGGTGCTGCTTGAGCGCGCCAAGGCCGCCGATATCCTCGACGCCTTCGAACACCAAGCGATCACCAGCACCTTCCTGCCGCCGACCGCGATCTACAATCTGCTCGCCGAGAAATCCGTCGCGACCCGGCGCTATCCGGCACTCAGCCACCTCATCTACGCCGGCGCAGCCATGCGCCCCGAGAAAATCTCCGAGGCGCGGCGCGTCTTCGGCCCGGTGATCGCCACCACCTTCGGGCAAACCGAGGCGCCGCAGATCGTCACCTTCCAGGCGCCGCGCGAATTCGACGATGCGCGCAATCTCGCCTCGGTCGGGCGCGCGACCGCGTTCACGCGCGTTGCCATCATGGACGGCGAAGACCGCATCCTCGAAC
>CAMAPP010000151.1 GCA_945860095.1 Rhizobium sp. Q54 | reverse complement strand
GACAATCGCGGCTCGGCTCACGCCACCAATCGCGGCATCGAACGCGCGCGCTACGCCTTCATCAAGTTCGTCGATGCCGACGATCTGCTCGTCCACGACGCAACCGCCGTGCTGCGCGCGGCGCTCGGCGCGGGACCCGCGTGCCTTGCCTTCGGGCGCGCGGTCGCTTACGGCGCGGCCGAAACCCCCGTTCTCGATTCTCCCTTGCCGCGCGCGAACGAAGTGGGTATCGAGAATCCGCTGCGCGCGGCGCTCAAGAACTCGCTGTTCAACCCCTCGCAGATGATGGCGCGCACCGCTTGCGTGCGCGCGGTCGGGGGGTGCGACGAACGCATCGTGCATTCGCAAGAATACAGCCTGACCCTTCGTCTCGCGCGAAGCTGGCCCTTCGTGCGCATCGACGTGCCGGTCACGTACCGGCCGCGCGCGGTGCCGGGCAGCCTTGGCAGCCATAACGGCCGGCAATTGCGCCGCGTGACGATGGCGTGCGCGTATTTCCTGCGCGACCATCCCGATCTGCCGGCGGACATCGCGCGCTTCGCCGTGCGCCGGTGTGCCGCGCGCGCCTGGAAGTTCGCCCGGCGCGAACGCGGAGCGGGACATCTGTCGCGCGCCTTCGCGCTCAGCCTCGCGGCCGCATTCGGCGTCGTCCGCGACGGCGCCGCCCATATCGAGGCCTGCGCCCGGGCGTTCGACGAGCCGCACCCGGTCGCGCCGCGGGGCGCGCGCGCGAAGGCGCGACCGTGAACCGAGCCCGGCCATGTGCGGCCTAGCGGGCTTGTTCGATCCCGGTCGCGTGTTGGCGCCCGCGCGCCTCGCGCCGCTCGCGCGCGCGATGGCGGATACTCTCGTCCATCGCGGCCCCGATGACGGCGCGGTGTGGGCCGAGCCCGACGAGGGCGTCGCGTTCGGCTTTCGCCGCCTTGCCATCGTCGATCTCTCGCTCGAAGGCCGGCAGCCGATGCATTCCCATTGCGGGCGCTTCGCCGTCGCCATGAACGGCGAGATCTACAATTATCGCGCCCTTCGCGCCGAGCTCGACGCCGAGTGCGCGCCGCGCTGGCGGGGCCATTCCGATACCGAGGTCCTGCTCGAATGGATCGCGCGCAAGGGCCTGGATGCGGCGCTGACGGCGGCGAACGGCATGTTCGCGCTCGCGCTGTGGGACCGGGCACGGCGCGAACTTGTGCTCGCGCGCGACCGGCTGGGCAAGAAGCCCATGTATTACGGCCGGATCGGCGGGGTGTTCGCGTTCGCCTCCGAGCTCAAGGCCTTGCGCATCTTGCCGGGCTTCGACGGCACGCTCGATAAAGAAGGCGTCGGACTGTTCCTGCGCCACGGCTATGTGCCGAGCCCGCTTTCGATCTTTCGCGCCTTTCGCAAAATCGTGCCCGGCGAGGTCGTGCGCGTGCCGGCGGACGGGGGCGAGGTCCGACGCTCGCTGTTTTGGGACGCGCGCGCGGTTGCCGAACGCGCGTGCGCCGAACCCTTTGCCGGCTCGGACGACGAGATGGCGGAAAGATTGTCGGCGCTGATCGACGATTCGGCGGCGCTGCGCATGGTCGCGGACGTGCCGGTGGGAGCGTTTCTTTCGGGCGGGATCGATTCCTCGACCGTTGCGGCGGCGATGGTCGCAGGGTCAGGACGCGTGCGGACCTTCAGCATCGGCTTTCGCGGCACGCGCTACGACGAATCCGCCCATGCCGGGGCGGTCGCGCGCCATCTCGGCACCGAGCACACGGAAATGCAGGTCGATGAGCGCGCCTGCCTCGACGTCGTGCGCGAGCTGCCCAAGGTTTACGACGAGCCGTTTGCCGACGCCTCGCAGGTTCCGACCCTCGTTCTGTCCAAGCTCACGCGCCAACACGTGACCGTCGCACTGTCGGGCGATGGCGGCGACGAATTGTTCGGCGGCTATCCGCGCTACCGCCGGGCGGCGGCCGAATGGGCGGGCATCTGGCCCGCGGGCCTGCGCCCGCTCGCGCGCGGCGCGGCATCGGCGATCGCGCCTTTCGACGGCAAGGCGGGGCGGGCATTCGCGCGGCGCGGCGCGACTGTGCCCGAGGAAATTTACGCCGATCACGTTTCGCTGTGGCACGAAGGGGATCGGATCGGCGCCTCGTCCGATCCGTTGGCGCTGTTCGCCTTGCGCGGCGTCCCCGCGCTCGCCTCGCCCGCGCGGCGTTTCATGGCATTGGATGCGCTCACCTATTTGCCCGACGATCTGCTCGCCAAGGTCGATCGCGCGAGCATGGCCCATGGCCTCGAAGTGCGCTGTCCCTTGCTCGATTACCGCATCGTCGAATTCGCCTGGTCCTTGCCCGACCGGGCGTCATTCTCGAACGGCGGCGCAAAACATCTGTTGCGCCGGGTTTTGCATCGGCGCGTGCCGCTCGAATTGGTCGAGCGGCCGAAAATGGGCTTCGAGCCGCCCGTGGGCGATTGGTTGCGCGGGCCGTTGCGCGAGTGGGCCGAGGGCCTCCTGAACGAGGCCAACCTCGCGCGTGCGGGCTGGGTCGCGCCGCGCGCGGTGGGCGCGCGCTGGCGGCGCCATCTCGCCGGACGCAATGCGACCTATCCCTTGTGGACCGTGCTCATGTTGCATTCCTGGCTCGAGTCCGGCGGCGACAAGGCGCGGGCCTTGCCCGCGGGCCTTGCCTAGCGCAATTGTCGTGTGCGCGGACCGCGAGCCCGCGCGCCAAACCGTATGAGGTCGAACGCCATGGACGCCGATGCCAAGAAGACCGCCCTGCGCATGATTCCCTACGGCCTCTATGTGCTGACCGCGCAAGCGGGCGGCCAGGCGGCCGCGGCCACGGTCAATTGGGTGACGCAGACCTCGTTCAATCCGCCGCTCGTGGCGGTCGGCGTCAAGGCCGATCCGGGCGCCTACGCGGTGGTGAAGGAAGCGGGCGCCTTCGCCCTCAACATGCTTGGCGCCGATCAGGGCGGCCTGGCCTTCGCCTTCTTCAAGCCGGCGAAGAAGGAGGGCGACACCATCGGCGGCCAGCCGTGCAAGACCGGCTCGACCGGCGCGCCGGTGCTCGCATCGTGCCCGGCCCATGTCGAATGCCGGGTGGTGGAAATCGTCGCGCGCGGCGACCACCACATCGTCATCGGCGAGGTGGTGTCGGCCGGCGTCGCCAAGCCGCCCGCGGGCCGGGCGGACGAAGCGATCCTGCACATGCGCCAGCTTGGCCCCAATGTCTTCTATGGCGGCTGATTCGAGCGCCCTAGTTTTCCTGCGGGCGAAGGGCGAAAAAATATCGTGCATGCGGGAACGCGCGCGCGGTTGATTTGGCGCGCCCGAGGGCGGATGTCTGGAATCGGGAATGTCCGAGGAGGCACACCATGGCCGCGTCCGCGCATATCGCACCCATCGTTTATCTCGCGCCCATGGCGGCGAGGCCGCGCAGCTATACCTTCGAACCGCCGCCGGGCGTGCCTTGGCGCACGGGCAAGGACGAGATGGTGGCGGTGGCGATCGACGACGCTCGCTCGCTTAAGGGCGGCGGCGATTTGGACCGCGAGGGTTTTGCCTTGGTCGCCTTCGAGCCGCGCTTTTCGGCTTGGGACGATGTCGCGGCCCTCAAGCGCGACTATTACCCCGAGGCGAGCGAGTTCGTTGCGTGCCGGACGGGCGCGCCCCTGGTTGTGGCCTTCGATCACAATCTGCGTTCGAGCGCGGTTACGGGCCGGGCGGCCAGCGGAGTGCGCGAGCCGGCCAAGCGCGCCCACGGCGATTTCACCGCGCAATCGGGCGGCAAGCGCGCGCGCGAGGAACTCGCGGCCGCAGGAATCGATCCCGGAATTCTCGCCCGCCGGCGGTTTGCGCTGGTCAATCTGTGGCGGCCCATTCGCGGCCCCGTGCTGGTTTCCCCACTCGCGTTGTGCGATGCGCGCACGGTCGCACCGGACGACTTGCTGCTGACCGATCTCGTCCATCCCAACCGGATGGGCGAGATCTATTCGCTCCGCCACAACCCGGCGCATCATTGGTATTACGTGCCTGGAATGCGCACGGACGAGGCGCTGCTCATCAAATGCTTCGATTCCGACGAGGCGGCGGCCGCGCGCTTCACCCCGCATGGGGCGTTCGAGGATCCGACGAGTCCGCCCGAGGCGCCGGCGCGCCTTAGCATCGAGGTCAGAACCCTGATCGTGTTCGATGCTTGAGGCGCCGGCGCGCCTTAGCATCGAGGTCAGAACCCCGATCGTGTTCGATACCCGAGGCGCCGGGTGGCGCGATGGCCGGAACGGCGATTGCCGACCAGGGGTGGCAGCCCTAATGTAGCCGCCGGAAACCGGTTCGGCTCCTCGCGCGTTCACGAGGGGCCCGGAGACTGCCATGATCGCCGAGGCGTTACGCAACACCAAGCTGATCGACGAATTGCGCGCGCGGTTCGGCGCGCAAATCTCGACCTCCGCCGCGGTGCGCGAACTGCACGGCAGGGACGAGTCCTATCACCTTGCCGTGCCGCCCGATGCGGTGGTCTTCGCCCGCTCGAAGGACGACGTACGCGACGCGGTGCTGATGTGCTCGAAATACGACGCGCCGATCATTCCCTTCGGCACCGGCACCTCGCTCGAAGGCCACGTCGCCGCGCTCAAGGGCGGGGTGTGCATCGACGTCTCGCAGATGAATCGCATTCTCGCGCTCAACGCCGCCGATCTCGATTGCACGGTCGAGCCGGGCGTGACCCGCAAGCAGCTCAACGAGCATCTGCGCCAGCTCGGCCTGTTCTTCCCGATCGATCCGGGCGCGGACGCCTCGCTCGGCGGCATGACGGCGACGCGCGCCTCGGGCACGAACGCCGTGCGCTACGGCACCATGCGCGAAAACGTCCTGTCGCTCGAAGTCGTCCTGTCCGACGGGCGGTTCATCCGCACCGCCAAGCGCGCGCGGAAATCTTCCGCCGGCTACGATCTCACGCGCCTGTTCGTCGGCTCGGAAGGCACGCTCGGCGTCATCACCGAGGTGACGCTGCGCCTTTACGGCATTCCCGAGGCCATGTCCTCGGCGGTGTGCGCCTTTCCCTCGCTCGAAGCGGCGGTCAATACCGTCATCCTGACCATCCAATCGGGCATTCCCATCGCGCGCATCGAGCTGCTCGACGATGCGATGATGGATGCCGTCAATCGCTATTCGAAGCTCGACCACAAGGTGGCGCCCACCTTGTTTCTCGAATTTCACGGCACCGAGGCGAGCGTGGCCGAGCAGGCCGAGTCCGTGCAGGGAATCGCGCGCGACCACGGCGCCGATTCGTTCCTTTGGACCACCAAGGCCGAGGAGCGCACGAAGCTCTGGCAGGCGCGCCACGACGCGGGCTACGCCGCCATGGCGCTGCGGCCGGGGGGGCGAATCTGGCCGACCGATGTCTGCGTGCCCATTTCGCGTCTCGCCGAATGTATTCTCGAGACGAAAAAGGACATAGACGGGTCCTTTCTCATGGCACCCATCGTCGGCCATGTGGGCGACGGCAATTTTCATCTGACCATCGTGGTCGATCCCACCAAGCCCGAGGAGCTCAAGGAGGCCGAGCGCATAAACGAGCGCCTGGTCATGCGCGCCATCGCGATGGACGGCACTTGCACCGGCGAACACGGCATC
>CAMAPP010000150.1 GCA_945860095.1 Rhizobium sp. Q54 | reverse complement strand
CATCGGACCGAACCGGTTCCACCAGAACCGCACCGTCTCGTGGCAGATGTCGATGCCACGCTCGAACAGCAGGTCTTCCACCTGGCGCAGCGACAGCGGGTAGCGGATGTACATCATCACCGTGAGGCGGATAACCTCGGGCGAGCTGTTGAAATACCGGAATGGACTTTTCATCCGTAGAGGCTACGGTCGCAATCCGTTGCCCTCAACCTGATTTGCTCTGACAATGCTCGCGAGCGGCTTCCAGCGGCACTGCGTGGCCGAGCCGCCGCGCGAACGGTCCCGACCAAGCGCCAGCGGCCAGGACGAGAAGGTCGAGTGGGTGCTCACCGTGATTGGTGCGCAAGGCGCGCGGCCCGCTGGGGCCGATCTCGATCTCGCTCACCGTCTCGCGCTGGATCACCCCACCCATGCGCAGGAAGTGCTCGGCCAATCCGGTGGGGATGCGGTGGGAATCGGTCGCATGGCGGTAATCATGCTCCAGCACGGCGCAGCTATAGCCGGCGGGCAGGCCGGGCTCGATTGCGCGCAACGCGTCCTCATCGAGACGTTCGAGGCGGGCGCCGCGTTCGATCAGCATCCGCCACAGGGGCCACGCCGTCTCGCGCGCCTCTGCGCTGCGATAGATGGAAAGCGCGCCATTGTCGCGAACCCGGTCCGTCATTCCGGCGTCCTTCAGCAACACGCTCCAATCGTCATGGCTCTGCTGCATTAGCGCGGTCAGCGTGGTCAGGATATGGGCGAAGCGATCCGGCGCGCTGGATCGCAGGAAGGTGACCAGCCATGGCGCCAGCGCGGGCAAATGACGCCAGCGGAAGGCCAGGGGGCCTAAGGGATCGAGCAAATAGCCAGGCACCTTGCGAAGGATGCCGGGTGTGGACATAGGCATTGCGTGGCTGCGCGGCATGGCGCCCGAGTTGCCGAAGGAGCAGGCTTCGCCGGGCGGCAGGCGGTCGATGATTGTAACCTCGTGCCCGTCGCGCCGCAGCGACACGGCAGCCGCTAGGCCGATCACGCCGGCGCCGATCACCGTCACTTTGCGGATTGCACTGCCGTTCATGGGCCGCCCCGGACTTGCGCGTCACGGGGCGCATCCCCGCGGGCGTCTTATCCAAGCCGGGCGGACGCGAAGGATCAAGAGGGCATTGTCACGTTGCCGAGAAAAGAACGCGTAGAGCTTGCAGCCGCGATATTCTCAGGCGGTCGCGACCGCCGTCCGCCACGTGTCCATGGCGGCGCGACGCCGATCAGGGTATATCGAGAAAGACTGTCGGCTTCCGGACCGGGCTTGCGCCCGGACCTCCACCCGACAGCCCTGGTGGCATGACGAGCGTGCGATGAACCCCGATCAGCAGGCCCAGGCTGTAGCTTAAATTACTGCCAA
Source organism: Rhizobium sp. Q54 (assembly GCA_945860095.1). Taxonomy (GTDB): domain Bacteria; phylum Pseudomonadota; class Alphaproteobacteria; order CADEGL01; family CADEGL01; genus CAMAPP01. The sequence continues at coordinate 4,331 of CAMAPP010000150.1, read as the reverse complement.
ACCTGCCCTACAAACGGAAAGTAGCTCACCACGCCCAAATTGTTGTGTTCATGTCATAGATACTTTCTTTGGAAGTCTGTGGACACCGCACCTCGTAGCGGAGATACGCCAGAGTGACGATGCTAGGCTCCGGCGAATTCCATCATGACCTCATTGCGTCGGAAAAACGGCAACGTCCAAGGGGGATTGTAGAAGGCGAGGAGAGGCTCGCCAGTCACGGACAGCTTATGGTCAGCAGCGTATTTTCTAAGTTCGGCCGTCTTGGTCGCGACCAAACCGTCATCAGCGGTTCCGGAGAAGCGGATTGCTATCATACGCTTGGCCGGCACAGGCAGTAACTTAATGCGCTCATCCGTCGGCGCCGGTAGCGTCTCCAGCGTCCAGCTCTTCGGCATGATAAACCTCACCGTCCAGACACCATCCCTGGCTTGCTGAGTAACCGGTGCCGTCATAGCGATACTCTGCTTGCCTTGCTGTTGGACCGGAGCGGTCATGGCTATCTTCGCGTTCGGCTCGTTGGCCCCAAAGATGTAGGCGGCGATCAGCCGGAAGCCCTCGTTGATGGCGGCCTTGCGCTCACCTTTCACCTCGACTTCGGCCGCAATCATCGCACCGTATTTGCGAATCTCGATCGAGCCCTTGGAGCTGGTTACCTGATACTCGGGCTGCTCTACACGACTCATGATCGGGCCTGCTGTTGCAGCGGCAATCACCGCGAGAACGGCGGCGCCAACGAACGCCCAAAGGATCATCCGTCCTCTCTTCGACATGGTGGCCCCTTTTTGGTCTCAGCAGGCGTGCCGAAAAACGGTGGCATTGTCAGAGCAAATCAGGTTGAGGGCAACGGGTTGCGGCCTTAGCCTCTACGGATGAAAAGTCCATTCCGGTATTTCAACAGCTCGCTCGAGGGCGTTGTCAGAGTAAATCGATTACTTTGCCCGAGGGTCGGATTCAAAATTTGCGCCCATCGATTTTCCTCAAATCTTGGGAATCGAGATAGGCACTTCGGTGTCCTCTTGAGGTATTCAGAATTTTGCTCTGACAGTGCCCCGCCGTCACACCCCGGCAGGAAAATCCGTGGAACGGCGCATCCCGGGACGGCGAATGGCGGCGACTAACACGGGCGTCAAGTCTTGTCGCCCGAAGATTCCCGGGCTCGAGCCCGCGCACCGGCACGCGCCGTTCGGTGGCGCCGAATTCCTCGTCTTCGCACCAGGCCCGCCTGCGCCCGCCGAACTCGGCGCATTCGCGCGGCTCCGGCAATCTTGAGGCGTTACGATATCGGCGGGGAGCGCGACGTCCTATGTCGCGCTCCGCCGAATTCATTCGCGCTCCATTTCGGCGCGCAATTTGTAGCGCTGGATTTTCCCCGTGGCGGTGCGCGGAATTTCCTTCACGCACCGCACCGCGCGCGGGCGCTTGTGCGCCGGCAAGGCCAAAAGCGCCGCCGCCAGCGCGCCATCGTCTCGCGGCGCATTCGCGGCATTATCTTGCGGCGCATTCGCGACATTATCTCGCGGCGCGTTCGCGCCGGGAACGACAAACAACACGGCGCGCGCAAGCTCGTCCGCGTCGGGCGCCGCCACCAAGGCGGCGTCGCGGCACCCGGCGGCCAGCGCCAATTCCTCGATTTCCGCCGGGCTCACCCATTGCCCCGCGATCTTCAACATGTCGTCGGCCCGGCCCTGGTGATGAAAGGCGCCGTCTTCGTCGATGCGGTAGAGATCGCCGGTCTTGAACCAGCCCGCGCGGAACAATTCCGCCGATAGCTCCGGCCGGTTCCAATAGCCGTCCGCAACCGAGGCGATGCGCGCCCACAGGATGCCGGGCGCGCCCGGCGGCACGGCATCGCCCGCGCCATCGGCAAGGCGCAACTCGGCCCCCGGCGCCGGAAACCCCGAGGCGCCGGGGCGCGCGGCACCGGGCGCATTGGCGAGCAGCATGAAGACGGTTTCGGACGTGCCCATGGCGTCGAGCGCCTCGACGCCCGTCGCCCGGCGCCAGCGTTCGCACAGCGCGGGCGGCAGGCGCTCGCCCGCCGAGACATAGCGGCGAACGGCGGAAAACGCCTCGCCCTCCGCGACACCCGCGGCGAGAAGATTGCGATAGGCGGTCGGCACGGAGAACACCGCGCTCGGCCGATGTCGCGCCATCGCCGCCGCCACGTTCGCGGGATTCGGCGCGCCGTCGCACAACACCGCCGAGGCGCCGAGGGCGAGCGTGCCGAACAGGATCGCGCCAAGCGGATAGGCGAAGAACAATTTCGAGGTCGCGAACAAGACATCGTCCGGACCGAGGCCGAGCACCTCGCGCGGGTAGCGCGCGGCCAGGGCGACATCGCCGTGGCGATGAATCGCGGCCTTGAGCGTGCCGGTGGTGCCGGAGGTATAGACCAAGAACGCGGGATCGGTCGCGGCGGCGGGCGCGCCCGGATGGGGCCGGGCCAAGGCCAGGCGGCGTGCGATTTCGCCGCGCCCCGCGAGAGTGGTGGACACCGCGGACGACAGCGCGGCCCAAGCGGGAGCAAGCTCCGCCTCGATGAGCGCGACCGAGGGCCCGCAATCCTCGACCACGCGCGCCATGTCGGAGATGGGCGCCTGCGGATTGAAGGCGACCGCGATCGCGCCAAGGCGCAGCGCGCCGAGATAGATCGCGACGAACTCGATGGAATCGGACAACAGGATCAGCACCCGTGCGCCGCGTCCGGCGCCGAGTTCGGCCAGCAGGCCCGCGCCGCGCGCCGCCAGATCGGGCAGCGCGCCGTGCGCGATCCGTCCGCCGTCCCAAGAAAAGGCGGGACGGTCGCCGCGCGCGCGCGCCTCGGCCAGCAGGAAATCGGCGGCGTTCATCGCGGCCAGGCCATGGGCCGAGGGCCCGGGATTTGCGGGCTGGACGCCTTGCGCGGCACCGCGCGCCCCGTCATCTTGGCGCCCGTCGAAGAGCGAAGGGGAGATGCGATATGAGGCTCGTGACCTATAAGGCGAATGGCCGGGTTTCCTACGGCGCGGTGGTGGATGGCGGCGTGGTCGATTTGGCCAAGCGCCTGCCGCATGCTTCGCTCAAGGCGCTGTTGGCGGCGGGCGCGATTCCGGATGCAACGCGCGCGGTCGCGGGCCAGACGGCCGACGTCAAGCTCGACGCCATCGTCTTTCTGCCGCCCATTCCCGACCCGGACAAGATCATCTGCATCGGCCTCAATTACGACGAACACCGCAAGGAAACCGGGCGCGAGAAGACCGCCTACCCGACCCTGTTCACCCGCTTCGCCGATACCCAGGTGGGCCACGGCCAGGCCTTGGTCAAGCCCAAGTCCACGAGCCAGTTCGATTACGAGGGCGAGCTTGCCATCGTCATCGGCAAGCGCGGCCGGCACGTACCCAAGGAACGCGCCCTCGAATACGTCGCGGGCTATAGCTGTTATCACGACGGCTCGGTGCGCGATTGGCAATCCCACACCACCCAATTCGTTCCCGGCAAGAATTTTCCCGCGACGGGCGGCTTCGGGCCGTGGCTGGTGACGGCGGACGAAATCCCCGATCCCTCCAAGCTCACCCTCGCCACGCGCCTCAACGGCCAAGAGGTCCAGCGCGCGGGCACCGACATGATGATCTTCCCCATCCCCGAACTCATCGCCTATATCACCGCCTTCACGGAATTGATGCCTGGCGATGTCATCCCGACCGGCACGCCGTCCGGCGTGGGCTCGCGGCGCAATCCGCAGCTGTTCATGAAACCCGGTGACATCGCCGAGGTCGAAATCTCGGGCGTGGGTACGCTCAAGAACCCGGTGATCGGCGAGTAGATCCGCCCGCTCGGCGCGGGGCCGCGCCGAATCGCATGCGGGAAAATCGGAGCGCCTTTCCAAGCGGTGCGCGCGGGGCTTAATCTCGGGCGAATATTGCCTTCAGGGAGAAGAATCGATGATCCCGTTCCCCAAATCCGAATTCCAAGCGCGCATCGCCAAGGTCAAGCGCACCATGGAAAAATCCGGCGTCGACGTTCTGCTGTCCACCGACACGGCGAACATGAATTACTTGACCGGCTATGACGGCTGGTCGTTCTACACGCCGCAAATGGTCATCGTGGCGCTCGACGCCAAGGAGCCCATCTGGACCGGCCGTCTCATGGACGCCAAGGGCACGGAGTTCACGACGTACCTGAAGCCCGAGAACGTGCGCGGCTTCCCCGATATCTACGTCCAGACGCCCGAACGCCACGCCGCGTCCTACATGGCGAACATCCTCAAGGAGCGCGGCTGGGGTAAAAAGCGCATCGGCCTCGAAATGGACTCGTTCTATTTCACCCCGCGCGCCTACGAGGAACTGCGCCGC
>CAMAPP010000149.1 GCA_945860095.1 Rhizobium sp. Q54 | reverse complement strand
AGCCTCGGTTACCGGCCACCAGCCCCGGAAACCGCGACGCCGCCATTGCCGCCTTCCGGTTCCGCTTCGCTCCACCTACAGCCGGCAATGGCGAAGGAGACCACAATGCACTAACATTTCAGCCGGACCACTCGATGGGGGCCGATCACCCACGAGGCGAACCTCGTCGGTGCCGTTCAAGTCGATGAGCGTGTCGGCGCCCACCTGGCTCATGCGCGCCTGGACATCGGCGAAGGTGTTGAGACCCGCTACCCCGGTCAGGTTGAGCACATCGCCCACCCCGGCCCCGCCTTGGAAGTCGGTGATGCAATCCAGGCCGTGGGTGTCCGAGAGCAAGAAAAAAAAGTGTCGTTGCCGGCGCCGCCCGTGAAGTGGAGGCGGCGCGGACTTGGGCATTTGGAAAGATGACCTTACACGCCGCGAATTATTGCGGCCTCTTGCCGTTCGGCCTCCCACCTTCCTAGCCATCGATGCGGTTTTCGTTTTCATCCGGAGCCGCAAAGCGCCATCTTGCTTCCCCCGCCGAGGGGCTTCACTTTTCGCCCGGTCAATCTTCCCGATCAATCTTCATGAACGCGAAATTACAGCTTGCCGTGATCGGCGCCGGCATCGTGGGCGCATCGTGCGCGCTTGCCCTGCGCCGGCGCGGACACGAGGTCGTCTTGCTAGATCCCGAGCCGCCCGGCAGCCTGACATCCGCGGGCAATATGGCGCTGATCGCCACGAGCCACATCACGCCCTTCGCCCTGCCCGGATTTTGGAAACAGGTGCCGGCGATGCTCGCCGATCCGCTCGGTCCCCTCGCCATAAGCTGGCGGCACATGCCCGCGCTCGTGCCGTGGCTGTGGCGCTTGCTGCGCGCGAGCCGGCCGGCGGAAGTCGTGCGCATCTCGGCCGCGCTCGCCGCCGCCGCCGCCCAGGCCGAGCCCGAATGGCGCGCCTTGCTCGGCGCGCATTCCGCCGACGCGCTCATCCAGCGCGAGGGCTTGTTGTTTGTCTATCGCAGCGCGGCGGCCTTGGCCCAAGCGGCACCCGAACAGGACTTGCGCGCCCGCGCCGGCGCGCGGGTCTCGCGCCTTGGCCCCGAGGAGCTGCGCCAGATGGAGCCCGCGCTCGCGCCCGATTTGGCCGGCGGCTATTTTTTCCCCGATGTCGCGCACGTCGCCGATCCGCGCCGCGTGACCGAGGCCGTTATCGCCGCGTACCTCGCCGAGGGCGGAACGCTCGAGCGCCAAGCGGTGCGCGCCATCGAGATCGATTCCGTGGGCCGGCCGCGCCTGTGCTTGGAATCGGGCGCGCGCGTCTTCGATCGCGCCGTGCTCGCGGCCGGCATCTGGTCGCCGGCCCTGCTGCGCCCCCTCGGAATTCGCGTGCCGCTCGAATCCGAACGCGGCTATCACCTGATGCTGCCCGATCCCGGCGTGCGTCTCGGCCGCCCGGTGGGTGCGGGCGATCACCGCTTCATGATGACGCCGCTCGATACCGGCTTGCGCCTCGGCGGCACGGCGGAATTCGCCGGCATCGACGCCCCGCCCAATTGGGCGCGCGCCGACCGCTTCCTCGAACCCGCGCGGCGCTATCTGCCCGGCCTTAGGGGCGCGGGCGCCACGCGCTGGATGGGCCATCGCCCCTCGACCCCCGATTCCCTTGCCGTCATCGGCACGGCACCGGGGTTAAAGCATGTCATCTGCGCCTTCGGGCACGGCCATTTGGGCTTGACGCAAGGCGCGTGGACCGCGCGTCATGTCGCGGACTTAGTCGACGGCGCCGCGGCCCCCGCCGCGTTCGATCCAGCCCGGTTTGGCTGAAGCCCGAACTTCGTCCTCGACCCGAAAGGGCTTATCGGTAAGATGACTTCCGACCACGATCAACCAAGATCGCAATCGGCCAAGGAACGAACAGGGACATCATGCTCAAGACGCACCATGTCGATTGCATCTACACCCACACCGAGGGCGAGCCCACCTGCATCGTGCATTCGGGCATTCCCTATCCCGCAGGCACCGATATTCTTGGCAAGCGGCAATTCCTGGTCGAGCACTACGATTGGCTCCGCCGCGCGCTGATGCGCGAGCCGCGCGGGCATCGGAACATGTTCGGCGTCTTCGTGACGCCGCCGTCCACCCCCGATCACGACGCCGGCATGATCTGGATGGACTCGACGCGCTTTCACGACATGTGCGGCCACGGCACGATCGCGCTCGGCATGGCGATGGTGGCCAACGGCCTGGTGCGCCAGACGGGCGCGCGCACGACCATCCGCTTCGAAACCACGGCCGGCACCGTGACGGCCGAGGTCGAGGCCGATGCCGAGCGCGCGCACTCGACGCGCTTCGAGAACGTGCCGTGCTATGTCGCCGAGCGCGACATCCCGGTCGATTTGCCGGGCGGCGACCGGGCGACGGTCGATCTTGCCTTCGGCGGCAATTACTTCTTCACCCTCGATTGGGGCAAGCGCACGCCGCGCGTAGCACCCGAGAACGGCGCCTTCTTCTCCGATCTCGGCTACCGGCTGAAAATGATGCTGCGCGAGAAGGTCAAGGTGCAGCACCCGACCCAGCCGCACATCTCACACACCGATTTCGTGACCTTCTATCACGACTCCACGCGGGCCGAGGCGCTGTACCGCAATGTACACGTCTTTGCCGACGGCAAGATGGACCGCTCGCCGGGCGGCACCGGAACCTCGGCCATGATGGCGATGCTCGAATCGCACGGCCGCATGAAGGTCGGCCAAACGATCCGTTCCGAGGGCCTGCTCGGCAGCGGCACCTTCGAGGGCTGCCTCGTGCGCGAGACCAAGGTCGGCAATCATCGCGGCTTCGTACCCACGGTCAAGGGCACGGCGAACGTGGTCGGTTACGCCAAATGGCTGATGACGCCGGACGATCCGATCAACGAAGGCTTCGTTATCGACTAGCATCCGTTCGCATGGCCCCCGGAAAATCCCGCACGGCCGATTTCGCGGGACAGATCGCGGTCGTTACCGGCGCGGCTCGCGGCATTGGCCTCGCCATCGCGCGCCTGCTGGCCGAGCGGGGTGCGGCCGTGTCGCTGTGGGACATGGACCGGGCGGCCTTGGGCACGGCGGCGGCCGCGCTTTGCGCCAAAGGACTTGCCGTCTCGACGAACACAGTGGATGTGACGGACGAGCGCGCGGTGTTTCGCGCCCGTGACGATGTCCTCCGCCGTTCCGGCCACATCGATGTCCTGGTGAACAACGCGGGCGTTTTTCCAACCGCCACCATCCGTGCCATAGACGAGGCGGATTGGCAGCGCGTCTTCGCCGTTAATGCCTGGAGCGTGTTCGTCGTCACGCGGGCCTTCATGGACACGATGATCGGGCGGCGTTACGGGCGAGTGGTCAATATCGGCTCAAGCGGCGCCTATGTGCCGAATCCCGGCCTGCCCCACTATGCGGCGGCAAAACTCGCCGTGCTTTCGCTCACGAAGAGCTTCGCGCTCGAACTCGCGCCGCACCAAGTGCTGGTGAACGCTGTCTCGCCCGGCAGCGTCGCGACCGAACGCCAGGCGGGCGCACCCTGGCTCGTCGAGCGCGTGCCGCACATCCCCATCCGGCGCGCCGGCACGCCCGAGGACATCGCCGAGGTCGTGCTATTTCTCGCCTCGCACCGCAATCGCTTCGTCGTCGGCGAAACCATCATCGCCGATGGCGGGCTCAGGATGTACTAGCCCGGGGCACCCACGCTCGGGCCAGAACGCCAAACGGCCCTTCGCCCGGCCTTCAATGAAGCGCATAGTCCTCTTCCGTGCGCGATATCGCACATGTTGTGCCATGGGAGTCCGACATTATGTCCGGCCAGATCGCGCTCGCCATCGCCGCCGTCTTCGCGGGCGCGGCCCTCTATATCAATGTCGCCGAACACCCGGCCCGCCTCCTCCTCGACGACCGGTCCCTCCTCGCGCAATGGAAGCCCTCGTACAAGCGCGGATTTGCCATGCAAGCGACTCTGGCGGTCGCGGGGTTCCTGGCGGGGACCGCCACGTGGTGGCAGACGGGAGATTGGGCCTGGCTTCTCGGCGCGGTCGTCCTCGTCGCGAACTGGCCCTACACCCTGTTCGCGATCATGCCGACGAATTTAAGGCTGATGGCCATCGACCCCGCCAACGCCGGACCCGAGTTGCGCGTGCTGATCGTGCGGTGGGGCCGCCTTCATGCCATCCGAACGGCGCTTGGATTCGCGGCGACGCTGATTTTCCTGCTTGCCTCGCAACGCTGAGCGTCCGAGGGCGATCGTCCCTAGGCCAAGACGAAAGTTGGCAAGGGATAGCGCGCGGCTTCGGGCATGGGAACGAGCGAGATCGCCATGCGGCTGCGCGCGTTCGTGCGATCCTCGCCGACGACGCGGGTGAGCATGAGCGCGCCCTCCTCGAGCGCCGCCTCGATCAGCACGATGGGCGCTTCGGCGTCGAAGGCCGGATGGTGGGGCTTAAAGACGTGACTATAGGCCACGATTCGTCCCCGGCCCGAGGCCTCGAACCACGCGAGCTTCTCAGACCAGCAATGCGGACACATGGGCCGCGGATAGAAAAACGCGCGTCCGCAATCGCCGCAACGCTGGAGCATCAGCCGGCCTTCGCGCCAACCCGCGATCAACGGCGCGTTGGTCGCGTCCTCGCGCGGCTGGGGATAGGTTGGGGGATTCGCCATGTCGCCCATCATGCCCTCTCCAATACAACGGAAGCCGAACCCAGGCCGTGGCCGTAACCGACCATGCCGTAACCCGCAACGAGACCGCGCTCGACCTTCGGAACCTGCCGCGCGCCCGCCTCGTGCCGGAGCTGCGTCACCGCCTCCCACAACCCGATCATGCCGCCGCCCGCCCCCGTTTGGCCGCACGAGAGCTGGCCGCCGCCCGTGTTGAGCGGCAGGGATCCGTTCCAGGCGAAATCGTGCCGCGCAAGAAAGCCCGGCGCCTCGCCCGCTCCGAAATAGCCCAAATCCTCGAGCTGGATCGCGACCATGACCGGGTAGTCGTCGTAGATTTGCGCGAACTGCATGTCCTTGGGACCATATCCGGCCCGTGCCCATAACCGGTCGCGATAGAGCGCCGCACCGATATGGAGCGGCGCCACCTCGCCCGGCGGATGATTGTGCTGCTCGGCGCCCGACAGCACGCGCACACCCTTGCCCTTGGGTGCGCGGTCGACCGCCGCGACAACCACCGCCTCCGCCCCCGTGCACGGCAACACGCAATCGAAAAGGCGCAAGGGATCGGCGATCATGCGCGCGTTGAGATAGTCGTCCATCGTCATGGGACCGCGCAGCAGGGCATTGTCGTTGAGGGCGGCGCTGGCGCGCTGGCCCACCGAGATGCGGCCGAATTGCTCGCACGTGGTGCCGTAAGCTTCCATGTGCTTGCGCGTGACGAGGGCGAACAAGCCGTTTGGCCCGCCGAAGCCGTGCGGCTGGGCGTAATTCGACAGCGCCTGGTTGAAATTGCCCATCAGGCGGTAATGCGCGCCGACATCGTAGAGATCGCCCGCGACGCAGAGCACCGCCTTGGCCTGGCCGTCCTCGATCGCGCGCTTGGCCGCCAGCATCATGGCGACCGAGCCCGCCCCGCCCGCCGTGAAATAATCCGCGTACGACACGGTGATGCCGAACTGCTCGGCCAGCGTCACCGCGTTGTCGGGCGGCAATTGGAAGGCGGCGACCGCCAAGCCGTCAATGTCGCCACGCGCCATCCCCGCCGAATCCAACGCCCGGCGCGCGGCATCCGCGAGATAGCCGACGAGCGTGCCTTGGGCGCGCTTGGAATAAGGCGTCTGGCCGCAGCCGACGATGCCGATATCGCTTTTAGTCATTGGTTTGTTCCCGCATGACGCTCACGAGCCAAAATTCGAAAAATTAAACCAGTCCGGCCGCGCGCATGGCATCCAGCGCGCGCGCATCCATCCCCAACAATTCGCGAAAGACATGGTCGTTGTCCGCGCCCGGCGCCTTGCCGGT
>CAMAPP010000148.1 GCA_945860095.1 Rhizobium sp. Q54 | reverse complement strand
TCGAGCAGCGCGAGATGAAGGGCCAGCTTTGGCACCTCAAATACCCGATCGAAGGCGCGCCCGGCACGTATCTTACCGTTGCGACCACGCGCCCCGAAACCATGCTCGGCGACACGGCCGTTGCCGTGAACCCCGAGGACGCGCGCTATGCGGCTCTGGTCGGTAAATTCGTGCTTCTGCCGCTCGTCGGCCGGCGTATCCCGATCGTGGCCGATTGCTACGCCGATCCCGAGCACGGCTCGGGTGCCGTCAAGATCACGCCCGCGCACGATTTCAACGATTTCGAGGTCGGCCGCCGTCACGAACTCGAGACGATCAATATCTTCGACCGCGACGCCAAGACGAACGATGCGGTGCCCGAACCCTATCGCGGCCTCGACCGCTACGCGGCGCGCAAGCGCGTGATTGCGGACCTCGAAGCCCTGGGCCTGGTGGAGAAGATCGAGGACATCGTCCACATGGTGCCCCACGGCGACCGCTCGGGCGTGGCGATCGAACCCTGGCTGACCGATCAATGGTTCGTCGACGCGGCAACCCTGGCCAAGCCCGCGATCGCGGCGGTCGAGGAGGGGCGCACGCGCTTCGTGCCCCAGCAATGGACGAATACCTATTACGAGTGGATGCGCAACATCCAGCCGTGGTGCGTGTCACGGCAAATCTGGTGGGGTCATCGGATACCGGCTTGGTTCGGGCCGGACGGCGCGATTTTCGTGGAAATGACCGAGGCGGAAGCCCAAGCGGCGGCGGATGCGCATTACGGTCGCGGCGCGAGCTTGACGCGGGAATCCGACGTGCTCGACACCTGGTTTTCCTCGGCGCTCTGGCCGTTCTCGACTCTCGGTTGGCCGGAGAATACCCCGGAACTCGCGCGCTATTACCCAACCGACGTGCTGGTCACGGGGTTCGACATCATCTTCTTCTGGGTCGCGCGAATGATGATGATGGGGCTGCATTTTCTTAAGAAGGCTCCGTTTCACACGGTCTATATCCACGCTCTGGTGCGCGACGAGCACGGACAGAAGATGTCGAAATCCAAGGGAAACATCATCGATCCCTTGGTGCTGATCGACAAATACGGCGCCGATGCCCTGCGCTTCACGCTTGCCTCGCTCGCGGCGCAGGGCCGCGACATCAAGCTGTCCGAGAAGCGGGTCGAGGGTTACCGCAACTTCACCACCAAGCTGTGGAACGCCGCGCGTTTCTGCCAGATGAACGGTGCCGCGCCCCGGGACGACTTCGACGCAAGGGGCGTGCGGGAAACCGTCAATCGCTGGATTCTGGGCGAGCTCGGGCGCGCGGCGCTCGCCGTCGATCGCACGCTCGACGATTACCGCTTCAACGAAGCGGCCAATGCCCTCTACCACTTCACCTGGGGTACGTTCTGCGACTGGTATCTCGAATTCACCAAGCCCATCCTGCTCGGCGCCGACGAAGCGGCGAAGGCGGAAACGCGCGCGGTCACGGGCCATGTGCTGCGCGAACTTCTGAAGCTCCTCCATCCTTTCATGCCCTTCGTCTCGGAGGAACTCTGGCGCCAATTGGGCCATGGCCCGGAGAAATTGATCGGCGCACGGTGGCCCGATTTCGGCGACATGGCCCAAGACGACGGCTCGGGCGCCGAGATGAATTTCGTCGTAGAGGCGATTTCGCTCATTCGCACGGTGCGCGCCGAGATGAACGTGCCGCCAGGCGCGCTACTGCCCTTGATCGTGAACGGCGCCGACGCCGAGACGGCTCTGCGCCTTGCTCGCCACGGCGAGCTCATCCAACGCATGGCGCGCCTGTCGGGAATCGAGCGCGACGTGCCTTCGCCCAAGGGCGCCATGCAGATCGTGCTGGGCGAGGTCACGCTTGCCTTGCCGCTGGCCGGTGTCATCGACATCGCCAAGGAGCAAACGCGGTTGAAACGCGAGGTCGAACGGCTCGCAAGCGATATTGAGAAAATCGACCGCAAGCTTGGCGATCCGGGCTTTTTGGCCAAGGCGCCACCGGAGGTCGTCGAAACCCAGCACGAACGGCGCGCCGAGGCCGTTGCGACCACCGCGCGGCTTGGCGAGGCGCTCGCGCGTCTCTCGGATTAGGCGTCTCCGCGGGGCGCGGCCGCCGCTTGGCCTTCTTGGCGCCGGACCGCTATTCTGGCGCGACATCACCCACCCGAGGGGAACAAGATGACGTCCAAGCCGAAATCCTTCGACAAGTCCAAGCTGCCGAGCCGTCACGTTTCGGTGGGGCCCGCATCCGCGCCGCACCGTGCGTTCTATTACGCCATGGGCATGACGGAGCAGGAGATCGGCCAGCCCTTCATCGGCGTGGCGACCACGTGGAACGAAGCCGCACCCTGCAATATCGCGCTCGCGCGCCAGGCCCAGGCGGCCAAGAAGGGCGTCAAGGCCGCAGGGGGCACGCCGCGCGAATTCACGACCATCACCGTGACCGACGGCATCGCCATGGGTCACCAGGGCATGAAATCGTCGCTCGTCAGCCGCGAGATCATCGCGGACTCGGTCGAGCTCACGATGCGCGGCCATTGCTACGACGCGCTCATCGGCATCGCGGGCTGCGACAAATCGCTGCCGGGCATGATGATGGTGATGGCGCGCCTCAACGTGCCCTCGGTGTTCCTCTACGGCGGCTCGATTCTGCCCGGGCGCTTTCGCAACAAGGACGTGACCATCGTCGATGTCTTCGAGGCGGTGGGCCAGCACTCCGCCGGCATCATGAACGATAAGGATTTGAAGGAAATCGAAAGCGTTGCCTGTCCGACCTCGGGCTCGTGCGGCGGCATGTTCACCGCCAACACGATGGCCTGCGTATCCGAGGCCATGGGTCTCGCGCTGCCGGGCTCCGCCGGCACGCCCGCGCCCTACGATTCGCGCGACGCCTTTGCCGAGCTTTCGGGTCACGCGGTCATGAATCTCTTGAAGCTCGGCATCCGGCCGCGCGACATCATCACGCGAAAATCGCTCGAGAACGCCGCCGTGGTCGTGGCGGCGACGGGCGGCTCGACGAATGCCGGCTTGCATCTGCCGGCGATCGCGCACGAAGTGGGCATCGATTTCGATCTCGACGATGTGTGCAAGATCTTCCGCCGCACGCCCTATATCGCCGACATGAAGCCGGGCGGCAAATACGTGGCCAAGGATCTTTATCTCATCGGCGGAGTGCCGGTGGTGCTGAAGGCGCTGCTCGACGGCGGCTATCTCCACGGCGACTGCATCACCGTGACGGGCAAGACGATGGCGGAAAATCTCCGCAAGGTGCGCTTCCCGAAGGATCAGGACGTGGTCTATCCGACCTCGCGGCCGCTGTCGAAGACCGGCGGCGTCGTCGGCCTCAAGGGCAATCTCGCTTCCGACGGCGCCATCGTGAAGGTCGCGGGCATGACGCGACTGCAATTCAGCGGACCTGCGCGCGTGTTCGACAGCGAGGAAGATTGCTACAAGGCCGTGCTGCGCCGCCAATACAAGGACGGCGAGGTTCTGGTCATTCGCTACGAAGGTCCGCGCGGCGGCCCGGGCATGCGCGAGATGCTGGCGACGACGGCGGCGCTGTACGGCCAGGGCGTGGGCGAGAAAGTCGCGCTCATCACCGATGGCCGGTTCTCGGGCGGCACGCGCGGTTTCTGCATCGGCCATGTCGGCCCCGAGGCGGCGGTCGGCGGCCCGATCGGCCTTCTGAAGAACGGCGACATGATCGATATCGACGCGACCAAGGGTACGCTCGACGTACGCCTGACGGCGGCGGAACTCAAGGCTCGGCGCGCCAAGTGGAAGCCCCGCGATCACGACTTCCAGGCGGGCGCGCTATGGCGCTATTACATGACGGTGGGGCCGGCGAACAAAGGCGCCGTCACCCATCCGGGCGCCGCGGGTGAATCCCACATCTACGGGGATATCTGACGATGGGGCGCCGCGTGCGCGCAAAACCGGGCGCGCGGCGGGGACGCCGCGACAAGACCGGCCTGCCGAGCCGCCACGTTTCGGTTGGGGCCGCATCGGCGCCGCACCGGGCGTTTTATTACGCCATGGGCATGACCGAGGCGGAAATCGCCCAGCCCTTCGTCGGCGTGGCGACGACCTGGAACGAGGCGGCGCCGTGCAATATCACGCTTCACCGCCAGGCCGAGGCGGTCAAAAAGGGCGTCAAGGCTGCCGGCGGCACGCCGCGCGAGTTCACCGCCATCACCGTGACCGATGCCATCGCCATGGGCCATCAGGGCATGAAGGCTTCGCTGGTCAGCCGCGAGGTGATCGCCGATTCGGTCGAACTCACCATGCGCGGCCATTGTTACGACGCGCTCGTGGGTCTTGCGGGCTGCGATAAATCGCTGCCGGGATTGATGATGGCCATGGTTCGGCTCAACGTGCCGTCCGTGTTCTTGTACGGCGGCACCAATCTTCCCGGCCGCCACAACGGACAGGACATCACGCTGCTCGAGGTCTTCGAGGGCGTAGGCGAATTGAGCAAAGGCACGATTTCGCGCGCCGAACTGAACGCTCGGGAGCGCGCCTCGGTTCCGACCTCCGGGTCCTGCGCGGGCCAGTACACGGCCAACACCATGGCCTCCGTGTCGGAGGCCATCGGTCTTGCGCTACCCGGTTCGGCGGGACCGCCGGCAAGCTACGACTCGCGCGACGCCTACGGCGAAAACGCCGGACAGGTGGTCATGCGCTTGCTGTCGCAGGGTCTGCGCCCGCGCGATATCGTCACGAAGAAAGCGCTCGAGAACGCGTGCGCGGTGGTGGCCGCGACCGGCGGCTCGACCAATGCGGGCCTCCATCTGCCGGCGATCGCCAACGAGGCGGGTATCAAGTTCGGCTTGAGCGATGCCTGCCGGATTTTCCGCCGCACGCCCTATATCGGCGATCTGAAGCCGGGCGGGAAATATCTCATGGTCGATCTGTGGCGCGCGGGCGGCGTGCCGATCGTGCTGAAGGCCCTGCTCGACGGCGGCTATCTGCACGGCGACTGCCTGACGGTCACCGGCAAGACGCTGGCCGAAAATCTTGCGAACGTGCGCGTACCGGCCGATCAAGACATCGTTCATTCCACCTCGCGCCCGCTATCGCGCGCGGGCGGCCTCGCCGGGCTCAAGGGCTCGCTCGCGCCCGAGGGCGCCATCGTCAAGATCGCCGGCATGAAGCGCCTCGCGTTCTCGGGAGCGGCGCGGGTATTCGAGCGCGAGGAGGATTGCCTGAAGGCCGTATTCGCCCGCGCCTACAAGGAAGGCGAGGTACTGGTCATCCGGAACGAGGGGCCCAAGGGCGGCCCAGGCATGCGCGAGATGCTATCCACGACCGCGGCACTTTATGGCCAGGGCATGGGCGAAAAGGTCGCACTCGTCACCGATGGGCGGTTCTCGGGCGGGACGCGCGGCTTCTGCATCGGCCATGTGTCGCCCGAAGCGGCGGCGGGCGGGCCGATCGGACTCGTGGAAAACGGCGACATCATCGACATCGACGCGACCAAGGGCACGCTTCATTTGCGCGTGAGCGCGTCCGAGCTTAAAAGCCGGCGCGCGAAATGGACGGCGCGCAAGACCGAGTACGGCTCTGGCGTGCTGTGGCGTTACGCCCAAACCGTGGGCTCGGCCGCCTGGGGCGCGGTCACGCAACCGGGTGCTGCCGCGGAAACCCATACCTACGCCGATATCTGACGTGGCGCGCCTCGCCATCGCGGGCTGGCATCACGAAACCAATACATTCGCGCCGACCAAGGCGGATTATGACGACTTCGCCGAGGCCGATGGCTGGCCCGCGCTCTCGCGCGGCGATGCGCTGATCGAGGCCTTGGCGGGAATCAATATTCCCATCGCCGGCTTCATCGACGCGGCGCGCGCCGAGGGGCACGAACTCTTACCCCTGCTGTGGTGTTCGGCCTCGCCGTCCGCGCACGTCACGCGCAAGGCCTACGAGAAAATTGCCGCGATGATCGTCGAGGATCTGCGCGCGGCCGGCCGGGTGGACGCGCTGTACCTCGACCTTCACGGCGCCATGGTGAGCGA
>CAMAPP010000147.1 GCA_945860095.1 Rhizobium sp. Q54 | reverse complement strand
TTGATCTCGCACATCTCGAACGGCGTCGAGTGCCGGTGACGCATCAGATAGGCGATGAGACCGCGGTCCTCGCTCACCCGCCGCGTACCCTTGCCATAGGACACGCGCGCCGCCTGCACCACCGCGCCGTCGTCGCCCATGTAGTCGATCACGCGCACGAAGCCGTGATCGAGCACGGGAAGGACCTCGTAGAGAATGTCCTCGAGTGCCGGCACGGTCGCGCGCCTTGTCGTGGCGCTGGCCGCGCGCAGGGCGGCGATTTCCGCCCGTTGTTCGCCCGTGAGCGATCGCCGCTCGGTATCCGATGCCATGCTGTCTGAGCCCCATCCGTTCCCGGAGCTATTCCTAGCAAGCCCGGCGCCGTTCACAAACCGCTAACCATCGCACGGGCCAGGTTTGCAGCGGGCCGCGCGA
This sequence comes from Rhizobium sp. Q54, assembly GCA_945860095.1. Taxonomy (GTDB): domain Bacteria; phylum Pseudomonadota; class Alphaproteobacteria; order CADEGL01; family CADEGL01; genus CAMAPP01. Next base: position 5,669 of record CAMAPP010000147.1, on the reverse strand, counting down.
CGACCTATATTCCCTTTGCCGGGCTTGCCCGGCTATGGCGATAAATGTCATGCGCAATAGGCGTTACGGACCCGGGGGCAGTACCCGGCGCCTCCACCAATTTCCCGTCCGGGCGGCGAAAGCGGCTCGGACGACCTTGGGGGCGAACTAGGCTCGACGTGCGTTGAAAGGCATGAACTTTGCCCGGCATGGTTCCGCCGTTATCGGGCCGTTTCGATAGGTGCCAATGACAATCAGTTGGCTCTCGCTGCTTAGTTTCTAAGCAAGCGCGGTTCGGGGGGCACCGGGCAACAGAAGCCCCCCACTTTCGCCCGCGGCCCCGTGGGCGAAAGCGGGGAGAGGATATGGCCGAGAGCGTGCTGCGTTACGACCGGTTGATCGATGACGCCCTTCGCGGCGTGCTCAAGCGCGTGCTCGCCGAGACGGTGGAAAATGGCCTTCCGGGCAACCACCATTTTTACATCACCTTCCGCACCGCCGCGCCTGGCGTCGACATTCCGGACCGCCTGCACGCGCGCTATCCCGAGGAAATGACCATCGTGCTCCAGAACCAGTACTGGGGGCTCGAGGTCGAGGACGATTTCTTCCGCGTGACGCTCAGCTTCGACAAGCTGAACGAAAGGCTGACGGTGCCGTTCGCGGCCGTGACCATGTTCGCCGATCCCTCGGTGCAGTTCGGCTTGCAGTTCCAGGGCTCGAGCACGGAGGGCGCGCCGGGGACGGACCGCGTCCGTCTCGCGCACAACGTCCCCAAAGCCGAGACCGGGGGCACCGCGACCGGGGGCATCGAGACCGGGGGCATCGAGGCCAAGAGCGGCGCGCCGAAACGCGCGGCCGGCGCACCCGCGCCCGACGGCCAACAGGGCGACGACGAAGCCGAGCGCGGTCAGGTCATCGCGCTCGATTCGTTCCGCAAGAAATAGCGCCCGCCGCCGTTTCTCCTTGGATGCGACCGGACCGGATTCGATCGGCCCAGATTCGATCGGCCCGGATTCGATCGGCCCGGATTTGATCGGCGAATCGACCGGGGCGCCAGACGCACAACCGACCGGGGAAACGACCCCGAGGAATCGATCGAGGATCAGAATGACCGAATTTGCCTTTCAAGAAATCTTTCCCTTGGCCAAGGACGACACGCCCTATCGCAAGGTCTCGGGCGGCCATGTTTCGGTCGCCAAGTTCGAAGGCCGGGATATCCTCAAGGTCGAGCCGGCGGCGCTCAGCCTGTTGTCGAACGAGGCGTTCGTCGACATCTCGTTCCTGCTGCGCCCAGGCCATCTCCGGCAATTGCGCGCGGTGTACGATTCCCCCGACGCATCCGACAACGACCGCTACGTCGCCATCGAGATGCTGAAGAACGCCAATATCTCGGCGGGCCGCGTTCTTCCCATGTGCCAGGACACCGGCACCGCCATCATCATGGGCAAGAAGGGCGAGCGCGTGTTCACGGGCGGCGGCGACGAGGCGGGTCTGTCGCACGGCGTCTGGCGCGCCTATACGGAAAACAATCTCCGCTATTCGCAGATGACGCCGCTCGACATGTACACCGAGGTCAACACCAAGACCAATCTGCCCGCCCAGATCGAGATTTATGCGACCGACGGCGATGAATACGAATTTCTGTTCGTCGCCAAGGGCGGCGGCTCGGCCAACAAGTCCTTTCTGTTCCAGGAAACCCGGGCGGTACTCAGCCCCGAGCGCATCGTCAAATTCATCGAGGCCAAGGCGCGCGAAATCGGCACCGCCGCCTGCCCGCCCTATCACCTGGCCATCGTCGTCGGCGGCACCTCGGCGGAGTTCAATCTGAAAACCGTCAAGCTCGCGACCTGCCGCTATCTCGACAATCTGCCGACCAAGGGCGGCCCCGGCGGCCATGCCTTCCGCGATCTCGAAATGGAAGCCAAGGTTCTCGAGATGTCGCGCGATCTCGGCATCGGCGCGCAATTCGGCGGAAAATATTATTGCCACGACGTGCGCGTCATCCGCCTGCCGCGCCACGGCGCGTCCTTGCCCATCGGCATCGGCGTGTCGTGCTCGGCGGACCGCCAGGCCAAGGCCAAGATCACGCGCGAGGGCATCTTCCTCGAACAGCTCGAAACCAATCCGGCCCAATACATGCCCGATATCGGCGACGCGCAGCTCGGCGGCGAGTGCGTGGCGATTGACCTCGACCGTCCGATGGCGGGCATCCGCCGCACGCTGTCGCAATATCCCATCCGCACCCGGCTCGCGCTGACCGGCACGCTGGTCGTCGCGCGCGACATCGCGCACGCCAAGGTGCGCGAACGCCTGGAGGCGGGTCACGGCCTGCCCGATTATTTCAAGAACCACATGATCTATTACGCAGGCCCCGCGAAGACGCCGAAGGGCTATGCCTCGGGCTCTTTCGGACCGACCACCGCGGGGCGCATGGATTCCTACGTCGATCCGTTCATGGCGGCGGGCGGCAGCTTCGTGACGCTCGCCAAGGGCAATCGGTCGCGGCAAGTGGTGGATGCGTGCAAGAAGCACGGCGGCTTCTATCTCGGCTCGATCGGCGGCCCCGCCGCGCGCCTGGCCCAGGACTGCATCCGCAAGGTCGAGGTGCTCGACTATCCCGAACTCGGCATGGAGGCCGTGTGGCGCATCGAGGTCGAGAATTTTCCGGCCTTCATCGTGATGGACGACAAGGGCAACGACTTCTTCGCCCACGTCAATCGCTAAGGCGCATTCTGCCGCCACGCCACATTCTGCCCGACGTGCTCGGGCCCGGCTTGCGCGCGGTGATTTGCGGCAGCGCCGCGGGCACGGCCTCGGCGCGCGCGGGCGCGTACTACGCCCATCCGCAAAACAAGTTCTGGCCGACCCTATGCGAAACCGGCGCCATCCCCGAACGCTTGGCGCCGCGCGATTTTCGCCGCGTGCTCGAATTCGGCATCGGCCTGACCGACCTCACCAAGCACCGGCACGGCCAGGACAAGACCCTCGCGCGCGACGCGGACGACGGCGCGCGTCTGGCGACCAAGATCGCCGCGGCCGCGCCGCGCATCCTCGCCTTCAACGGCAAGGCCGCGGCCCTTGCCGCGTTCGGCGCGGCGCGCCTCGATTACGGCTGGCGGCGGGAACGCTTCGGCGGCGCGCGGACGATCGTCCTGCCCTCGACCTCGGGCGCGGCGAGCGGGGCCTGGGACATCGCGTGGTGGCGGATATTCGCCGAGGCGCTGAACGAACAGCGAACCGAGGAAAGCCGAGATGGCCAAGATCGCTAAGACGCCGGGCGCGCAATTCGTCGCCGATTTGGTCGGCGCCCTCACCCCGCTCGGCCCGGTCGCGGCGCGCGCCATGTTCGGCGGCTGGGGCATCTATCTCGACGGCCTGTGCTTTGCCCTCGTCGCCGGCGAGACGATGTTTTTCAAGGTCGACGGCCGCAACCGGCCCGATTTCGAGCGCGCCGGAATGACGCCCTTCAAACCCTGGGACGACAGGCCGACCAGGCTCGTGACCTTTTACGAGGCGCCGCGGGCAGTCGTGGACGACGCGCGAAGCTTGCGGGTTTGGGCGGGCAAGGCGATCGAGGCCGCACGCGCCGCGCGCCGGGCGAAATCGGCCAAGGCCGGCAAGAGACGCGCTCAGAAGCGGTAAAGACGCGCGGCGTTCTCGCTCATCAATTGCCGCTGCAATGCCGGGTCTTGCGTCCAGCCCGGCACGAGATCAAGAAGGGCCGCGTCGTCGAGCGCCGGGCCGTCATGGGCGGGATGGGGCCAGTCCGTGCCCCACACGCAACGCTCCGGACCCGCGGCCAAAAGAGCGCGCGCCACGGCCGCGACATCGCCGAAGGGCGGACCCGCAACCGATACGCGGTAGGCGGCCGACAACTTGACCCAGGTCCGGCCCGCCTTGAGCAAATCGCAGAGCGCAACGAAGGCCGGATGGCCGAGGCCAAGATTTGCGGGCATGTGGCCCATGTGATCGATCACCACATCGACCGGCAATTTCCGCAAACGCGGCTTCAGCTCCGGCAATTCGCGGCCATCGATCAGCAATTGGATGTGCCAGCCGAACGGCGCAAGACGCGCGCCCAAGGTCTCGAGCGCTTCGAGCGAAGTGCCGCCCTTGAACAGAAGATTGAGCCGCACGCCGCGAAAGCCGAGCGCGTCGAGACGCGCAATCTCGCCCTCGCCCACGTCCGCCGGCACGACCGCGACGCCGCGCGCACGCGCGCCGAGCCGCGCGAGGGCATGTTCGGAACACGCATTGTCCGTGCCAAAGACGCTCGGCTGCACGATCACCGCGCGCGCAAGACCTAGGCGCGCCATGAGCGCCAGGTAATCCTCGAGCAAGGCCTCGGGCGGCGTGAAGCCGCGCTCGGGCCGATAGGGAAAGCATGCGAGCGGCCCAAAGACATGGAAATGGCAATCGCACGCGCCCTCGGGCGCGGCGTAGCGGGGGGAAGCGTGCCCGGGCGAGTTAGGGATCGGATTTTCCATGGGGCCAAGGTTGCGCGCGGCGAACGCGCGGTCAAGACGCCGGGCGCGCGGCGGCTCGCGCCCGGTTGCGATTTTCCGGCCTATAAGGTCCGGCCTGTAAGCTAGGATCGAGGCCCTGGGATGAGTTGTCCCACAATCGCGCCCGGCCCCTAGCGCGCCCAACTCCATCGCGCGAGGGCACGGGCCGGCCCGGAGGGCGGACGGTTGAGCGTGAAGACTTTGAAGCGGTCGGTGGTGATCGCCGGACATCGCACCAGCGTCTCGCTCGAACGCGCGTTCTGGGTCGTCCTCAAGGATATTTCGAAGGCGCGCGGGATCTCGGTCAATGCGCTGATCGAGGAAATCGACGCGGGCCGCGCTGGCAATCTGTCGAGCGCGATCCGCGTCCATATTCTGTCGGCGCTGCTCGCCGCGCGCGCGCTGGAAAAATAACGGCTCGCCGGACGGCCAAGGGCTCTATTGCTTGAGGATGTTCTTGAGCACGTCCTGCGGCGTGATTTTCTTCTTCTGCTGGGGGTCTTGCGGCTGCTGTTGCTGGGGCTTGCTGAGGAGGCCCGGCAGCAATTGCTGCAACGGATTGGCGCCAGCCTGAATGCCCGTGCCGCCGAATTTGAGGGCCGGCTGATCGAGCGAGCCCTTGGCGGATACGGTGAACACGGGCTGCGTGGCGGAACCGGTGGTGACCGTGCCCTGGCCATCGACGAGCCATTGCGGCAAATCGGCCTGACCGGTCACGCGCGACGTGGCATTGGGATTCGCCAGCTGCAGATCGTTTGTGCGCACCACGCCGCGCTCGGCAAGGAAACTGCCCTTCAATTGCCCCTGGCCGGAACCGAAGGCCATCAACAGCCCATTGGTCAGACCCGAAATGCCCTGCAACTGGCCGAGTTGCTGGCCGAGCACGCCGAGCAAGGCCGCGCCCGCCGCTTCCTCGGCGCGAAGCTTGACGGCGAGCGTACCGTCGAGCGTGCCGTTGCCGGCAAGCGTGCCGATCAGGTCGTATTCCGATTTGGGCGTGGCGCGCAGATTGAAGCGCAGATTGGCCTTGCCGGTCGCGCGATCGAGCTCGGTCAGGGTCCGCAAGGCCTGATTGATGTCGAATTGATCGAGCGCGAGCGCAAATTCCATTTTGGGCGAGGCCTGAACCTTGCCCTTGACGGACAGCGTGCCGTCGAACAGCCGGCCGGTGAAGTTCTTCACCTC
>CAMAPP010000146.1 GCA_945860095.1 Rhizobium sp. Q54 | reverse complement strand
CGCAATCTCGTGCGCCTGCAATGCTACGAGGGACTCGATATTGCCTCGGCCGTGTACGAGTGGAATTATTCGCGCCAGATGATCGAAATTCGCCTCGCCGAGGCGGGCGGAAATCTCGACCGCGAACAATTGGGCTCGGATATCTTCGCCCGCCGATTCCTCATCGAGCGCCCGCTGCTCAAGGCGCTGGAGCCCGATATCGCGGGTCCGCCCGTGCTTCTGATCGACGAGCTCGACCGGGCGGACGAGCCCTTCGAAGCCTATTTGCTCGAAGTCCTGTCCGACTACCAGATCACCATCCCCGAGTTCGGCACGATAAAGGCCGAATCTCCGCCCATCGTGATCGTAACCTCCAACCGCACACGCGAAATCCACGACGCGCTGAAGCGCCGCTGCTTCTATCACTGGGTCGATTATCCGGATGCCGCGCGCGAACTCGAAATACTACGCCTCAAGGCGCCTGGCGCGGATGCGCGCCTGTCGCGCGAGGTCGTGTTGTTCGTCCAACGGCTGCGCAAGATGGACCTGTTCAAGCAGCCCGGAATCGCCGAGACCATCGATTGGACCCAGGCCCTCACCCAGCTCGACGCCATCGCGCTCGATCCCGACACGATCAACGACACCGTCGGCGCCCTGCTAAAATACCAGGACGACATCGTCAAGATCCGCGGCAGCCAGGCCGCCCAGATCCTGGAGCAGGTCAAGGCGGAAATCGCGGCGGCGAGCCCGGCCTAGGCCGCGCCATGGAGAACGCACGCAACCGCGCGGACGAGGCGCTTCCAGGCGGCAAGCTCCTTGCCAATATCATGCATTTCGCGCGCGCGCTGCGCGCCGCCGGTCTGCCCATTGGCCCCGGACGGGTGATCGAGGCCGTGCGCGCGGTCGAGTGCACGGGCATGGACAATCGCGGCGACTTTTACTGGACGCTCCATTCGGTGTTCGTGAACCGGCGCGATCAACGCGAATTGTTCGATCAGGCATTCCATGTTTTTTGGCGCAATCCGCGCATTCTCGAACGCATGATGTCCATGCTCCTGCCCCAGCTCGACATTCCCGGCGCCGAGCAGGGCCAGGAGTTGTCGAAACGCGTGGCCGACGCGCTGCGCGGCAACCAGGCAAGCGACGCCGAGCGCGAGATCGAAAAGGAGCCGGAGATCACCGTCGATGCGGTGATGACCTATTCCGACCGCGAATTGTTGCAAAAGATGGATTTCGAAACCATGTCGGCGGCCGAGATCGCCGAAGCGAAGAAGCGCATCCGGTCGATGCGTCTGCCCATCGCCGAAGTCCCCACGCGCCGCCACGCGCCCGATCGCGCCGGCGCGCGCATCGACATGCGGGCGACCTTGCGCGCGACCCTGCGCGCGGGCGGCGGTGATATTCCCTTGAAGCGCAGCGAGCCGCGCCGGCGCCATCCCCCGCTCGTCATTCTGTGCGATATTTCGGGTTCCATGAGCCGCTATTCGCGCATGTTGCTGCACTTCATGCACGCCGTGACGAACGACCGAGACCGTGTGTTCTCGTTCCTGTTCGGGACGCATCTGACGAACGTAACCCGGCATCTGCGCCAACGCGACGTGGACGTGGCGCTGGAGCGCTGCGGCGAGGCGGCCGGCGACTGGTCCGGCGGCACGCGCATCGGCCAATCGCTCAAGGACTTCAACCGCCAATGGGCGCGCCGCGTGCTCGGCCAGGGCGCGCTCGTGTTGTTCATTTCCGACGGTCTCGACCGCGACGCGGGCGAGGGTCTCGCCGACGAAATCGAACGGCTGCACAAATCCTGCCGACGGCTGATTTGGCTCAACCCCCTGTTGCGTTACCAAGGATTCGAGCCCAGATCATTGGGCATGCGGGCCATCCTCCCGCACGTGGACGAGTTCCGACCCGTTCACAATCTCGAAAGTCTTGCGTCGCTTGCGGCGGCCCTATCCAACCCCGCCCCGCGCCGCGGAGAGGGCATGGAAAAATGGCAAGCGACGCTCCATTGAACGCGCAAGTGAACGCACAAGCGAACGCGCTCGCGCACGAGAATATTCTCGAGGCGGCCTCGGAATGGTTGAAATCCGGCCGGCGGGTGGCATTGGCGACCGTGGTCTCGACTTGGGGTTCTTCGCCCCGCCCGGTCGGCAGCCAGTTGGCGGTCGACGACAAGGGCGCGATGATCGGCTCGGTTTCCGGCGGTTGCATCGAAGGCGCGGTGGTGCAGGAAGCCTTGGCCGCCATCGAGGACGGCAAACCGCGCGTGCTCGATTTCGGCGTCACGCACGAACAGGCCTGGGCCGTGGGCCTTGCGTGCGGCGGCAAGGTGCAGGTTTACGTCGAGCGCATGGAATGAAACGCGACCTGCTCGGCGCCCTGCTGGCCGCGCGGGCGGCAAAAACCCCGATCGCGATCGCGACCAGGCTCGACACCGGCGCGCAAGCCCTGGTCGGGCCAACGCCGATCGGCGGGGCGCAGACGCGCGGCGATCTCGCGCTCGACGCGGACTCGCTCGCGGCTGTGCGCCTTGCCCTCGCCGGAGACACGAGCGGCACGATCGAAACGCCTTCGGGCCGGATGTTCGTCCAGGTTTACAACCCGCCCTTGCGCCTCATCGTGGTCGGGGCCGTGCACATAGCTCAAGCGCTCGTGCCCATGGCCGCGCTCGCGGGCTACGCTGTCGTGGTCGTCGATCCACGCCGCGCCTTCGCGACCGATGCGCGCTTTCCCAATACCGCCGTCACGACCGAATGGCCGGACGACGCCATGACGCGCCTCGCGCCCGATCGCCGCACGGCTGTCGTGACCCTAACCCACGACCCCAAGCTCGACGACCCGGCGCTGACGGTGGCGCTCAAATCCGATGCCTTCTACATCGCGGCGCTGGGGAGCCGGAAAACCCATGACGCGCGCCTGAAGCGTCTCAAGGATGCGGGCTTCGACGCCTCGGTGCTGGCGCGCATTCACGGCCCCGCCGGCCTCGCCATCGGCGCCAAATCCCCCGCCGAAATCGCGCTTTCCGTCATGGCCCAAGCGACCCAGGTTCTCCACGCGAAGGCCGGGACCGGGGGATGAAGTTCGGCGACGTGCCCCTCGCCGAGGCCGAGGGCGCGATTCTCGCCCATGGCCTTGTCCTGCCCGGCCCGGGCGGTGCGCGCGGGGCCACCTACCAGAAAGGTCGCCGCCTGACGGCCGAGGATATCGGCGCCATCGCCAAGGCGGGAATCGCGCGCGTGACGGTCGCGCGCCTCGATGGGGTGGATGCGCACGAGGACGAAGCGGCTGCGGCCCTCGCCCGCGCCGTCGCGGGTCCAGGTCTCCAGACCGCCGCGCCCTTCACGGGGCGCGCCAATCTGTTCGCCGCGGTGCGCGGCCTCGCGGTTATCGACCGCGCCCGCATCGACGCCATCAACACCATCGACGAAGCCATCACGCTTGCGACCGTGCCGCCCTACGAGGTGGTCGAGGCGCGCCAGATGGTGGCAACGGTGAAGATCATTCCCTTCGCCGTGCCGCGCGCCTTGCTCGACCGCGCCCTCGTCATCGCGGGCGCCGGCGGCGCGCTGGCTCGCGTCGCCCCCTTCCGCCCGCGTCCCGTCGCGCTCATCCAAACGCGCCTGGTCGGAATGAAGGAATCCGTTCTCGACAAGACCGTCGCCATCGTTCGCGCGCGCGTCGAGGCGCTGGGCAGCGGCCTTGCCGGCGAACAGCGGTGCGCGCACGAAATCGAGGCGGTGGGCGCGGCCATCGCGAAGGCGCAGAGCGACGGCGCCGAGCTCGTGCTGATCGCCGGTGCGTCCGCGATCACCGATCGGCGCGACGTCGTGCCAGCGGCCATCGTCGCCGCGGGCGGGCGAATCGAGCATTTCGGCATGCCGGTCGATCCGGGAAACCTTCTGCTGCTCGCACATCGCGACGGCGGTGTCATATTGGGTCTTCCGGGTTGCGTACGCTCGCCCAAGTTCAACGGTTTCGACTGGGTGTTACGCCGCATCCTCGCCGACGTGCCGGTCGTGGGGCGCGATCTCATGCTCATGGGCGCCGGCGGATTGCTCAACGAAATCCCGAGCCGTCCCATGCCGCGCGCGGGCGACGCGGCGGCGAACGAACGCGCGCCCAGTCAAAGGCGCCCAAAAATCGCCGCCCTGGTTCTGGCCGCCGGGTTGTCGCGGCGGATGGGACCACGGAACAAATTGCTCGCCGCGGTCGATGGCGTGCCCATGGTCGCGCGCGCGGTGGACGCGGCGCTTGCCTCGCGCGCGCGGCCCGTGGTCGTCGTAACCGGGCACGAGGCCGAGCGGGTGCAGGACGCCTTGGGCCGCAAGCGCAAGGTCGAGCTCGTCCACAATCCCGACTTCGCCCAGGGGTTGAGCGCCTCGCTGCAGCGCGGTCTCGCCGCCCTGCCCGAGGATTGCGACGGCGTGCTGATTTGCCTTGGCGACATGCCGCGCGTGCGGGCCCAAACCCTCGACGCCCTGATCGATGCGTTCCAGCCGCTCGAGGGCCGCGCCATCTGCGTGCCGACCTTCGGCGGCAAGCGCGGCAATCCCGTGCTGTTCGCAAGGCGGTTTTTCGCCGAAATGACGGCGATCGCGGGCGACGTAGGCGCGCGCCACCTGATCGGAGAATATGCCGAGCTCGTCGCCGAAATCGAGATCGCCGACGAGGGCGTCTTGCTCGATGTCGATTCCCCCGATGCGCTGGCCGCGCTCGGTTCGGCCAAGACCGCGTGACCGGCCCGTGGCCGAAGACCTATACCAAGCTCGCTTGATCGCCCACGCTAAAGCTGCCCACGGCAAGGGCCGGATCGCGCAACCCGATGGCAGCGCCCTCGCCGACAATCCGTTGTGCGGCGACCGCGTGCGCGTCGATATCCGCCTGCATGACGGCCAGATCGTCGAATTCAAGCACGAGGTGCGCGGCTGCCTCCTATGCGAAGCGGCCGCCTCGGTCATGGGCGCGCACGCGCCCGGACTCGAGGCATCCGCGATCGCCGATGCCGCGCGCGCGCTTGGCGCCTATCTCAAGGACAAGTCGGCCGTATTGCCAGCGAGCTGGCCGGAGTTGGCCGATTTCGCCCCGGTGCGCGGCCATCGCAGCCGCCATGGTTGCGTCCTTCTGCCTTTCGCCGCCGCCAAACAAGCGCTGCACAAGGCGCGCGGCGGCTGACGCCAAGAGACGCGCGTCCGCGCCATGCGCTATGGTCCTCGACCATGGCGCGCAAGGCATTATGGGCAAACGTCCGCACGGCACGGTTGATCACCGGGCTTGTGCTTTTTGCCTATGTGGCGACGCATCTGCTCAATCACGCGGTGGGGCTTTTCTCTCTCGGCGCCGCCGAGAGCGTGCGTCATTGGTTCCTCTGGCTCTGGCGCAATCCCATCGGCACGCCGGTTCTTTACGCCAGCGTCGCCGTCCATTTCTCGCTTGCGCTGTGGTCGGTGTATCGCCGCCGGACCTTGCGCATGCCGGTGTGGGAAGCGGCTCAGATGTTGCTCGGCCTGTGCATCCCGCCGCTCCTGATCGAGCACGTCATCGGCACGCGCGGCCTTCACGAAATCGCCGGACTGCAGGACAGCTATACCTACGTTTCGCTCGTCCTTTGGGTTTGGCTGCCGGAGAAGGCCGCGCAACAGATCGCGGCCCTTGTCGTTGCCTGGTTGCACGGCTGCATCGGTTTGCATTTCTGGCTGCGCCTCAAGCCTTGGTACCGGAGGGCGGTGCCGATCCTTTACGCGGGCGCGCTCGTCTTGCCGCTTCTGGCCGTCGGCGGCTTCGCCAATATGGGCCGCGAGGCGGCCGTGCTGGCGCGCGATCCGAGCTGGCTCGACGCCGCGAAAACCGACATAGGATTTCCGGGCAAGGATATCGTGGCCGAGGCGGGCGCCGCGCGCGACGCCCTGCTGTATGTGTTTGTCGCGCTGCTGGCCGCGACCTTCGCCTTGCGCGCGCTCCGGCTATGGGTGGAGCGCCGGCGCGGCATCGTGCGCGTGAGCTATTCCGGTAACCGGCAAGTCGAGATCGCGCCTGGCATGACGCTGCTCGAAGCCAGCCGCATGGCCGGAATTCCCCATGCCTCGGTGTGTGGAGGGCGCGGGCGGTGCTCGACCTGCAGGGTGCGCGTGAGCGCCGGCCTTGACCGCCAGCCGAGCGCGAGCGACGCCGAGCGCAAGGTCCTCGACCGGGTCGGCGCGCCGCCCAATGTGCGTCTCGCCTGTCAGCTACGCCCGAGATTCGACCTGACGGTCGTGCCGCTTCTGCCGACCGACGCCTCGCCCCGGGCGGCCAAGGCGCGGCCCGCCCATCTCGCCGGCGAGGAGAAGGAGATCGCCATTCTGTT
>CAMAPP010000145.1 GCA_945860095.1 Rhizobium sp. Q54 | reverse complement strand
CGAAGCGCGCGAGGATAATGCCCGGCGCGAAGCGCGCGAGGATAATGCCCGGCGCGAAGCGCGCGAGGATAATGCCCGGCGCGAAGCGCGCGAGGATAATGCCCGGCGCGAAGCGCGCGAGGATTCTTCGGCGCGGGCGCGGCTCGTCTTGTCCCGAACTTGGCCGAAGGCCCCGGGCCATCGGGATTGCGTCAGGCGCCCAGCAAGGCGGCGCGTTCCGGGAACTCGGTCTCGGGCAGGTCGATGCCCCACATTTTTTCGAGATTGTAGACGCGGCGGGTTTCGGGCTTGAAAATGTGGATGATCGCATCGCCGCCATCGACGAGAACCCATTCGCCGACGGCCGCGCCCTCGATCGGCACGCGCGGGCGGGCGGGCGTCTTCAGGACCTGCGCCAGCTTGTCGGCGAGGGTGGCCATGTGACGCTGCGAACGGCCCGAGGCGATCACCATGTAATCGGCGATCGCCGATTTGCCCGCGAGCGCGATGGTCACGACATCCTCGGCCTGGCCATCGTCGAGCGTGCGCAGGATGAGTTCCAGCAGCGCATCGTTTTTGACCTTCGGTTTCCTCGGCGCCCGGGCAAGCGTTGCGGGCGCCGCCGATTTGGCGGCGGATTTGGGGTCCGATTTCTTGGCCTTAGCCGGTTTGGCTTCATCCGGCTTGGCGGATTTGCCCGGTCGGGGGCGGGAAGTTAGCGCGCGCGGGGCGATGACATGCTCCTGGTTTTCGGATTTTCACGCCCGGTCTGGGACGAAGGGTTAGCCTTGGACGAAGGATTCGCCTTCGACGAAGGGTTAGCCTTGGACGAAGGGTTCGCCTTGGACGAAGTCATTCCCGTCAATCGCACCTGCCGTTCGTTCTTGGCCCGGCGCGCGCGCAAGGCCGTGGACGATGTCGGATCGAGCGCGGTGCGGAAGAACACCCAGGCGGGAGGAAGCCGATCGGCGAGCTTGGCGCCCCACCGGGCATCCAAGCGCCAGCGCGCGAAGTGCTCGGCCGCCACGCTATCCAATGCCGGGGCAGCATACGTGGGACGGTCGAAAACCGCAATCGGAACCTCGGCGAAAAGCCGCTTCCAGCCGTGCCAGCGCGCCATTTGCGCGAGATTGTCGGCGCCGATCACGAGCACGAAACGCACGCGCGGATAGAGCCGCTTGAGTGCGCGCACGCTATCGATGGTGTAGCGCGTGCCGAGGCGCGCCTCGATATCGGTCGCGCGCACGCGCGCATGATCAACCCCGCGCACGCGCGCATGATCGGCGCCTTGCACGCGCGCATGATCGGCGCCTTGCACGCGCGCAGGATCGGCGCCTTGCACGCGCGCAGGATCGGCGCCTTGCGCGCACGGGCGACGTGCGGCCGCGCGCGCCTGGACGAGCCGCTGGGGGAGGGGCGCCATGCCCCGTGTGGGCTTCAAGGGATTTTGCGGCGTGACCAGCCACCAGATTTCGTGAAGGCCGAGATGGGCGCAAGCCAGCCGGCTGAGATGAAGATGGCCCTCATGGGGCGGATTGAACGAGCCGCCCAGCAATCCGATGCGTGCGCCTGGCGGATGGGGCGAGGCGGGCAGGCCGGACGAAGCGAGAAGCACGGCGCGCGAACCCGATTTGGCGGGTGCTCCGGGTTCGGCGCGGGCCTTGGCTTGCGGGCGAGCTTTGGGTTCGGCCGATCGGCGGGGCGATGGCGGGCGCGTCATGCGGCCTTGGCCTTCTTGCGCGCGGTGACGAGCAGGGCGTCGAGCGCCTGGGTCACGCCCTTGCCCGTGGCGCCGGAAAGGGTGAGCGGCGCCTTGCGTGCCGCGCGCGCCAGTGCCGCGCATTTGCGCTTGATCTCGGCCGGGCTCAACGCGTCGCATTTGTTGAGCGCCAGAATCTCGGTCTTGCGCTCGAGGCCGTGGCCATAGGCACGGAGCTCGCGCCGGATGGTGCGATACGCCGCCACCACGTCCTCGGCCGTGCCGTCCACCAGATGGAGGAGCACCCGGCAGCGTTCGACATGGCCTAGGAAGCGCGTGCCCAAGCCCTTGCCCGCGTGGGCGCCTTCGATGAGGCCGGGAATATCGGCCAGCACGAAACCTTCGTCGCGGTGGCGCACGACGCCGAGATGGGGCGAGAGGGTGGTGAAGGGATAATCGGCGATCTTCGGTCGGGCCTCGCTGACCGCGGCGAGGAAGGTCGATTTTCCCGCGTTCGGCATGCCGACCAGGCCCGCGTCCGCGATCAATTTCAAGCGCAGCCACAGCCAACGCTCGACGCCTTCCTTGCCGGGCGTGGATTTGCGCGGCGCGCGATTGGTCGCGGACTTGAAGCGCGTATTGCCGCGTCCGCCTTCCCCACCCTCGCAGATGACTTCGCGCTGGCCGGGCTTGGTCAGGTCGGCGACCAGGGTTTCGTTGTCGTCCTCGAAGATTTGCGTGCCCACGGGCAGGCGCAGGACGATGTCCTTGCCGCCAGCACCGGTGCGGTTCGCGCCCTCGCCGTTATGGCCGCGCTCGGCGCGGAAATGCTGCTGATAGCGATAATCGATGAGCGTGTTCAGGCCCTCGACCGCTTCCACGATCACGTCGCCGCCGCGTCCACCATCGCCGCCATCGGGGCCGCCAAATTCGATGAACTTCTCGCGCCGGAAGGCGACGACGCCGTTGCCGCCATCGCCCGAGCGCGCGAAGACCTTGGCCTGATCGAGGAACTTCATGTCATCCCGCCGGAATCGAGCCGGTCCGTGGCGCTATGGGGTGGTCGTATCGAATCGTGCGCGTTCGCCTCGCGCTTTCGCGCCGAATCTCGCAAAGGGGGCCCAAATGCGAAAGGGCCCAAAAACACCGAAGGGGAATGGCGCGCCATTCCCCTCGGCCATCGAACGGAAAAATGCGGCGTTACTTGCCGGGTCCAGCCGAATCCACCGAAACCAAGGTGCGCTCGCCCGACGAGCGGAACTTGAGCTTGCCGCCGACGAGGGCGAACAGCGTGTAGTCGCGGCCCATGCCCACGCCGTCGCCGGCGTAGAAGCGCGTGCCACGCTGGCGGACGATGATGTTGCCGGGAATGACGGCCTGGCCGCCGAAGCGTTTCACGCCCAGGTGCTGGCCGCCGGAATCGCGGCCGTTGCGCGAACTGCCGCCCGCTTTTTTATGTGCCATGGTGTCCTCCGCGTCCTCAGGCCGCCGCGCCCGGGCGGATATCGGTGATGCGCAGCACCGATAGGTGCTGGCGATGGCCGCGTTTGCGGCGGAAATTCTGGCGCCGCTTCTTGCGGAACACGATGATCTTTGGCGCGCGCATCTGCTCGAGCACCTCGGCGACCACGGCGGCGCCCGAGACATAGGGCCGCCCGATGGTGCGGCTGGGGCCGTCGGCGACCATCATGACCTTGTCGAAGGTGATCTCGGCGCCCGCATCGCCGCCAAGTTTCTCGACGAAGATCACGTCGCCCTTGCCGACTTTGTACTGCTTACCGCCCGTCTCGATGACTGCGAACATGGTTGGCCCGCGACCGTGAAGCTGAAACCCAAAATGGGAAAACGACCGGCACCGGAAGCGTTGCCACCCGGCCCGGTCGTACGAGACCAGGATATTAGCTGCCCGGCGCGCGCTGTCAATGAAATCCGCTCGCCCTAAGAAAGGCTTAGCACTCCCGTGGCCGGGCCAGTCGCCTCGAATCCCTGGGCTTTTAGGGCGCCCCGGGACGGATTGGCCTCAAGCGCCAGGCGGGTCGTGGGGTTGAGGACCGGTGGGGTCAGCCAGGGGAAGGGTGAATTTTCGCCCGAACCGGTGGTTCCAAGACCCGCCAATCGGCCCGGCCCCGCCAATCGGTCTGGCCCCCCCAATCGGCCCGGCGCCGCCAATTGGAATTCCATATGGGCGTGGCGCTCGCGGCTTTGGGTGCGCCGCTCGCTGCCGCGAAAATCGGGGTTCTGCCAGTGATTGGTCGCGATGCAAGGGGCGCCGTGGATGCGCGCGGCGTTCTCGGTGCGCTCGATGACGCAGCCCTCGCTGGTGCCCACCAGGCTGAAGATCGCGGGCACGCAGAGCGGAGTTTGGGCCAGCAGGGTGCGCGCGGCGGAAAAATCGCGGCAGGTTTCAAAGGCGAGGCGCAACAGGTGCGCGGGCGGCAGCGCGCGGCTGCGCGCAAGGCGTAGGCGGTTGATCGCCCAGTCGAGCGCCGCCGGCAGCCCCAACCCGAAAGACCGGCTCCAGCGCGCCATGGGCGGCTGGTTGAGCGCGGCGGCGAAACGCCCCGGTGCGTGGCCCTGCACAACGCCCGCAAAACCCGGCCAAGTCAGGTTCACATATGGCCCGTGCGCTGTCTTTGCGCGCGCGGCGACGAGATTGCGACCGAGGCCGTCGAGCGGCCAATCGAGCGTGCGCGCCATGCGCCAGCCCGGCCCGTTCGGATCGGGGCCGATCGCGACCGTGCAGCCCCATTCGTGCGACAGGTTGAGGAAATGCGTGCCTGGCGCGTCGAGATAATGCGCGGCCCGGCCGATTTCGTCGCCGTAGGGATTGCCGGCGCGCGCGAGCCAGGCGCGCGACCGGCCATCGGCGAAGCGCACGAATACCCGGCCGTACATGGCGTTCGCTTGGGCCAGCAGATCGCGGGCGCGCGTTTGTTCGCGCTGGACGAGTTCGCCCGCGTCGGCGGTGTCGTGAAGCGGAATCTCGGGCAGGTTCGCCGACATGCCCGCGCCTCGCCTCAGCCGCCGGGCTTGGTGAATTTGAGGACGAAGCGATCGCTTTCGCCGATGGCTTCGTACTTCGCGCGGTCCTTGTCCTTGAGGCGCAAGGTCGGCGGCAAGGTCCACACGCCCTCGGGATAATCCTTCGTGTCCTTGGGATTGGATTTCACGTCCGAGCGGCCGACATATTTGAACCCGGCGCGTTCGGCGAGAGCAATGGCATGATCCTCGCGCACGTAACCGTTCTTGGCCTTCGGGTCCTGCGGGACAGCGTTGGACGCGCGGTGATCGACGAGGCCGAGCGTGCCGCCCGGCTTGAGCGCGCGGAAAAACGACTTGAGCACGGCGTCTTCCGTGCCGCGCGCGACCCAGTTGTGCAGATTGCGGAAGGTCAGAACCATGTCGACCGAGCCCGGCGGCACGATATCCCCGCCATCGGCGGCAAAATCGACGATCTTCACCTTGCCAAAGCGCGCGCGATCGGCGGCGAGCTTGGCCTCGAAGGCGCGGCGAAAGGCGCGGCCCTCGTCGGTCGTCGGCACGGCGGCGGCGGCGTGGTACGTGCCGCGCGCATCCAGATAGGGCGCGAGAATCTCCGTCCACCACCCGGCGCCTGGATAGATCTCGAGTACCGCCATGTCGTCGCGCAGGCCGAAGAAGCTCAAGACCGGCTCGGGACTGCGATAGGCGTCGCGCGCGCGGTTGGCGGCGGCGCGCTCGGGACTGGCGATGGCCGCTTGCAGGCGCGCATCGGGCGTTGCGCACGCGGCGAGCAGGGGGACGAACCCGAGGCATAACAGGGCGAACAAACGGCGCATGGTCTCTCCGGGGTATCGGCGATTGGCGGCGCAGTCTAGGCGCCTCGCCGCGCGCGCGCCATGCGCGCCAAGCGCGCCCGCGCCATGCGCTGCCGGGTCCACCAATCGCGCGCCATGCGCGGCTGGGTCCGCGAATCGCGCGCCCTGCGCGGCCGGGCTCGCCAATCGCGCGACGGACGCCTGACGCCTGGTTCCGGACGCCGCCAAGCCGGCATCGACGTTCCAAGCGCCGGATTCGGCGCGCGGCCCCGTGTTGCGGCCTCGAAGTCCTTCCACTAGGCTCCGCCGCCCGAGGAAGGGACTGCGGAGGGGTGCCAGAGCGGTCGATCGGGGCGGTCTCGAAAACCGTTGTACTCTCAATGGGTACCGTGGGTTCGAATCCCACCCCCTCCGCCAACTTCTATCGCGACAACGCTCTCCGCCTCAGGGCGGCACAGACAAAAACCCCAGTATCCGCGCGGTTCACCTTTCAAAGCTGTTGACCGAGTGAACCGCGCCGGAGTCCGAAATCGTCTCTCTCCGGCCCGTATTCTCCAAACCTCCTGACTTCGGCAAAACAGTACGGATTTTTAAGCGGCTGATTTGCCGGCGTTATTCGACATTGGGATTTCGGGCGTATAAATCGCGGGAGCAAAGTGTACCGCTGAACCGGCATTGATGTGGCTGCTGAAGGCGGCGGCAAAGTGTACCGGTCCTGCTAGGCCATCTTTATGTCTTGAAGGGCATGGAGGGGCTGGAAGGATGTTCACGGTGGAACTTTATGCCAGGATTAGACGCGCGGTTATGGCGGACGGTCTGAGCCGCCGGGATGCGGCGAAGCAGTTTGGCGTTCACCGGAACACGATCTCGAAGATGCTTGAGTTTTCGGTTCCGCCGGGCTACCGGCGGCGCGAGCGGCC
>CAMAPP010000144.1 GCA_945860095.1 Rhizobium sp. Q54 | reverse complement strand
AGGCGCGTCGGGTACTCTCCCGTGAAGCACGCATCGCAAAATTGCGGGCGGGCCGGGTCGCGCGCGGTCAGGCCCATCGCGCGGTAGAGCCCGTCGATGGAAATATAGGCCAGCGTATCGACGCCGATGAGCCGCGCCATCTCGGCGAGGTTGTGCTGGGCGGCGATCAATTGGCTGCGTTCGGGCGTGTCGATGCCGTAGAAGCACGAGTTCTTGGTCGGCGGGCTCGAAATGCGCATGTGCACCTCGCGCGCGCCCGCGTTGCGTACCATCTCGACGATCTTCCTCGATGTCGTGCCGCGCACGATCGAATCGTCCACCAGCACCACCCGCTTGCCCGTGATGTGGGCGCGGTTGACATTGTGCTTGAGCTTCACGCCCAAGTGGCGGATGCGGTCCTCGGGCTCGATGAAGGTGCGGCCGATGTAATGATTGCGGATGATGCCGTACTCGAAGGGAATGCCGGATTCCTGCGAATAGCCGAGCGCCGCTGGCACGCCCGAATCGGGCACGGGCACGATGACGTCCGCGTCGATGTGCGCCTCGCGCGCCAGCTCGGCGCCGATGCGCTTGCGCGCGTCGTAAACCGAGCGACCCTCCATCACGCTGTCGGGGCGCGCGAAGTAAATGTACTCGAACACGCACAGCCTTTGGCGCTGGCGCGGGAAGGGGTGCAGGCTGTGCAGGCCCGCGTCGTCCACGACGACGATTTCCCCGGGTTCGACCTCGCGCACATAGCTCGCGCCGATGATGTCGAGGGCACAGCTCTCCGAGGCGATGATCCAGGCATCGTCGAGCTTGCCGAGCAGAAGCGGACGCACGCCCAGGGGATCGCGGATGCCGATGAGCTTCTTGCGCGACAGCGCGACCAGGGAATAGGCGCCTTCCACCTGGCGCACGGCGTCGGTCAGCCGATCGACCAGCTTGCCCTGCGGGCTCGTGGCAACCAGATGGCAGATCACCTCGGTGTCGGTCGTCGATTGGAAAATCGCGCCGCGTCCGACCAATTCGCGCCGCAAGCCGACCGCGTTGGTCAGGTTGCCGTTATGGGCAAGCGCCAGGCCGCCGAAGGCGAAATCGATGAACAGGGGCTGGATATTGCGCGCAATCGTGTCGCCCGACGTCGAATAGCGCACATGGCCGACCGCAAGCGGGCCCGCCAACCGGCGCATGACATCCTCGGACCCGAAGATATCGCCCACCAGACCCGGGGCGCGGTGGCTGTGGAACTGCTCGCCGTCGAAGGAGACGATGCCCGCAGCCTCCTGGCCGCGATGCTGGAGCGCGTGCAATCCCAGCGCGGCGAGGGCGGCGGCGTCGGGATGGCCATAGATCCCGAACACGCCGCACTCCTCGCGGAGATGGTCGTCGTCGTCGTCGAAGGGATGTGTGGCGAGCTCGCGGCTCATTCCGTTTGTCGAATCAAGCGATCCAGGTCCTGTCGCTGTTCGGGTTTATAACCTTTATCGGCTTCCGGCGCAGCGTCTTTCGTGCCTTCGGACGCGGCTTCGGGCGCGATCTGCGCCGGCGACACGCTGCGGATGATGGCAACGCCCCGCTCAAGATAGGGCCTGCTCTTGGCGGTCGCCAGCCACACGGGCATCTCCTTCGCCGGAAACAACCATGTGGCCATCAGGAAGGCCAAAGACAACAGGATCGCGCCGCGCAGCAGGCCGAACACCAGGCCCAACACCCGGTCCAGGCCCTTGAGCGGGCTGTCCTTGACCCGCCCGACCATGGGACGGGCCAAAAGGGTGAGGGCGATGAAGACGGCGAGAAACAGCCCCACTCCGGCGACGGCGCCCGCCAGCCATGACGGGGAAATAACCTGAATTGCATAGGGTTTTACGCTCCCGAAGAGATAGAGCGCGGCCACGGCGGCGCCGACCCAGGTTACGATCGCCAAAAGTTCGCGCACGAAGCCGCGGGCGAAGGCGAGCAAGCCCGATAGCAGCAGAACCGCCGCCACGACGAGATCGACCGCGCCAAATTCGCCGCCAGCCATCAGCTGCCCCGTTTGCGCCCGGCGGCGTTCTCGAACAACGCCACCAGATCCGCCAGGCGTTTGATTTCGCGCGCCTCGATGCCCGCGACCCGCATGCCGTCCTTGCGTTGCTTGGGCGCGAGTGCGCGGATAAAGCCGAGTTTCGCCGCTTCCTTGAGCCGCGTCTCTTGCTGGCCGACAGCGCGCACCTCGCCGCCGAGGCCGATTTCACCGAACACGACGGTATGCTCGGTGACCGGCTGGTCGAGCACCGAGGAGATGAGCGCCGCCGCCACCGCCAAATCGGCGGCCGGTTCCGCCACCCGGAGGCCGCCGGCGACGTTGAGATAGACATCGCGCCCGGCCAGCGACAGCCCGCAGCGCGCTTCCAGCACCGCCAGCACCATCGCCAGGCGCGCCGAATCCCAGCCGACCACCGCCCGCCTTGGGGTGGAGAAGGCGGACGGTCCGACAAGGGCCTGGATTTCGACCAGCAGCGGCCGCGTGCCCTCGATGCCGGCGAACACGGCGGCGCCGCTGACCAGGCTGCCATCGTCTTGCTTGTCGGAAAGGAACAGGGCCGAAGGATTCGGAACCTCCATCAAGCCGCCGTCAGTCATCTCGAACACGCCGATTTCGTCCGACGGCCCGAAGCGGTTCTTGACCGCGCGCAGGATGCGGAACTGGTGGCCGCGCTCGCCCTCGAAATAGAGCACCGTGTCGACCATGTGCTCGAGCACCTTGGGGCCCGCGATCAGGCCCTCCTTGGTGACGTGGCCGACGAGCAGAAGGCAAAAACCGCGCGCCTTCGCGAGGCGGATGAGTTCTTGGGCCGAACCGCGCACCTGCGACACCGTGCCGGGCGCCGATTCGAGCGAATCGACGTGCAGGGTTTGGATCGAATCGACGACCACCGCTCCGGGCGGCTCGTGCACGTCGAGCGCGCCCGCGATTTCGCCCACATCGGTCGCGGCGGCAAGCATGATGGGTGCGTCCAAGATGCGCAGGCGCCGCGCGCGCATGCGGATTTGGTCGATCGCTTCCTCACCCGAGATATAGGCGGTGGCGATGCCGCGTTTAGCCAAGGCGCCGGCAACCTGAAGAAGGACCGTCGATTTGCCGATGCCCGGGTCGCCGCCGACCAGAATGGCCGAGCCCGGCACCAGGCCGCCGCCCGTGACGCGGTCGAACTCCGCGATGCCGGTCTGAAGCCGTGCCACATCGGCGGAGGCGCCCTGTAGGCCCTCGAAGGCGAGCGAGGGACCGCGGGTCTTGCGGCCCGGCTTCAGCCCGCCCGGGGCCTTGGCGCGCGCGGCTTCCTCGACGATGGCGTTCCAGGCGCCGCAGGCATCGCACTTGCCGGCCCATTTGCGGTGGACCGCGCCACACTCCTGGCAGACATGACGCGGCGCGGGCAGGGCCATTCAGAGGGCGCGCCCCGATGCGCTCACGCGCGCACCTGCATCCGAATCGGCCCCTCGGCGCGGCCGTGGATGAACTGGTCGACATAGTCGTTGCCGGAATGCGCGATCTCGTTCGTCGGTCCAGCCCAGATGATCCGGCCGCCGTACAACATGGCGATCCGATGGGCGATCTTGCGCGCGCTCTGCATGTCGTGGGTGATCGACAGCGCAGTCGCGCCCAGCGTGTGCACGCACTGGACGATCAGATCATTGATCACGTCGCCCATGATCGGATCGAGCCCGGTCGTGGGTTCGTCGAAAAAAATGATCTCGGGTTCGGTGGCGATCGCGCGCGCGAGTGCCACGCGTTTTTTCATCCCGCCCGACAATTCGGCCGGCGACAGCTCGCTGACCTCGCTCCCCAGGCCCACCTGGGAGAGTTTTTGCAACGCGATGATGCGCGCCTGCTCGGGGCGCATCCCCTTGGCCTGGATGAGACCGAAGGCCACGTTTCGCCACACCGACAACGAGTCGAACAGCGCCGCGCCCTGAAACAACATGCCGAATTTGCGGTTCACGCGCTCGCGCTCGGCCTCGGGCAGGCCGACGACCTCCTCGCCGTCCACCTGGATGCTGCCGTCCTCGGGTTCGAGCAGGCCGAGGATGCATTTGAGCAGCACCGACTTGCCGGTGCCCGAGCCGCCGATGATGACGACCGATTCACCGGCGCCCAAATCGAGATCGAGGCCTTCCAGCACGACTTTTTTGCCAAAGCGCTTGTGCAGGTTGCGGATGCGAACCTTGGGCGTGGGGCCGGTCTTGGACGTGTCCATGCTGCCGCTCATGCGCCGAAGAACAGCGCCGTGATGACGTAGTTGAAGGCGAGAATCAGGATCGAGGCGCTGACCACAGCGTTCGTCGTGGCCTGACCCACGCCCTGCGCGCCGCCCTTGGAGTTGTAGCCGTGATAGCAGCCCATGAGCGACACGAGAAATCCGAACACGCCGGCCTTCACCAGACCCGAGACCAAATCGATGGTCTTGAGAAAGTCCCAGGTATTCTTGATGTAGGTCGCCGGATTAAAGCCGAGTTTATAGACCGCGATGATGTAGCCGCCGAGCACGCCGATAACGTCGGCGACCAGAACCAGACAGGGCAGCATCAAGGTGCCGGCGATGAGCCGAGGTGCCACGAGGTATTTGAACGGGTTGGTCGACAAGGTGACGAGGGCGTCGATTTGCTCGGTCACCCGCATGGTGCCGATTTCGGCCGCCATGGCCGCACCGATGCGCCCGGCGACCATGAGGCCGGCGAGCACGGGGGCGAGCTCGCGCGTGATGGATAGAACGACCACGGTCGCGATCGCGGATTCGGCGTTGAAGCGCGAGAAGCCGGTATAGCTTTGCAGCGCCAAGACCATGCCGGTGAAGATGGCGGTCATGCCCACGACGGGGAGCGAATAATAGCCGATCTCCACCATCTGTTTGCCGATCTCGCGCGGGAAGAACGGCGGGCGCACGGCGTGCGTCACGCCTTGGAGCGCGAACAACGCGAGCCGTCCGGCGATCTCGAGGAAACGCAGAACGCCCCGCCCGATGGGTGCGAGAATCGGCATGAACTAGGCCGCGCCCGTCACGTAATGGCGCTGCAAGCGGGCACCCAGGGTGGTCAGGATTTCGTAGTCGATGGTGCCCGATTGCGCCGCCAAATCCTCGACGGTGCGGTTCGGGCCGACGATTTCGACCCAGCTCCCCGGCACGAGAGCCCCGTCGGCAAGCCCTGTAACATCGAGGGTCACCAGGTCCATCGATACCCGGCCGATCACCGGCACGCTTTGCCCCGCCACCAGGACACGGTCCCGGTCGCCGAGATTGCGGCGATAACCGTCCGCATAACCAATTGCGATCGTAGCGATTTTTGTTCTCCGCTCGAGGATTCGCGCGGCACCGTAACCAACCGTACCCCCTTGGTCAACGTTGCGAACCTGAAGCAGGCGGGCCTCGATTCGCACGGTCGCGCGCATCGGATTGGGCTGATCCGGGAAGGGGTTGCCGCCGTAGAGCGCGAGTCCGGGCCGGACGAGGCCGAAATGATAACGCGGCCCGAGGAAGATGCCCGAGGAATTGGCGAGACTTGCGCGCGCCGCGGGCAAGCGGGCACGGGCTTCCTCGAAAGCGGCCAATTGGCGCGCGTTCATCGGGTGGCCACGCTCCTCGCCGCACGCGAGATGGCTCATCACCAGGCGGAGATCGATGGCGCCGAGGCGCGCGGGCTCGGCCGCCAGAATATCGAGCTCTTCAGGCGGCAGGCCGAGGCGGGACATTCCGGTGTCGATGTGCAGGGCCGCAGGGTGCGGACCGAGCCTTGCGCACAGGCGCGCCCAAGCGGTTACCTCCGCGAGGGAATTGAGCGTGGGCGCGAGCCGATGGGTGGCGAATTCCGCTTCGTCCTTGGGCGCGGCACCGTTCAGCACGAAGATCTCCGCCCCGGGCAGGGCTTCGCGCAAGGTCTGGCCTTCCTCGAAATGCGCGACAAAGAACACGCGGCAGCCCTCGTCCCAGAGCGCGCGCCCGATCCGGTTCGCGCCGAGGCCGTAGCCGTTTGCCTTCAGCACACCCGCGCAAACGACGCCGGCGCCAAGCTCGGCCCCAAGGCGCCGGTAATTGGCGGCGATGGCCGACAGATCGACGACCAGGCGCGCCGTCGTGCCGGTCGCGGGATCGGTCACCTAGTCCTCGTGATGGGGTAGGCGATCGTTGCCGGTGAAGGTCTCGAACTTGGTGAGTTCGGGCCGGAAGAACAGCCGCACCGTGCCGGTGGGGCCGTTGCGTTGCTTGGCGACGATCAGTTCGGCGAGACCATGGGCTTTCTCCATCTGGGCCTGCCACTCGTCGAACTTTTCCGTGCCGTCGGCCGGCTTCAGGCGTTGGAGATAATACTCCTCGCGATAGACGAACATGACCACGTCGGCGTCCTGTTCGATGGTGCCGGATTCGCGAAGGTCCGCGAGCTGCGGACGCTTGTCGTCGCGCAATTCGGGCGCGCGCGAGAGCTGGGAGAGGGCGATCACCGGCAGCGCGAGTTCCTTGGCCAGGGCCTTCAGCGCGCGGGTGATCTCAGCGATTTCCTGCACGCGGTTTTCGGGGCGATGATCGGCGGTCGAGCGCAAGAGCTGGAGATAATCGACGAC
>CAMAPP010000143.1 GCA_945860095.1 Rhizobium sp. Q54 | reverse complement strand
ACCGTGCTCCTCGACGATGGCGGCGAAGTTGGCGTTCTCCGACAAAAATCCGTAGCCCGGATGCACCGCGTCCACGCCCGCGATGGTGGCGGCCGTGATGATGGCGGGAATGTTGAGATAGCTGTCGCGCGCCGGGGGCGGGCCGATGCACACGCTTTCATCCGCCAGGCGCACGTGCATGGCGTCGGCATCGGCGGTCGAATGGACGGCGACGGTCTTGATGCCCATCTCGCGGCAGGCGCGGTGAATGCGCAGCGCGACCTCGCCCCGGTTCGCGATCAGGATCTTTTCGAACATGAAGCGCCGGCTATTCGAGAATTAGCAGCGTCTCGCCGAATTCGACGGGTGTGCCGTCGCCGACGAGGATGCGCGCAACCTTGCCCGCGCGCGGCGCGCGAACCTCGTTGTAGGTCTTCATGGCCTCGATCAGCAAAAGGGTTTCGCCCTCGCGCACCGTTTGGCCGATTTTCACGAAGGGCGCCGAGCCCGGCTCGCGGGCGAGAAAGGCGGTGCCCACCATGGGCGAGGGGACGGCGCCCGGATGGCTGGCATCGGACTTGGCATCCGCCACGGGGGGCGCGGCGGGCGTCGGAGCCGGCGCAACGGCGATGGCCGCCGCGTGCCGGGCCAGACGCACACGCCAATCGCCCTCGGCATATTCGATTTCCGTAAGGCCGGTTTCCTCGAGCAGGGCCGCGAGTTCGAGAACCAGCGTGCGATCGATCCGGCTCATCGGCGCGCGCCTTTGCGTGCCGGCTTCACGAGATCGGCCATGGCCTCGAGAGCCAAAAGATAACCGCGCGGCCCGAAACCGCAGATGACGCCCGTCGCCGCGGCCGAGATATACGAGTGGTGACGGAAGCTCTCGCGGCGATAAATGTTCGACAGATGCACCTCGACCACGGGCAACTCGGCTGCCGTTAGCGCGTCGAGCAGCGTCACCGAGGTGTGCGTCAGCCCGGCGGCGTTGATGACGATGCCCGATGCCGATTTGCGTGCGCCCTGAATCCAATCGACCAGCTCGCCCTCGTGATTGGACTGCCGGAAATCGATCTTCAAGCCCAATGTCTTCGCGTGGGCCGCGCAGCGCGCCTGGATATCGCCGAGGGTATCTCGGCCATAAATCTCCGGCTCGCGCGTCCCCAGAAGGTTCAGATTGGGGCCGTTCAGTACCAAAATGGGTTTAGTATCAGGCAATTAACTCTCCAAAGATGACCTATCCCCGACAGGCATAGCGCACGTGCATCCCCCATGCAATGGAAAGCGGCGGGCCTTAGGATAGAGCCTGGGATAGGATGGCGGGCCGGGGGAGCGGGATCGTTTCGCTTGAAATTGCCTCAGCCGAGCGAAACCTAAATCTCGCTCCGGTCATTCGATGGCGACCATGCGAGTGACGTCTCGAACGCAGGCGTCTGTCGCGCGCGCGGGTTCGAGACGATCATGGTCTAGGCACGGACGAGGGGAGAGGTTCGATGCGGCGCACGATGGCGGGCGCGGTTACCCCGGACGACATCGCGACCTACGAGCGCGACGGTATCGCGTGCCTGCGCGGCGTATTCGATGCCGAATGGATCGAGATCTTGCGCGCCGGCGTCGCGGCGGCGCGCGCCCGGCCCGGCCCCTTCTCCCAGGATCACACGGTACGCGGCGAGAGCGGCGGGTTTTTCAGCGATCTTCAGGTCTATTTGCGGGTGCCCGCCTTTCGCGAGTTCGCCGCGCGCTCGCCCCTGGGCGAGACGGCCGGACGGCTGATGCGTTCGTACCGCGTGAACCTCTTGCACGATGCGCTGTGGGTGAAGGAGCCCGGCACCTCGCGCCGGACGCCCTGGCATCACGATCAGCCGTTCTATTGCATGGAAGGCGAGAAGATGTGCGTCGTTTGGCTGCCGCTCGATCAGGTCGGCCGCGATGTGTGCTTGAACGCCATGGCCGGTTCGCACCGCTGGGGCAAGCGCTTCCGGCCCGAGCGGGTAAACGGCGGCTGGTACGAGGGCTACGGCGAGGGCGATGGCTTCCTCGCCCCGCCCGAAGTCGAGGAATTGCGCCGCGATCGCCGCCGGCTGTCCTGGGACATGGCGCCGGGCGATTGCTTGGTGTTCCACGGCATGACGCTGCACGGCTCGGACGGCAACCAGACGAATGCGGCGCGTCGGGCGGTGTCGTTCGTGCTGGTGGGCGACGACGCGGTGTACGTCGAGCGCGGCAAGGAAACCCAGCCCGACTACGCGGGCAACGGGCTCCGCCACGGCGATCCGATCGACAACGATTATTTCTTCCGCCTGTGGACCAGACCGCCCGGCGAAGCGCGTCCCGAGGCGCGAGGCTCCTAGCCTTGCCGGGCGCGTGCAATGAGCGCGCGCAAGGTTTCGGAACTGGCGGCGCCCGGCACGAGTTCCTTGCCGACGATGAAGGCGGGCGTGCCCTCGAGGCCGAGCGTGCGGGCGGTTTCGTGGTTGTTCTGCAATTCGCGGTCGATCCCGGGCGACGCCATGTCGCGCATGAGTTGGGCGATATTGATGCCGAGTTTGGCCGCGATCGAGAGGATTGCTTGCTCGTTCAACCGGCCTTGTGCCGACATCATCGCATGGTGGATTTCGGCGTATTTGCCCTGCTTGTGCGCGGCGAGCGCCGCCCGCGCGGCATACACGGAATCGGGGCCGAGAATCGGCCATTCCTTCATGATCAGGCGCACCTGGCCGTCGGCGGCGACCGTGTCGAGCAAACCGGGGGTCGCGCGCCGGCAATAGGGACATTGATAGTCGAAGTACTCGACGATCGTGACATTGCCGTTGGGATTGCCGAGGACGGGCGAATCCGCGCCGCGGATCGCCTCGAGATTGGCGGCGACCGCGGCGCGCGCGCGCTGCTCGGCCTCGGTGCGTTCGCGCGTCTCGGCGGCGCGCAGCGCGTCGAACACGATTTGCGGCTTATCGCGCAATAGGGAAGCCAGTGCGTTCTCAAGCCCGGCATTGGCGCCACCGGGCGATCCGGCGGCGCGGTCGGGGAGCGCGCGCAGACCGAATAGAACGGTCAGGACCACGACGAGCGCCAGCAGCGCGGCGAGGGACTTTGGCATCGGGATCGGCCTTTCGGGCGTTGCGTCCGGCGCTTTCGTGCCGCCTGTCTTACGATAGTGCGATCCTGCGATAGTGCGATCTTAGGATAAGGCGATCATGGCAAGCGCGCGCCCGACGCTCAAGGCCCGACGCTCAAGGCCCGACGCTCAAGGCCCGACGCGCAACGCCCGAGGCTCAACGATGATCTTCCGGGTTGCGCTATTGACTGGCCTTGCTGCGGATTTCCGCCTGACTTTTCAAATCCTGGGCGCGCAACCAGGCGGGCGAGCCCGATTTCAACCCCTGCAAGGCCTTGTCCGCTTGAACCTTGGCTTCGGAATTTCGGCCCGTCCCAAGGGCGAATTCCGCTTGCGACAAGGCGGCCATGGCCAATTGCCCGTCGCGGCCATAGGCGATCGCGAGGAAACGCACTGCGGATAGATTGTCGTCCTCGATCTTGCGCGCTTCCTCGAGCTGAACGATGGCCTGCCGGATCGCGGCTTGATCATTCGTCTCGATCAGAACCTGGCTAAGCAGGATCTTGAGCAGCGCGTTGTCGGGCAGAAGACGCACGGCGGTTTGCAAGGGTTCCACGCTCTCGGCTGCCTTGCCGTTCTCGAACAGCATCTGGCCGCGCAATTCGTGGAAATACGGATTTCTGGGTTCCTGCGCCAGCAGGTCGTCGATGGTCGCGAGCGCCGCGGGCAGATCGGGCTTGCGGTAGAGCCCGATCGCGCGCGCGTAACGGTTGGCGATGCTCGTGTCGCTCTCGGAGTGGCGTTGGAGCACGGTCGGAACGGGGTCGAGGAAGGCCGCAAGCTTCACGCGCATGCGCTTGTGCATCTCGACGATATTGGGTGGCAATTTCGCGTCGGCGTACGGTGAGCGCGCGACCTGGGCCTCGACCGTATCGATGCGCTGCCGGGTCACGGGGTGCGAGCGCATATAGGGATCCTGGCGGCCGACGGCCAACAGTTCCTGGTTTTCGAGCACGCGCAGGAATTCGCCGAGGCCGCGCGCCGAGACGCCCGACGCGTCCATGAATTTGAGCCCCGCCTGGTCCGCAGCCGATTCCTGAGTTTGGCTGTATTGCAGGAAACTCGCCATCACCGCGTTTTGGCCGCCCGCGATTACCGCCGCGGCGGCATCGCCGCGCCCCGTGAGGATGGCCGCGCCCGCCCCCAGCAGGAATGTCGCGATCGATTGGTTCTGTGCCTGCCGGATGCGGTCCTCGGTCCGCGCCAGATGTCCGCCCGTGATGTGGCCCAATTCGTGCGCCATCACGCCGATCACCTGGCTCGCATCGTCGGCACGCACCAGCAACCCGGTATGGAAATAAATATTGAGGCCGTTGGCGACGAAGGCGTTCAGCGATTTGTCGGCGATAAGATGCAGGCGAATGGCATTCGGCTCGAAGCCCGCCGCGCGAAAGAGCGGCGCGCCGTAAACGCGGAGGATGTTCTCGACTTCCGCGTCGCGGACGAAGCCCGGAGCGCTCTGCTGGGCGTTCGTCGGACACGCCAAAACCGTGCCCAGCAGTGCGGCGGCGATCATAAACGGCTGGCGGATGCGCAAAATCGCCCTCATTGGATTATAGTCCGAAGTTAGGTACGCAACCGCCCCGCGTCAACGCGTGCGCGGCGGATTCCTCGGGCCGGAGAGCCGAATCATGACGCTCAAGACCTCGCGCCGGGCGGATTCCATCGCGCCGTTCATCGTCATGGACGTCATGCGCGCAGCCAATGAACGGGCGGCGTCGGGAAAGGATGTGCTTCATCTCGAGGTCGGTCAGCCCGGTCAAGGCGCACCGCAAGCCGTGATCGAGGCGGCCCGCGCGGCGCTCATCGGCGACAAGCTCGGCTATACCGAGGCGTTCGGCATGCCTGAATTGCGCGCGGCGATCGCTCGGCATTACCGGGACGCCTACGCGCTGGACGTGCCCGCCGGCCGCATCGTCGTGACCACGGGTTCCTCGGGCGGATTTCTGTTGGCGTTTCTCGCGGCCTTCGACGCGGGCGACCGGGTGGCGATGGCGGCGCCCGGTTATCCCGCCTATCGCAACATCCTCAAAGCGCTCGGCATCGAGACGATCGAGATTCCGACTGGTGCGGCCAGCCGCTTTCAGCCGACCCCGGCGGCGCTCGATGCGCTCAGCGGAAAAATCGACGGCCTGATCGTGGCCAGCCCGTCGAATCCGGCCGGCACGATGCTCGGCGAAGCGGAGCTGCGCGCGTTGACCCAATATTGCCGCGCGCGCGGCATCCGCCTGATTTCGGACGAGATCTACCACGGCATCGTCTATGGCCCGCGCGCCCATTCGAGTCTTGCCTTCGGCCCGGACGGCGTGGTGATCAACAGCTTCTCCAAGTATTTTTGCATGACCGGCTGGCGGCTTGGCTGGATGGTCCTGCCCGAGGATCTCGTGCGCCCCGTCGAACGCTTGGCGCAGAACTTCTTCATCTCGCCGCCGACCTTGTCGCAGCACGCGGCCATCGCCGCCTTCGAATGCCGCGCGGAACTCGATGCGCGCGTGAGGGGCTACGCCGAAAGCCGCGCCCTGTTGCTCGAGGAATTGCCGAAGGCCGGCTTCGGACTCTTGGCGCCCGTGGACGGCGCGTTCTATGTCTATGGCGACATCGCCGGCCTATCGAACGATTCGGGCCGGTATTGCCGCGAACTTTTGGCCGAAACCGGCATCGCGGTCACGCCCGGCACGGATTTCGATCCGGCGGAAGGCCACAAATACGTGCGCCTGTCGTTCGCGGGCGAGCGCGCCGATATCGCGGAAGCCGCGCGGCGGCTGGTCGCGCGTCGGGGCAGGCGAAGGCCCGGGTAAAATCCGGCCCGGTCCCGCGATGGCGATGACCTAGCTCGTCAGGCGATTCCACCAGCCGCGTTTGGACGGGCCCGATAGCTCGCGCTCCGGTGCCTGGGGCGCGTCAGCGGCCCTAGGAGCCGGTTCTGGCGCCGGCGCCAAAGGTTTGACGACGCCGGATTCGATGGGGCGGGCTTCGACGGGGCGGGCTTCGATGGGGCGAGGCGGTCGATACTCCTCGGCCGCTTCCCGCCGCCAGGGCGCCGGGGTTTGCGCCGTGAGGTCGCCGCGATCCACGTCGGTGATGGGCACCGCATCCAGATCGCTGTCGTCGGCATGGCGCGGCCGCCAGCCCTCGGGCGGCGGACCGGCGTCGATCACGTCGTCGTCGGGTTCGATTTCGCTCGCGACATTGCCGGGCGAGGCGTCGTCGTGCGTCTGACCCTCGTTGAGGCGCGCTTCCGGCGCGCCTTCGGTGCCGTCGCGATTGCGCCGGCGGCGGCGACCGCCGCGCCGGCCGCGCCTGCGGCGACGCCGGCCGTCTTGAGGCGCGTTCGGATCGTGCGGTTCTCCAGCACGGGGCGTGTCCTCGCCGCCGAGGCTGCTCTGTGCGCCTTCGGAGCCTTCGCCCATGACGATGGGCGCTTCGGCGTACTCGCTGTCGATCGCACCCGTGGCGACATCGCCGTTCGTGCGCGGCTCGTCCGTCCTGGCATCGCCCGGGGCGCCAGGTTGGCGTCCCCGGCCTTCGCCGGGTCGGTCGTCGCGATCGCGCCCGCCACGCCTGCGGCGGCGGCCTCTGCGGGGGTGACGTTCGCCGGATGCGCCGTTCTCGGCGCCTGCGGTGCCTTCGGTC
>CAMAPP010000142.1 GCA_945860095.1 Rhizobium sp. Q54 | reverse complement strand
GAATTCGCGGCCTCCGTGCACCGCTATCACGCGCCGCTTTACCGCACGGTGATCGCCGGGCCGGCCAATGCCGAGGTGCGCCGCGTGGCCGATTGCGCGGTGCGGGCGCACGACGCGGCCTTGGCCGCGCTGCGGCCCGGCGCCACCTTGGGCGCCGTCGATGCGGCGTGCCGCGCCGTCGTCGTGGATGCCGGCTGCGAGCGCTACGCCCATTCGCGCTTCGGCTATTCGATCGGCATCGCCTTTCCGCCGACCTGGGCGCAATCGCTATCGACCGATGTGGTGCCGGGCTCGGAGGAGGTCGCGCTGCCGAACATGTTGTTCCACATCCTCGTGTACCTGCTCGAACCCGCGAGATTCGGCATCGGGGTCAGCCACACGGTGCTGGTCACGGACACGGGGCTCGATGAGCTGACGAAAACCTCGAAGGCGCCGGTTTTCGTTTAAGGGGCTTGGCATGGGCGCGTCGTCGGCGCAAAACGGCGCGGCGGAGCTCAACGTCCCCCGGGGCTCATCAGGATACCGCTCGCGCCAATGCCGGCAACCGCAACGCGCTCGCCCTCGATCCGTACGCGGCCCTCGGCGATGAGCCGCAGCGCGAGCGGATAGGCGCGGTGCTCGGCCTCGAGGATGCGTGCGGCCAGGGTGTCACGATTGTCGCCGTCGATCACCGGCACGGCGGCTTGCAGGATGATCGGTCCCGAATCGACATCGTTTCGGACGAAATGAACGGTGCAGCCCGATACCCGGACCCCGGCGGCCAAGGCCTGGGCTTGGGGCTCGAGTCCCTTGAACGCGGGCAAGAGGGAGGGGTGAATATTGATCAGCCGGTCGCGCCACCGATCGACGAACCACGGCGTCAGAAGGCGCATGAAACCCGCGAGGCAGACGAATTCGACCCCATGCTTGGCGAGCGCCGCGTCGAGGGCGCGGTCGAAGGCTTCGCGGTCGTGAAAAGCGCGGTGGGGCAAGGTCTCGGCCGGCACGAGCGCGCGGCGCGCGCGGTCGAGGCCGGGGGCATCGGCGCGGTTCGAGATGGCCACGACGATTTTCGCGGGGTAGCGCGCGGCGGCGGCGGCGTCGAGCAGGGCTTGGAGATTGCTGCCGCGCCCGGATAGGAGCACGCCGACCTTCAACGCGGCCATTTCGCGTCCAGTTGGGTAAAGCGCGTTTCGGCCGGGCCCTTGCCGGCGACGACGCGGCCGATGGTCGAGACGTTTTCGCCCGCCTCCGACAGCACGCGCGCGATATGCGCGGCGCTGTCCTGCGCCACGATCAGTACCATGCCGATGCCGCAATTGAACGTCCGTGCCATCTCGATGGGCGCGACATTGCCGGTCTCGGCCAGCCAGCGGAACACGGGCGGCACCGTCCAGCGCGCCGGATCGAGCTCGACCGCCAAGCCGCTGGGCACGACGCGCGGAATATTCTCGACCAAGCCGCCGCCCGTGATGTGCGCCAGCGCCTTCACCCCGCCCGCGCGAATGGCCGCAAGGCAGGCGCGCACGTAGATGCGTGTCGGCGCGAGCAGGGCGTCGCCGAGCGCGCGCGCTTGCTCGAACGGCGCGGGCGCGTCGAGCGCAAGGCCGCTGTCCTCGATGATCCGGCGCACGAGCGAATAGCCGTTCGAGTGCACGCCCGAACTGGCAAGGCCCAGCACCGCGTCGCCCGCCGCGACGGTGCGGCCGTCGATGACGCGGTCGCGTTCGACCGCGCCCAGCACGAAGCCCGCGAGATCGTAATCGCCGCGCGCGTACATCCCGGGCATCTCGGCCGTCTCGCCGCCGAGCAACGCGCAGCCCGCCTGCCGGCAACCCTCGGCGATGCCGCGCAACACGGCCTCGGCCACCGGCAAATCCAGGCGCGCGGTCGCGAAATAGTCGAGAAACACCAACGGCTCCGCGCCCGAAACCACGACATCGTTCGCCGACATGGCGACGAGATCGATGCCCACTCCTTCGTGGCTGCCGTGGGCAATGGCGAGTTTCAGTTTCGTGCCGACACCATCGGTCGAGACGACGATCAGCGGATCGCGATAACCGGCGGCCTTGAGATCGAACAAGCCGGCGAAGCCGCCGAGGCCGCCCATCGTTCCGGCGCGCTGGGTCGAGCGTGCGAGCGGCTTGATCGCCTCGACCAGGGCCGCGCCGGCATCGATATCGACGCCCGCTTCCCTGTAGGTGCGCCCCGTGGTTTGCGTGCGCCCGGTAATCGCTTCCTCGATGGTGTTTGTGCTTATATGGGGGGCCGGTGAACCCGGTGTCGCGCGAAGATCGCGAAGACCGCGAAGATACTGAATCGGGAACCGTTTGCAATGGCCCAAGGCCGGTCGTTTTGTTGGGCGGGCGGCGTCGGCTTGGCCCTCGTGTGCGCGGCCGTCGCGGCACCCGCGCTTGCCCAGCAAATCCCGCAAACCAAGCGCCCCGTCGCGGACGTTTACGCCGTCTCGGGCGTCCATGTCGAGCGTTCCGGCTCGACGACCGCGGGCGCGCGCGAATCGGCGATCGCCGAGGCGCATCGTCTGGCCTTCCAGCGCCTCGTGCTCAGAATGCTCGCATCGTCCGCCGCCGAACGCTTGGCCGTGCCGCCGCCCGCGCGCCTGGCCGACTTCGTGCGCGACGTGGAAATCGCGGACGAGCGGGTGTCGAGCGTGCGCTACAGCGCGCGCTTCCAGATACGCTTCAAGCCCGACGCCATGCGCGCGCTGTTTCGCGCCGAGAATCTGCCGTTCGCCGAGGCGGCAAGCCGGCCGATCCTGTTGCTGCCGGTGCTCGATGTCGGCGGGCGGCGAACCTTGTGGGACGATGCCAATGCGTGGCGCGATGCCTGGCAAGCTCGCCTGCCGCGCGACGGCTTGGTGCCGATCGCGCTCGCTGGCGGCGATGTCCAGGACATCGGCGCCCTGACCGCCGATCAGGCCATCGGCGGCGACAGCAAGCGCTTGAAGGCGCTGATGGAGCGCCACGGCGCGGTCGAGGCCATCGTCGCCCTGGCGAAGCTCACGCCCGAGGGCTCGGTGGGTGCGCCCGAGGTTCAGATCAATGCCGTGCGCCACGGCGCGGGCGCGCTTGCGGTCTTCGTCGAACGTCTGCGCGGCCAGCCCGGCGAGGCGGCTCCGGCCCTGCTGGCGCGCGCGGCGGAGGCCATCGCGCGCCAGGTGGAGGAGCGCTGGAAACAGGACAATGCGTTTGGCGTGGGCGGCGAACGGATAGTCGAGGCGACGGTGCCATTGCGGTCGCTTCGCGATTGGATCGAGGTTCGGGCGCGCCTTCAGCGCGTTGCGCAGTTGCGCAAGAGCGAGCTCATCGAGCTTTCGAAAACACAGGCGCGCTTGCGCTTGGTCGTCGCGGGCACCGACGCGCAACTCGTATCCGCCCTGGCGCAGCAGGATTTATACTGGGAAGGCCAGGGAGCGGAGCGCGTCCTTCGGCTTGCGGGATCTGCCACGACGAGCGCAGGCACGCCATGAACTTGCCGAACATCATCAGTCTAGGCCGCCTGTTGTGCGTTCCCCTTACGGTCTGGCTCGTGCTGTCGGACAATATGGACTGGGCGTTTTGGGTCTTCGTCGCCGCCGGGGCGTCGGACGCGGTCGACGGCTTTCTCGCGCGCCGTTTCGGCTGGCGCACGGTGCTGGGCGCCTATCTCGACCCGGTGGCGGACAAGGCGCTGCTGGTATCGATTTTCGTCCTGCTCGGCGCGCGCGACTTGCTGCCCGATTGGCTGGTGGCTCTTGTGGTCCTGCGCGATGTTGTCATTCTCGGCGGCGCCTTCGTCCTCATGGGGCCGGGCGAGCCGCTGAAGATCAAGCCGCTGTTCATCTCCAAGGCGAACACGGCGCTTCAGATCGTGCTCGCGGGTTTCGTGCTGGCGGAACACGGTTTCGATTTGGCCTATCCCGAAAGCCATCGGTATTTGGTCTATGCGGTTGCCGCGACGACGATCGCCTCGGGCTTGGGCTATGTGTTGAAGTGGGGCCGCCAGGCGGCGAAATGGGAGCGAGTGCCGTGAGCGCGGAACGCCGAGCGCTGATTTGGATCGGAATCGTCGTGGGCGGCGTGCTGGCGCTGTGGCTCGTGTCCGAGGTGCTGCTGCCCTTCGTCGTCGGCGCGGCCGTCGCGTACTTCCTCGATCCGGCCACGCGGCGGCTCGAGAACCTCGGTTTGCCGCGAATCTGGGCGACGACGGCGATCTCGGCGGCGTTCTTCGCCTTCGTGGGCCTCGCCCTTGTGCTGCTCGCGCCGGTGCTGCAATCGCAGTTCGGTCTCCTGGCGGAAGCCTTGCCGGACTATGTCGAACAGGGCCGGGCCGTGCTCGAACGCGTGTTCGTCGATGTGCGCGCGCGGCTTGCGCCCGAGGATCTCGCGCGCTTGCGCGCGGCAGCCGGCCAACATGCGGGCGCTGCTCTGGCCTGGGGGCGGGATTTCTTGGTCGGGCTGTGGTCGGGCGGCTTGGCCTTGGTCAACCTCCTGTCGCTCGTCTTCGTCACCCCGCTCGTCACGTTCTATTTGCTGCGCGACTGGCCCGAGATTACGGCCAAGGTCGATACCTGGCTGCCCCGGCAGGACGGCGCTGCGATCCGGGCGGCGCTCGCGGATATCGATGCTGCCCTTGCCGGTTTCGTGCGCGGCCAGGCGCTCGTCTGCATGGTGATGGGCGTGCTGTACGCAGCGGCGCTGTCCATTGCCGGTCTCGATTTCGGACTCCTTGTCGGCCTGGCCGTGGGCGCGCTCACCGTCGTGCCCATCATTGGCGCCCTGATCGGCGCCGTGCTCGCGATCGGCCTCGCGGCCCTGCAGTTCGGCGACTGGGGCCCCATTTTTGCGGTCGCGGCGATTTTCGTGGCCGGGCAGGTGGTCGAGGGCAATTTTCTGTCGCCCAAATTGGTCGGTGACCGGGTCGGGCTGCATCCGCTATGGATCGTCTTTGCCCTGCTGGCGGGCGGTGCGCTGGCGGGTTTCCTGGGGATTGTCCTGGCTGTGCCCCTGGCTGCGGCCGTCGGCGTTCTCGCGCGGCACGGGATTCGGCGCTATCTTTCCAGCACCTTTTACGCGGGTTCATCCGGTTCGGGATTTTCCGGACCGGATGGAGGTAAATCAGAGTGAACAATACCCAATTGGCCCTTGATCTCGGGCACCGGCAGGCCCTGGCCATGGACGATTTCGTGGTCGCACCCAGCAATAGCGACGCTGTCCAGTGGGTCGACCATTGGCGGGATTGGCCGGCCCCGGCCCTGGTGATCTACGGTCCGGCGGGTTGCGGGAAGACCCATTTGGCCCACGTCTTCCGCGCGCTGACGGGGGCGGTGCTGCTGTCGCCGGACATGCTGGACGAGGCCGAGCCGCCGCAACTTATGGGCGATAACCGATATTGCGTGCTGGGCGATGCCGGACGGACCTGCGAATCGCGCGAGGAGCGCGTGCTGCACCTCTACAACATGCTGGCCGAGCAGGGCGGACGAATGCTGATGACCGCGCGGCGTCCACCGGCGCGCTGGGGCGTGTCGCTGGCCGATTTGCGCTCGCGCATGAACGCGTTGCCGGCGATCGAAGTGTCGCCGCCCGAGGACGCGCTGATTGCCGCCGTGCTGGACAAGATGTTCGCCGATCGCCAGCTGCGCGTTCAGCCGGGCGTCATCGATTTTCTCGTTGCCCGGCTCGAGCGGTCGTTTGCCAGCGCCCGGCGCGCCGTTGCCATGATCGACGAGGCGGCCATGGCCGCGAGACGCAACGTGACGGTGCCGTTCGCGCGCGAGGTGTTGCGCGCCAACGGCCTCGTCGAGTCCTGATCCGTGGATCTCGGGCTCGCCGGCCGCAAGGCCATCGTCTGCGCGGCCAGCAAGGGCCTGGGACGGGGTTGTGCGACCGCGCTTGCGCGCGAGGGCTGCGAGGTCGTGATCGCCGCGCGCAATGCGGGCCCGCTCGAGGACACCGCGCAAGCCATCCGCCGCGCGACCGGCGCGCGCGTGCATGCGGTCGTGGCCGATGTGACGACCGAGGCGGGGCGGGCCAAAATCCTCGAAGCCTGTCCCGAGCCCGACATCTTGGTGAACAACGCGGGCGGTCCGCCTCCCGGCAATTTCCGCAATTGGGCACGCGAGGATTGGATCAAGGCGGTCGATGCCAACATGATCACGCCCATTCTGTTCATCAAGGCGACCATCGACGGCATGATCGCGCGCGGCTTCGGCCGCGTGGTCAACATCACATCGACATCGGTCAAGGCGCCGATTGCTATTCTGGGCCTCTCGAACGGCGCGCGCGCGGGGCTCACGGGCTTCGTTGCGGGCCTTGCGCGCGAAACGGTCCGGCACAACGTCACCATCAACAACATGCTGCCGGGCCCATTCGACACCGATCGTTTGCGGTCGACGATCGAGGCGACCGCCAAGGCGTCGGGCAAAAGCTTTGAGGTCGCGCGCGTCGAGCGCATGGCCGGAAATCCCGCGGCGCGCTTTGGCACGGCCGAGGAATTTGGCGACATGTGCGCCTATTTGTGTAGCGCGCAGGCCGGGTTCATCACCGGGCAAAACATCGTTCTCGACGGCGGGGCATTTCCCGGCACGCTTTGAAATAATTTCGAGAATATAGGAATTTCTTCGTGTCGGGAGGCCTTCGATCACGTTTGATGCTGTCGATTCATATTATCCCGCATTCTCCCGATGGCGCGCAAATTTGTAGGGCAGTGAGCGCGATTCAGTTATCTTAATCAGGAGGTTATTCAAACATC
>CAMAPP010000141.1 GCA_945860095.1 Rhizobium sp. Q54 | reverse complement strand
CCTGCCGCTCAAGATCCGCGACGGAACGGGCTGTCCGGTGCGTCCCGTGGCGCTCGTCGCGTGAGCGCGAGGATGGCGCCCGCGAGAACGCCTCGATGCGCGCGGGCGCTTCCTCGGGGACCCGGCCTTCGGTCTCGAGGGCGAGCTCGGCACGCTCGGCGCCAAGACCCTCTACATCGAGCCGGGTCGTCCTTGGGAGAACGGGTACAACGAGAGCTTCAACTCGAAGAGCGGGGACGAACTGCCGAATGGAGAGAGCTTTTACTCGCTACGGGAGACCGAGATTCCGATCAAACGCCGGCGCCATCACGACAACACCGTGCGTCCGCATTCGTCGCTTGGATACCGACCACCAGCACCGCACACTTTTGTACCACTGTTGTTTTGTACCACTGTTGTCCAATCTAGGAGGGACAACGGCTATGCGGTAGCCTCGGTTCCGCAGGTATAAAAAAGCCGCCGGGTCGGACCCGCCTGGCGCTTGCCGGCTACGTGGCCGCGAATCTCCGCGAAAAGGGAGGCAAGAATGACACCCGACCAGATCCTCTCCCACCCGCCCCGCGTTCTGACCCAGGCCCAGCGCGAACGCTATTTCGAAACAGGTTATCTGCTCCTTCCCGGCATCGTCTCCACCGAGTGGATCGCGCGCCTGCGCACCGGCATCGGTGAGTTGGTGGAGCACAGCCGCAAGCTGACCGAATCCAACTCCGAATATGACCTAGAGACCGAACACAGCGCGGCATCGCCGCGCCTGCGTCGCATCGTGAACCCGTCATCGGCCAGTAGGTCGGTCTGGGAGTACGTCTCCGATGCCGTCGTGGCCGACATCGCGGCGGATCTTCTCGGCCCCGATGTGAAGTTCTTGGACACTCAGATGAACTTCAAATGGGCGCGCGGCGGCACCGAGATCAAATGGCACCAGGACATCACCTATTTCCCACACACCAACTACAACCTGCTGACCATCGGCACGATGCTGGAGGATGTGGGGCCCGAGCAGGGGCCCATGGGCGTGATCCCCGGCAGCCATCGCGGTCCGATCTTCGAGCTGTATGACAAGGGAGGCCGCTGGATCGGCACCTTGCGCGACCATGACATGGCCACCGTGGACTTCTCCAAGGCCGCTTATCTCATGGGGCCGGCGGGTTCTATCCAGGTTCATAGCTGCCGGACGCTTCACGGCTCCGCCCAGAACAATTCCGACCGTTCACGACCTCTTCTCCTCGCGACCTACAGCTCGGCCGATGCCTTCCCCTATGTTCCCTATCCGGTGGTGTCGGACCAAACCTTCCGCATCGTGCGCGGCAGACCCGCGGTGCGCGCCCATCTCGATCCCGAGCCCTGCCCGTTGCCGCCCGACTGGTCCAAGGGCAAGGGCTACCAATCCATCTTCGTCTGGCAGCAGAAGGAAGATGTCGCCATGACAGGAGGCGCGCCATGAAGATCGGTTTCATCGGCCTTGGCAATATGGGCGAGCCCGCCGCAGCCAACTTGGCGCGCAAGAAATTTGCGCTCACCGTCCACGACCTGCACAAGGACCGTGCCCAGCGCCTGCTCGGCATGGGCGCCGCCTGGGCAGCGAGCCCGCGTGAGATTGCGGCGGCTAGCGACGTGGTCATCACCTGCCTGCCGGCGCCGAAGGACGTCGCGGCGGTGGTCGAAGGGCCGGACGGGGTTATCCATGGTCTCAAGCGCGGCGCGGCCTGGATCGACATGAGCACCAGCGATCTGCACCAGATGGCCCGCTTCGCCGAGCAGCTGCGCGGCATGGGCGTGACCGTGCTGGAGGCCACCGCCACCGGCGGCGTGCACAATGCGCGCGAAGGACGCGTGACGCTGTTCATCGGCGGACACCGCGCCGACTATGAGAAATACCGGCCTGTGATCGAGGGCGTGGCCAACCAAGTCTTTTATATGGGGGAACTGGGCCGGGCGACGATCACCAAGCTCATCACCAACATGATGTGCTTCGTGCACCAAGTGGCGCTGGCCGAGGGCCTGAGTCTGGGCGCCCAGGCGGGCATCGACAGTACGACACTCCTGGAAGCCATCCAGGCCAGCTATGCTGGCAGCTTCTCCGCCGAAATAGACGGGCCGCAGATCCTGGACGGCTCCTACGACAAGACCTTCACCATCGGCCTCGTCGCCAAGGACATGACGCTCGGCCTCGCGCTCGCCAAGGAGCACAAGGCGCCCATGAAGGTGGTAGAGGCCGCCGCCGGGATCGTCTTCAAGGCCCGCGACAGCTACGGCCCGGAAGCGGGGGCACTCACCACCGCGCGCGTCATCGAGGAACAGACGGGCAAGCTTTTGCGCGCGCCGTGGCCGCGGAAATAACGATTTGGCGTGAGGGATCGGCTATGCCGCGATGCGCGCGAGGCGGCGGCCGCGTGGTGCGCAGCGTTATGCAACGCTTGGCCGCGCGCGCCTCCAAGGATATCGCACATCGTGCCCGCGTGCGGACACAGCCGCGCGGGACCTGCGCGCGCTATTCGACGGTCACGCTTTTGGCCAGATTGCGCGGCTGATCGACATCCGTGCCCTTGATGACCGCCACGTGATAGGCGAGAAGCTGCACCGGAATGGCGTAGAGAATGGGCGCGACGAACGGAACGACTTTCGGCAGCACGACCGCGTGCTCGACCTTGGTGCCGATATCGCGCGCGCCCGCCGCGTCGGAAATCAGGATCACCCGCCCGCCGCGCGCGACCACTTCCTGCACGTTCGACGCGGTCTTTTCGTACAACGGCCCCGAGGGCGCGCAGACGATCACCGGCACGTCCTCGTCGATGAGCGCGATGGGGCCGTGCTTCATCTCGCCCGCGGCATAGCCCTCGGCGTGGATGTAGGAAATTTCCTTGAGCTTCAAGGCGCCTTCCATGGCGAGCGGGAAGAGCGAGCCGCGCGCGAGGAACAGCACATCGCGCGCCAGCGCCACGAATTCCGCGATCTTCTGGATGTGTTCGTCGTGGTTGAGGATTTCGGCCGCCCGCGTCGGCACCTCGGCGAGGGCCGCCGATAGCCGCTCCTCGCGCGTCTGGTCGATGGCGCCGCGCGCCCGCGCCGCGGCGATCGCAAGGCAGGCCAGCACGGTGAGCTGGGTGGTGAAGGCCTTGGTCGAGGCGACGCCGATTTCCGGCCCCGCGAGGGTCGGCAACAGCGCGTCGGAGGCGCGCGCGATCGCGCTTTCCGGCACGTTCACGACCGAGAGGATGTGCTGACCCTGGGATTTCGCGTAGCGCAGCGCCGCAAGGGTATCGATGGTTTCGCCCGATTGCGAGACGAACAGCGCGGCTCCGCCCTTGGGCATCGGCGCCTCGCGGTAGCGGAATTCG
Organism: Rhizobium sp. Q54; assembly: GCA_945860095.1. Classification (GTDB taxonomy): domain Bacteria; phylum Pseudomonadota; class Alphaproteobacteria; order CADEGL01; family CADEGL01; genus CAMAPP01. Next base: position 3,562 of record CAMAPP010000141.1, on the reverse strand, counting down.
GACGCGACATCCGCCTCGACCGGCAGGCGCGCGATCTGTTCGAGCCAGTACTTGGCCACGAGACCCGCGTAATACGCCGTGCCGCAGGCCGAGATGGTGAGGCGCGGCAGGGTCGCGAAGTCGAACGGCATGGGCGGCAACCGGATGCGCCGCTCGTACGGATTAAAGTAGGACTGCAGCGTGTCGCCGATGACGGTCGGCTGCTCGAAGATTTCCTTCTGCATGAAATGGCGGTACTGGCCCTTGCCGACGAGCGCGCCCGAAAGCGAAGTCAGCTTGACCGCGCGCTCGACCACCTGGTCGCCCTCGTCGCGCACGACCGCGCCCTGTGGCGTGATCTCGACCCAATCGCCTTCCTCGAGATAGCTGATGCGCCGGGTGAGCGGGGCGAGCGCGAGCGCGTCGGAACCGAGATACATTTCGCCGTCGCCATAGCCGATTGCGAGCGGACTGTTGCGCCGCGCGCCGATCATCAGGCCCTCGTGCCCGGCGAAGATGATCGCCAGGGCAAAGGCGCCGCTCAGGCGTTTCAGCGCCGCGCCCACCGCCTCGCGCGGGGATTTCCCGGATTTCAGCAGGCGCGTGATCAGATGCGCGACCGCCTCGGTATCGGTGTCGCTTTGAAATTTGCAACCTTCGCTCTCCAGTTCGCGGCGCAATTCCTGGAAATTCTCGATGATGCCGTTGTGCACCACGGCCACGCTGTCGGTGGCGATGGGATGGGCGTTGCGCACCGAGGGCACGCCGTGCGTCGCCCAGCGCGTGTGGCCGATGCCCGTGGTGCCGCCCAAGGGCGCCTTGATCAGCGCCTCGGCCAGGTTATTGAGCTTGCCCTCGGCGCGCCGGCGCTCGATGCGGCCCCCGACCAGCGTCGCCACGCCCGCCGAATCGTAGCCGCGATATTCGAGCCGGCGCAGGCCATCGACGAGCAGACCCGCGGCCGCCTGTTTGCCGACGATGCCGATGATGCCGCACATGGCCTAGCGATCCTTGTTTTTGGACTTGCCCCGAACCCGGCGCGCGCCGGGGTTCTTGGACGCGCCGGGGTTCTTGGACGCGGCGGGCGGGCGCAGGACCTTCTCCGCGGCCTTGCGCGCGCGAAAGGCGCGGGCAAAGCCCTTGACCACTCGCTGTTCGGCGCGCTCGACCGCCAGCGCGCCCGCGGGCACGTCCTTGGTGATGACGCTGCCCGCGCCGACGATGGCGCCCGCGCCGATGCGCACCGGGGCAACGAGGGCCGAGTTCGAACCGATGAAGGCGCGCGCGCCGATCTCGGTGCGCGATTTGAGGTAACCGTCATAATTGCAGGTGATGGTGCCCGCGCCGATATTGGCGCCCGCGCCGATATGCGCGTCGCCGAGATAGGACAGATGATTGGCCTTGGCTCCGGCCTCGAGGGTTGCTTGCTTCAGTTCGACGAAATTCCCGACATGGGCGCCGCGCCCGACGACCGCGCCCGGGCGCAGTCGCGCGAAGGGCCCGATGACGGCGTCCGAGGCGATGCGCGCGCCCTCGATATGGCAATGGGCGCGAATCTCCACATTGTCGCCGACGGTAACGCCCGGACCGAAGACCACGTTCGGCCCGACGGCGACATCGCGGCCCAATTTCGTGTCGTGGGTGAAATAGGTCGTCGCCGGGTCCGCAAGGCTTGCGCCGTTCGCCATCGCCTTGCGCCGCAAGCGGTTCTGCACCGCTTCTTCGGCGGCGGCGAGCTCGATCCGCGAATTCACGCCCATCAGTTCGTCCTTTGGCGCGCGCACGACCACGCAGCGCAAACCCCGGCGCCTCGCCAGCGCCACGATATCGGTCAGGTAATACTCGCCCTTGGCGTTGTCGTTCTTGACGCGGCCGAGCAGGTCGAACAACAGCCGCGCATCCACCGCCATCACGCCCGAATTGCAAAGCCCGATCGCGCGTTCGGCGGCGGACGCGTCCTTGTATTCAACGATGGCCTCGAGCGCGCCGTCCTTGGCCAACACGAGGCGGCCGTAAGCCCCCGGATCGCGCGGCTCGAAGCCGAGCACGGCGATGGCCGCACCAAGCCGTCGCGCGGCCATGACGCGGCGCAGGGTTTGGGGGGTGAGCAAGGGCGTGTCGGCGAACAGCACCGCCGCGTCGCCCGAGAATCCCTTGAGCGCCGCGCGCGCCTGCAAGACCGCGTGGCCGGTGCCGAGCTGTTCGGACTGCACCGCCACCTCGGCGGGCGCGACCGCGCGCCCGACCTCGTCCATTCCGGGGCCGATGACGACGACCGCGCGCCCGAAGCGCGCGCGCCGCGCGGCGTCGAGCACGTGCAGAACCATGGGCCGGCCGGCGAGGGCGTGCAGCACCTTGGGCCGGCGCGACTTCATGCGCGTGCCCTTGCCGGCGGCAAGAATGATGGCGACGGAAGGGGCCATGAACCGCTAGAAAACCGAAACGCCCGAATGGAACGCGGCCCGCGCGGCGTCTCGAACGCCCGGTCCACGCGCGGCGGACCATGCCACAGGGCCGCGAATGGGCAAAGTCACGAATTGTTTCATTAGGTTGCAGGATGTCTAGGTTCCGCGCGGTGGTCTTCGATCTCGACGGCACTCTGGTCGATAGCGCACCGGACATTCATGCGGCATTGAACGCGACCCTTGCCGCTGCCGGCCGGCCGGGGGTGGATTTGCCGACCACGATCCGTTTCGTCGGCGACGGCGCGCGCCAATTGGTCGCGCGCGGCTTCGCCGCCTCGGGCGAAGTGCCCGAGGACGCGGCGCTCGACCGCCACTACCGCGAATTTATTGAGGCCTATGAGGCCGAGCCCATCGCGCGAACCCGGCCCTATCCCGGCGTCGTGAAAACCCTGCTCGCGCTCCGCGCCGAGGGCCATGTGCTGGGCGTGTGTACGAACAAGCCGGACGCATTGACCTTCGAGGTTCTCACCCGCCTCGGACTAGCCCAGTATTTCGAAGCGATCGTTGGCCCCGACAGAGTGCCGCGCCGCAAGCCCGACCAAGCGCATCTTTTGGCAACCCTCAACGCCATGGGCGCGCGCCTCGAGGAGGCCGCGATGGTCGGGGATTCGGCGAACGACGTGGCGATGGCCCGCGCGGCCGGAATCCCTTGCGTGTGCGTGACCTTCGGCTACGCCAATATGGCGCCCGAAAAACTCGGCGCGGACGCGCTGATCGCGCGCATGATCGAGTTGCCCGAGACCCTCTCGCGCCTCGCCTGAGGCGCGCCCCGCGCGGCCTCTCGCGCCTCGCCCAAGGCGTGCCCCGCGCAGCCTCTTGCGCCTCGCCCAAGGCGCCCGGCGGGACGCCGATCGCCCGCACCCCGCGCCAATCGCGCCCCATCCGCGTTTGCCTTGACAGCGCCGCCGCCCGGCCGATTTAATGCGCGCTTCCCGACACGATGGGCGCGTAGCTCAGCGGTAGAGCACTCGTTTCACATGCGAGGGGTCGCTGGTTCAATCCCAGCCGCGCCCACCAAATCCAAGCACACCCTAATTTACCGTAGTCTACGACAGCGTAAAAATGGCGGATTACCGTGCTTTTTGGTCCATGGGGGTCTTTCTTAGGCCATGGGCATC
>CAMAPP010000140.1 GCA_945860095.1 Rhizobium sp. Q54 | reverse complement strand
AGCCCCGCTGCGCATCGGCATCGGCATCCATGTGGGCGCCGCCATCGTCGGCGAGATGGGCTATGCCCGCGCGGTCTCGGTTACCGCCGTCGGCGACGCAGTGAACACGGCCAGCCGGCTCGAAGGCCTGACGAAGGAATACGGCGCGGAGTTGGTGGTATCCGAGGGGGTGGCCGAGGCGGCGGGCATCGATCTTGATGCGCACGACCGCCACCGCGTTGAGATTCGCGGCCGAAGCGAGCCTTTGCACATCCGGGTGATTGTCGAGGCCATCAGCCTCCCCAAAGGTCCGGCCCACTAGGTCCGGCCCACCAGGTCCGGCCCACCAGGTCCGACAAGGTATGGCTTACGAGCCCTTGGCCTTCCTGTGCTTCTCGATCTTCTCGGCGAGATCGCGCTTTTCCTCGCAATTGCGGCACGCTTTATCGAGCACCTTGAGGCGCTCCTCGGCCGCCGCTAGGTCGCCCATCTGCAGATAAAGCTCGCCCAGATATTCGTTCGCGCCCAGATGGCTCGGCTCGATGTCGAGGGCGCGCTTGTAGTATCCAAGCGCCTTCTCGCGCTCGCCGAGATTGCGGTGGCTATAACCGAGATAGTTGAACGCGTTGGCATTGCGCGGCTCGGTTGCAATGATCTTCTCAAGAAGCGCGATGGCGCCCTTGAAATCCTTGTCCTTCACGGCCTTTTCGGCCTTCTGATAATCAGGCGTGCCCTTAGCGGCGCCCGGCGCCGGGTCACTGCTCATAGCCGATGCACGCTCCGGCGCCACGCAAACCGCCAGCAGCAAAGCGCCGACGCCGATCGCCATCAATATCGGAAATTTCATCGCGACAACTCCCCGTTTTGCCGTGTTTCGGCCGCCCATCGCCGGATCTACGGGGATAATACGCATGGCAACGCGGCAGGTCTGTTGCCGAATCGAAAAAATGAAATCGGCCATGCTTTACGCATTGGCCGGTCGAGGTGATTTGGGCTTGGCCGACATGGCCCTGGATGACGGACGAAGCCATGGATTGCCATTTTAAGAACGGGTTTCCATGAGGATAAAAAATAAGTCATCCTTACTAGCGTAACGGTTCGAGTTCCCCCTAAGCTTTGAATGTCTCAGGACTAAGCACTTATTTTATAAATAGGTATTATTTAAGGCACTGTTAATAAACGAAAACATGTTTGACATGGAGATTGTACATAGGTACTAAGGCGATGAACAATAGCGCCAGGTAATGTAAGCGAGCCTATGGCACGCGTTATCTTTAGTGACGAAACCCTCCAGGCTCAGCCTCCTTCCCGCGGGCAAATCGATCTTTGGGACGAATCGTTCCCTGGGTTCGGTCTGCGCATTTCGCAAGGCGGAACTCGCGCCTGGGTGGTGATGGTTCGCCGCGACCGTCGCAAGGTTCGCGTGACGCTCGGCACCTATCCCGAAATGCCGATCGAGACCGCCCGGGGCCTCGCGCGCGGCATGCTCGACGAAAGCCGCCGGCAACACGGTACGCCACGGCGCGGACGCGTGCCGCGCGCCCCGAGGCCCGCGGATTGGCACATTCCAACCACGGAGTATGCCGCCGATCCCGCCGCCGCCGGCCTCCTGCCGGTGTCATCGGTCGAGTTTCGGCGCACGGCTGCGAGGCTCATGCAGTTGATGGGCGAATTGTTGCGCCCCGACATGACCCCCCCCGAGCGCGACGCGCTCGATCGCCTAATCCAGGCGGGCGCGCACATGGCTCCGACTTCTTCCGGGTCGGCGAACGCCGGCCCCGCCCTTGCGTCCAAAAGCGATGCTCTCGTCCCCGCCCGGGACGGTACGATCACCCCGACCTACAAGCCGTCCTCCGCCCAGAAGCCTCGCCTTTTGCTGGTGGAGGACACAGAGCTCAATCGCTTGGTCACGCTGGCCATGCTGGGCACGGCGCGGTTCGACGTCGATTGCGTAACCAGCGGTGAAGCCGCCCTGGCCTCGGTGCAGGAAATTCACTACGACGTGATTCTCATGGATATTTCGATGCCGGAAATGGACGGCATCGCCGCCACGCGCGCGATCCGCGCCCTAGCGCCGCCGGTGTGCGACGTTCCGATCCTGGCCATGACCGCCCATGCCATGGTGGGCGACCGCGAGCGCTGCCTCGCTGCGGGCATGGACGACTATCTGCCCAAGCCCGTGACGCGCAGCGATCTGATGGAGCGCGTCGAGCGCTTCGCCCGGCATGGCCGCGCCGCCGCCGCCGATATAACGGGCGCGAGCGACGAGCCCGCGCTTTATCCCGAAGTCCTCGAACAGCTACGACGGGACTTGGGTCCCGCCTCGCTGATACAGCTGTATGACGCAACCCTGCCGGAACTTCAGACGCGCGTAGCCGCCGCCAAGGCGGCGAACGAAGCGCGCGATCTCGACGCCCTGGCCCGCATCGCCCACTCGCTCAAGGGCGTCGCGACGACGATCGGCGCCAGGCGCCTTCAGGCCGCGACGACGGCGCTCGAAGCCGCGGCGCGCTCGGGCCGAAATCACGAAATCGCGCACCTCCTCGAAAGCCTCGATGCACTTTCGGAAAGAGCGATCCGCGCGATCGCCGCTGAACGCAACCGAATCGGCTAGTAGCGTCCGCCATCGAGCGTCAGTCCCTCCATATCGATGGCGGGCTTCCTGCCCTGAACCAGATCCGCGCATATCCGCGCCGAGCCGCACGCCATGGTCCAGCCGATATGACCGTGGCCGGTATTGATGTGCAGGTTCGCGTACTTGGCGGTGCCGAAAATCGGCGGCCCATCGGGCGTCATGGGCCTCAAGCACGCCCAATAGTCCGGAGGCGCGTGCCAATCGCAGGCATCGGGGAACATCTCCTTGGCCGTCGCCAGGATGGCCGTAAAATCGGCCGGCTTGAACGCGGTCGAATAACCCGCGAACTCCGCCTTGCCGCCGACGCGGAACGTGTTGCCGAACTTGGCCCATGCGACCAGCAAATCCTCGTCCACGCCGCCGACTTCGGGCGTCAGTTGGCCGTCGCGGCAGGGGAACGAGGCGGTGTAGCCCTTTATGGGATAGATGGGCAGACGCACCCCGACCGACCGCGCGATTTCGGGCGAGAAACTGCCGAGCGACAGGATGTAGCAATCCGCCGTCATTTCGCCCTTGTCCGTCACGACGGCCTCGATCTTCGCACCGTCCGCGCGCAAGCCGCGTACCGCCGCGCCGTAAACGAACTTGGTGCCCATCCCGCGCGAAAGTTCCGCGAGCTTGCGCGTCCACACCCGCGCATCGCCCGATTCGTCCGTCGGGCAATACAGGGCGCCGACGTATTTTTCCTTCACTGGCGCGAAGGCCGGTTCGATTCGCACGACCTCGTCGCGCGTCTTGAGCTCGACCTTGACCCCGTTATCGGTCAGGAATTTCGCGGCCGCCGCCGCCTGGCGCATATGCGTCTCGTCGCGGAAGGCATAGAGCAGGCCTTTTTTTAGATCGTCGAACTCGAGCGAAATATCGCGCCGCAGTTCGTCCATCATCGCCTGGCTGTACTTGCAGATGCGCAATTTGCGCAACGTGTTCACCTTGAAACGCTCGGCAGTGCAGTTCCTGAGAAATTGCAGGCTCCACAGATACATTCGCGGATCGAGATTGAGGCGGAATATCAGCGACGCGTTCTTATCCCAAAGGGATCGCAGGAGGATTTTCGGCGAACGGGGCGACGCCCAGGCGAAGGCGTGGGCCACGGCCAATAGGCCGGCATTCTGGAAACTGGTTTCCATCGCCGCATCGGGTTGACGGTCGACCACCGTCACCTCGTGGCCGTCCTTCGCCAGATAATAGGCCGTGGTCGTTCCGACCACGCCCGCGCCCATGATCAATATCCGCATCCCTGGAGCCCTCCCCTGAATTGAGGCTAAGTTAGCCCCGACGCCAAAGTGGCGCCAGACCTTCGCCGCGCACCCGGAGCCCCGATCCATGGCCTATTCCGTCAACGACGACAAAGAACGCCTGGCCACGCTATCGGCTCATGACACCCGCCATCACATCCATCCCTGGGGCAACCACCATGCCCTGCGCCAGGCCGGGCCGAACATGCTGGTGCGCGGCGAGGGGCCTTATGTTTGGGACTCTAGCGGGCACCGCCTGATCGACGGCGTAGCGGGGCTGTGGTGCGTCAATATCGGCCATGGCCGCGCCGAAATGGCCGACGCCATCGCCCGGCAGGTCAAGACGCTCACGTTCTATTCGACCTTCTCCAATCTCACGAACCCCGTCGCGGCGGAGCTTGCGGAGAAACTCTGCGCGCGCGCGCCCAAGAACCTGTCGCATGTGTTTTTCTCGACGAGCGGCTCGGACGCGAATGAAACCGCGATCCGCACGGTCCAGCGTTACTTCACCCTCATCGGTAAGCCAAACAAGCGCTATATCCTTGCCCGCCAGGATGCCTACCACGGCAGCACCTATCTGACCGCATCCCTATCGGGCCGCAGTTTCTTTCCCGGCTGGCACGCCGAGGAACGCCTGATCCATCGCTTGTCCACGCCCTATATCTATCGCCGCCCCGAGGGCATGGACATCGCCGCCTACGAGGACGCACTGGTGCGCGAGGCGGAGGAGACCATCCTGCGCTTGGGGCCCGAAAACGTGGCGTGCTATATCGCCGAGCCCATCATGGGACGCGGCGTGATGGCGCCGCCGCCGGGCCTACACCGGCGCACGCGCGAGATTTGCCGCAAGCACGGCGTGCTCTATATCGCCGACGAAGTCGTGAGCGCGTTCGGCCGGCTCGGCCATCTGTTCGCCTCCGAGCCCGTATTCGGCGTGACCCCCGATATCCTGGTTTCGGCCAAGGGCATTTCGTCGGGGTACATCCCCTTTGCCGCGACCTTCGTGTCGGATGAAATCTACGAGGTGCTGGCGCGCCCCGGCGAGGTTTTCTATCACGGCTTCACCTACTCGGCCCACCCCGTGGCCTGCGCCGCCGCGCTAAAAAATCTCGAAATCATCGAGCGCGAGGATATTTGCGGCCGCGTGCGCAACGAAGGCGCGCGCTTCCATCGGGCGATCGCCGGCCTCACGGATCTGCCCCTCGTCGGCGACGTGCGCGGCAGCCATTACATGATCGGTATCGAACTGGTGGCCGATCAAGTGACCAAAGCGCGCATTCCCGACGAAGCCAAGGTGTCCGAGCGCATCTCGCGCAAATGCTATGCCGGCGGCCTCATGGCACGCCCGATTCTCGGCGATTGCATCTTGCTGTCGCCGACCCTCGTCATGTCGGACGACGACCGGGGGGATTGCGAACGCATCCTGCGCGCGGCCATCCGCGAGACCGCGGACGAACTCGCGCGCGAAGGATATCTTAAATGAACGTCGCGCACGGCGCGCAACCGCAAATGAACATCGCGCGCGGCGCGCGAGCGCAAATGAACATCGCGCGCGGCGCGCGACCGGGCGGCCGGTTGCAATGACAAGGCCGCCGCTCCAAGCGACCGCCACCGGTTTTTTGGCCGGGCTGGTCGGATTTTCGAGTTCCTTTGCCATTCTGCTGCAAGGCTTCACCGCAGTCGGCGCAAGCCAGGCCGAGGCGGCGTCGGGATTGATGGCGGCATCGATCGCCATGGGCGTGGGCGGCGTTTATCTGAGCCTCAAGACCAGGCTGCCCATCAGCGTCGCCTGGTCAACGCCAGGGGCGGCATTGCTCGTCACCACGCCGGCCTTGCCGGGCGGCTTTCCCGAAGCCGTCGGCGCGTTCGTCCTCACGGGTCTCATGATCGTGCTCACCGGGTACTGGGCGCGCTTGGGCAAGCTGGTCGGGTCCATTCCGCCCGCGATTGCCAATGCCATGCTTGCGGGCGTGCTTCTGGGCCTGTGCCTTGCACCCATGCGCGCGATCGGCCAGGCGCCCGTGCTCGGCCTTGCCATCGTCGCCGTTTGGGGCGTCACCGGAATTTTCAGCCGCTTGTTGGCCGTGCCCGCGGCTGTTGCCATGGCCATGGCGCTCATCGCCTGGACGACCCCCATGCCGGAAATCGCGCTTGCGGCACTTCTGCCCCAACCGGTTTTCGTTATGCCCTACTTGTCGATTTCCGGCGCGATCGGCATCGCCTTGCCGCTGTACCTCGTGACCATGGCATCGCAGAACATTCCGGGCATGGCGGTTTTGCACGCGAACGGCTATCACCCCGCGCCCGGCCCCCTGCTGCGCGCGACGGGAATCCTCGGCACGCTTGCCGCCCCCTTCGGATCGCACGCGGTCAATTTAGCCGCGATCACCGCGGCCCTGTGCGCCGGCCCCGAAGCCCATGCCGATCCCGCGCGGCGCTATTGGGCGGCAGCGGCATCGGGCATCGCCTATATCGCCTTCGGCCTGGCGGCGGGCGCCGTCACCGCCTTCATTGCCGCCTCGCCGGCTTTTCTCATCGAGGCGGTCGCGGGCCTCGCCCTGTTCGGTGCGTTGGGCTCGGCCCTCGGCACCGCGCTATCCAAGGCCGAACACCGCGAGGAAGCGGTCGTCACCTTCATCGCGACCGCCTCGGGCCTTTCGGTCTTCGGCATCGGCGGGGCGTTCTGGGGTCTGATCGCGGGCGGCGCCATGCTTGGATTGAAACGCCTCCGGCCCGGCGGCGCGCGCTAGGGCTTGAACCGCCAGCCATCGACGCGCCCGGCGCGACGGGCCGCCAGACAACACATCGCCTCGCACACAAGGCGCGCGGCCAACAGGCTGGTGGTGCCGCTCTCGCTGTCGAAATCGGGCGAGACCTCGACCACGTCGAAGCCCGTGAAGCCCTCGCGGCAGACGATGCGCACGCCCTCGATGATTTCGCGGCTGGTGAGGCCACCAGGCTCGGGGCTGTTGGTGCCGGGCGCGAAGGCCGGATCGACCGCGTCGATATCGACGCTGACATAGGGTAAGCGGCCGTCCGGCGAAGCGATCCGTAGCGCCTCCTCCGCCACCGCCGCCATGCCGCGCGCCGCGACCTCGGCGATGGAATAGACGCGCATGCCGAGCGATTTGTAGAGCGGCGTCC
>CAMAPP010000139.1 GCA_945860095.1 Rhizobium sp. Q54 | reverse complement strand
CGGCACGGCGCTCGCGCTCGGGCGCGCGGCCGCCGCGGGCCGCGGGGTCGATCTCGACGCCGTCGCCGCGCGCGGCCGCGACGGGCACACGGGCGCGCGGCGCAGGGGCGATATCGGCTTTGCGGCGCTGCGCGGGGGCGACGTGGTCGGCGACCATACGGCGATTTTCGCCGGCGCCGCCGAGCGAATCGAAATCGGCCACAAGGCCACGGGGCGCGAGATCTACGCGCGCGGCGCCGTGCGCGCCGCGCTATGGGCGCGCGACAAGGGTCCCGGCCTCTACGACATGGCGGACGTGCTCGGCCTCAAGGACTGAGGCTTTTCGCGCGCGCCCGGCCGTATGTGGTGGCCGCCACACCGGCCAAGATGCACGCCAGCGCGCCGAATGCCGACCATGCCAAGGCCTCGCCCAACGCAGCCGCGCCCAAGGCCACCCCAACCATGGGCGTCAAATAATTGACCGTCGACAGATAGATCGGCCCCGTGCGCGCGGCGAGGACAAAGAACACATACGACCCGCATCCGGTCGTGATCAGGCCGAGCGCCAGCGTCGCCGCGAGCGACAAATTAGACGGCTCGACTGGCCACGGTGCATCCATCGCCATGGCAAAGGGCACGAGAACGGCGCTAGCCGCCGCCAGCACGAGCGCGCTGGAGACGATCGGATCGTGGCGCGAGGCGCGCGCCATCGCCATATTGCTCCAGGCATAGGAAAAGGCGCCGCCGGCGACGGCGATGAGGCCCGCGAGTTCGCGCGTTTCGCCCAAGCCCGCCATACCCAACAGCATGATCAAGCCCGCAAAGCCAATGGCAATGCCGACCCCGGTCCAAACCTCGAACCGCTCGCGCCGATAGACCGCGAACGACAGAAACGCGGTGAAGATCGGCACCAAACCGACCGTGATGGCGGTCAAGCCGCTATCGATGTGGCGCTGGCCATAGGCGATCAGCAGCGGGGGAAACACGTAGGCGAGCACGGCGATGGGCGCCATGTCGCGCCAGGCGCGTACGGAACGGGCCGTCGCCAAGAGCGGCAGGCCGCGCGCGGCCGCGATGATGACGAATGCCAGACAGCCCGTCGCTATGCGTCCCGCCGCGACGCTCGCGGGGCCGATCGTCTCGACGGCCATCTTGATCAGCGGATTGGACGAGCCCCAAAGGAGCGCGAGCAAGGCCAAGAGCCAAAGATTGCGGAGAGAATCGCTCATGATTGCGGTTGATGCGGGCGTGCCCGGCTTCGGCCTATATCGGCATCGGCGTTTCGCGCACCTGCCGCAGAGCGGTGGCGAGCGATTGGGCGAGGGTCTTGCGCTCCTCGGCCGACAGAAATTCACCGATGGCCAGCGAGCGGCCATGGGAGGTGAGGGTAAGGATGTTCGCCCGCCCGGCCTCGCCGCCCAGTCGCACGCGCAGCCAATAGGACTGGAAAACCCACTGGGATTGCGTTCCTGAAGCCTCGATTCGGCGGACCGACAATTCCTCGCGCGTCAGGCGCAGGATTTCACGCCGCCGCGCGCCCCGATAGCTGGCGCGAAAGGCGAAATACACCAGCGCCACGTCGAGCCCGAGGAACCCCAAGACCGGCCAGGCGCCAATGACCATGAACGCAATCCCGGCGCAAAAACCAATCGCGGTCATGCCGGCCATCATCAGGCAGAATTGGCGCGCGCTCAGGCTGCGATGGGGCACCAAGACGGCTTCGAACAGGGTCGGGGAATCGGCCATGGCGATATTATAGGCGCTTGGAAACGGGCCGGCCATCGCTGCTGCGGTTTTCCTTTGTCGAGCGGAACGCTAGAGTTTCGCCATGAAGCCCGATCAAATCGAGATCTTCTTCGAACGCTTGGCGCGCACCCAGCCCGCGCCCAAAACCGAGCTCGAATTCGCTAGTCCCTTTACCTTGCTCGTGGCCGTGGTGCTGTCCGCACAAGCGACCGATGCGAGCGTGAATAAGGCGACCCCCGCTCTGTTCGCTGCCGCCGATACGCCGGAAAAAATGCTCGCGCTCGGCGAGGAACGCATTCGCGGCTTCATCAAGACGATCGGACTGTTCAATACGAAAGCCAAAAACATCTTGGCGCTCTCGCGCCTATTGATCGAACGCCACGCCAGTCAGGTGCCGAACGAGCGCGCGGCTCTCGAGGCGCTTCCGGGCGTCGGACGCAAGACCGCGAACGTCGTCCTCAACGAGGCGTTCGGCGTGCCGACCATCGCGGTCGACACCCATGTTTTTCGGGTTGGTAACCGCACGGGTCTCGCGCCCGGGAAAACCCCCATGGCGGTCGAGCAAAAATTGGACAAGCGTGTTCCGGCGCGCTGGAAAAAAGGCGCGCACCATTGGCTCATCCTGCACGGGCGTTATGTCTGCACGGCGCGAAAGCCCGATTGCCCGCATTGCGCGGTGCGCGAGCTTTGCCGCTTCAAGGCGAAAACCTAGGGCGAGAGCGTTGCGCTTGGAATCGTGTCTTCCAAGCGCGACGGAAATTTCGCTCCGATCGTCCGATATTGGCACGGATTCGCGTCTCGAACGCGGGCGGCATTGGTGTGTTCCTGTCCGGGACGATCGCCGTTCGGGATGATCATCCAGGTGCTGTTCATTCGCTGCCGCCGGTGCAGGCACCACCGCAGCCGCCAGGGACCAAGCGAGCGACCTCGGGGACGAACGCGAAAATCAGCTCGACGATTCGCCGCCGCCGAATTTAAGCTGCCCGCCGATGCTCTGGATTTGGCCGGTGATCTCGCCGCCGCACTCGATTTCGAGCTTGCCGTAGCGAATCTCGCCCTCGACCCGACCGGTCGCGCGAATCAACAGGCGTTCGCGCACCGACAGCGTGCCGTGGAAATTGCCCGAAATCTCGGCCGATTCGATTTCCGCGTTGCCCTTGAAGGCGCCGGACGGCGCGATCACGATTTCGCGGCAATCGGTCACGTTCGCCTGAACCCGACCCTCGATGACCAGTTTTTCGCACGAGGTGATTTTGCCGTTGAGCACGATGTCGCGCCCGACGATCAGGCGCTTGCCATCATTGCCGGACGATGCCGGGGTTGCGGGCCGGATGTCGCGGCGTCCAGCGGCGATGTCGGGCGGGGTGATCGGCCGGCGCGGCGGTTCCGCGACGCTCGGAGCGGTCGGCCTTGCGGCCCCGGTCGGGGCGGGTACCGTGGGCGCGGCGCTCTTCAACTTCAGAGACGGCTCGCCCTGGGCGGCGGACTCGGGGCTGCCCTGATTGGCGTCCTCGTCGTCGGACTTGCGCTTCCACAACACGGCGCTCTCCATTTGTTCGGGTAAATTGGTCGCTTGCCTGAATTCATGCGGCCAAGCCGACCCCAAAAGGACTCATTTCCTGGGCCCGCCTTGCGCGCGAATATCTTGGTAAATATGCACCATAAACGCTGCGGCGATAAGCGGCATCACGAGGTTCAGCGCCGGAATCGCGGCGATGGCCGCGAGCGCGGAACCCGCAAGCCAAATCCGTCGGCGGTGGTGGCGCCACATGGCGCGCGCCGCATCCGGCTCCAGGTGCCGAAGCGCCACGAGTTCGAAATATTCCCGCCCCAAGAGGAAGCCGTTGAGTGCCGCGTAAAGCAGGACGCCCAGCGGCGGCAGCCAAATCAGCAGCAGATAGAACGGCAGAGCCAGGACATTGACCCCGGCCAAGAGCAAGAAGAAGCGAAGCCCGACCCAGACCGCTTCGCCGAGCCCCGTCCCCCGGACCGGCCCGGTGGCACGATAGTGGTGCCGCTCGATCTTTTCCGCGACCGCTTCGAGAAAACACGACGACGCCAGCCCCAGGATGGCGGGAAACAGCAGGGCCGCGAGGGCGAGCGCCGCGAACCCGCCCAGGGCATCCAAAATCCACTCGAGCCAGGACGAATCGAGAACTCGCGTCGTTGCAAGCGCGGCCGCCGCCAGCGCCAGAAGGCCCGCGAACAAGGCCGCGCCGAGCGCGACGCTCCACGCAAGGTACCGCCGGACCTCGGGCAGGAAGATATCGCCAAATGCCCGGAACAGCGCGTGGAACAGCTCGCCGATCATGGATTTGCCCTTGATTGCCGCGCGCGTGCATTCTCGCATGGCGGCGCCGGGCGCGCGAATGCGGACTGCGCCGTGCGCCGTCGCTATAGTACCCGCCGTTTTCCGGTTCGGAGTTTCCTTGCATGTCCCAATCGTCCCTCGATGTCGTGGGTATCGGCAACGCGATCGTCGATATCGTCTCCCAATGCGATGACCGATTTCTCGCCGATAACGGCCTCGACAAAGGGGCCATGACCTTGGTCGGCGCGCACGCGGCGCTGGCGCTGTACGACAAATGCGGCCCAGGCATCGAATCCTCGGGGGGCTCGGCGGCCAACACCATGGCCGGCATCGCTTCGCTCGGCGGCCGGGCCGCCTATATCGGCAAGGTGCGCGACGACGAATTGGGGCGCGTGTTCCGCCACGATATTCGCGCTTCGGGCGTGCGCTACGACGCGATTCCGGCCGCGGCGGGTCCGCCGACCGCGCGGTGCCTGGTGCTGGTGACGCCCGACGCGCAGCGCACGATGCAGACCTGTCTCGGCATCTCCGCCGAACTCACGGCCGCGGACGTCGATCTCGAAATGGTGCGCGCCGCCAAGGTGACGTATCTCGAGGGCTACTTGTTCGATCCGCCGGCCGCCAAGGAAGCTTTTCGGACGGCTGCCCGCGCGGCGCGCGCGGCGGGACGGCTCGTGGCGCTCACATTGTCCGATCCGTTCTGCGTTGACCGCCATCGCAAGGATTTTCTCGACCTCATCGCCGGGCCCGTGGATATCCTGTTCGCGAACGAGGCGGAAATTCTCTCGCTTTATCGGACGGACCGCTTCGAGGATGCCCTAACCGCCGTGCGCGGCCATTGCGAGATCGCCGCGCTCACGCGCAGCGCCAAGGGCGCGGTCGTCTTGTCGGGTGAAGCCATGCACGTCGTCGAGGCGGCGCCCGCAGGCCGCGTGGTCGATACCACGGGCGCCGGCGATTTGTTCGCCGCCGGGTTTCTTTACGGCCTGACGCACGGCCTTGGTCCGGCGGCCGCCGGGCGCATCGGCGCCATTGCCGCCGCCGAGGTCATCGGCCATCTGGGCGCCAGGCCCGCCCAGCCGCTCGATAGGCTCGTTCAAGGCCTATCGGCGTGACGGCGCAGGCGGGCAAGCCAGCCAATAGCTGGCGGGCCACGCTGGCGCTGTATGGCGACTGGCGCGTGGCGGGGATGTTGTGCCTTGGATTCTCCGCCGGCCTGCCTTTGCTGCTGGTCTTCGGCACGCTTTCGGTTTGGCTGCGCGAATTGGGCATCAGCCGCACCGCGATCGGGTTCTTTTCCTGGGTTGGATTTGCATATTCGTTCAAATTCCTGTGGGCGCCCTTGGTCGATGGCTTGCCGATCCCGGTCTTGGGCCGCCTCATGGGACGGCGGCGCAGTTGGATGCTTCTCTCTCAATTCGGCATAGCCGCGGGCTTGCTGGCGCTGTCCTTTGTCGATCCGGCGGCGGATTTGCGGCTCGTGGCCGCCTTGGCCGTGCTCGTGGCGTTTTCCTCGGCGACCCAGGATGTCGCCATCGATGCCTGGCGTATCGAGATCGCGAATGTGGACCTTCAAGGCACAATGGCGGGGGCCTATCAGCTCGGCTATCGGATCGCGCTGTTCGCCGCGGGCGCGGGCGCTTTGTACATCGCCGCGGGCCTTGGCTGGTCGGCCGCCTATACGGCGATGGCCGCCTTGGTCGGTATCGGCATGGTAACCACGGTTTTCATTCGCGAACCCGCGCGGCGAACGGATGCGGCGACCCTGCGCGCGCAGGCAAAATCCGAAGAGGCGATCGGTCGTCTCGGCTTTCTGCCGCCGCCCATTCGCCGCGCCGCCAGCTATTTCGCGCATTCCGTAATCGAGCCGTTCGTCGATTTCTTCAAGCGCCACGGCTATCTGGCGCTCGTGATTCTGGCCTTCATCGGAACCTTCCGGCTGTCGGATTTCGTCATGGGCATCATGGCGAATCCATTTTACGTCGATCTTGGGTTCACCAAGGAACAGATCGCCCAGGTTTCCAAGACTTACGGCATCTTCGTCGGCATCGCGGGCGCGCTGCTTGGCGGCTTGATCGTCGCGCGCTACGGCATCATGCGGCCTCTCGTCGTTTGCGCCGCGCTGATTTCGGTGACCAATCTGATGTTCGCCTGGCTCGCCGTGACGGGTCCCAGCATGGCTCTGTTCGCGGCGACGATCAGCCTCGAAAATCTCGTCGGTGGCATCTCGGGCTCGGTGTTCATCGCCTATCTTTCGAGCCTGACCAACCAGGCTTACACCGCGACCCAGTACGCGCTCTTCAGTTCGTTCATGTCCATGCCTGGAAAATTCCTCGGCGGGTTCTCGGGCTGGATCGTGGACAAGACCGATTACGTGACGTTCTTCGTCTATACTTCCCTGGCCGGTATTCCCGCGGTCCTGCTCGTGCTCTATCTCATGCGCCGCCTGCCGCCGCCCGCCCGCCAAGCGGCCGAGACCTAGCGCGGCGCAGGGTCTTTCATATCCGGCGCGCCCGTTTACTGGGGTTGACCGGCCCGTATCGCCCTCGCAAATTGGCCCTCGTCCCGGGTCGCCCCGACCCCCAATCCTCGTGATCGAACGCTAATAGGAGTGCGCTCATGCTCGTCGGCGTGCCAAAGGAAATTAAGACTCACGAATACCGCGTGGGCTTGATCCCCGGCAGCGTGCGCGAACTCGTCCACCATGGGCACAAGGTCGTGGTCCAGAGCCAAGCCGGAGCCGGCATCGGCGTCGCCGATGCCGAATACGAGGCGGCCGGCGCGGCGATCGCGGGCGACGCGGACGAAGTCTTCGCCAAGGCGGACATGATCGTGAAGGTCAAGGAACCGCAATCGGCCGAATACAAAAAGCTGCGCGGCGGGCAAATCCTGTTCACCTATCTGCATCTGGCGGCCGAGCGCGAATTGACCAAGGCACTGATCGAAAGCGGCTGCACGGCGATCGCCTA
>CAMAPP010000138.1 GCA_945860095.1 Rhizobium sp. Q54 | reverse complement strand
TGCCCCCGCGCGCGCCTTGGAAGGCCGCGCGCAAATCCCATATGATGGGGAGCAACAGGGAAAGGGCGCCCTCAGGCGGGCGGAACCGGCGAATGGCCCAACTACCCGGCAGCGCGGGCAATAGGGACGGCGAGGACGACCGCAACCGGCGCGGCGGCGGCGGCACGGGCGTGGTCATGTCGCCCAAGTCCAAGACCAAGAAGCCGGACATGTTCAAGGTCATCCTGCTGAACGATGACTACACGCCGATGGAATTCGTCGTTTACGTCCTCGAGCGGTTCTTCAACATGAACCGCGAGCGCGCCGCCCAGATCATGCTGCAGGTTCACCGCAAGGGCGTGGGCGTGTGCGGGGTCTATACCTACGAAGTCGCGGAAACCAAGGTGAACCAGGTGATGGACTGCGCTCGGCAGCACCAGCATCCCCTGCAATGCACGCTGGAGAAGGAATGAGCGGCATCCTCACGCCCGGACTCGAGCAGGCCTTGCGGCGCGCGATCGAATTGGCGAACGAACGACGCCACGAATACGCGACGCTCGAACACCTGCTATTGGCCCTGACCGACGACCAGGACGCAGTGGCGGTGCTGCGCGCCTGCGGCATGGACGTGGATCGGCTGAAGCGCGAATTGCTCGAATACGTGGACAGCGAGCTCAAGGCGCTTATCACCAATCGTCTCGAGGACGCGAAGCCGACGGCCTCGTTTCACCGCGTGCTGCAGCGCGCCGTCATCCACGTCCAATCCGCGGGGCGAGAACGGGTGACCGGGGCGAACGTGCTGGTGGCAATGTTCGCCGAGCGCGAATCGCACGCTGTCTATTTCCTCCAGCTTCAGGACATGACCCGGCTCGATGCGGTCAACTACATCAGCCACGGCATCGCCAAGGCGGCGGGCCGCGCCGAACGGCGCACCGTCGAGGGCGCGGACGAGGACGCCCAGCCGGAGAAAACCGCGCGCAAGGGACAGGACGCGCTTTCGGCCTATTGCGTCGATCTCAACAAAAAGGCGAAGCAGGGCAAGATCGACCCGCTGATCGGCCGCGAGGCGGAGGTCGAGCGCACCATCCAGGTGTTGTGCCGACGCACCAAGAACAACCCGCTCTATGTCGGCGAGCCCGGCGTGGGCAAGACCGCGATCGCGGAAGGCCTCGCGCGCCGCATCGTTCATGGCGAAGTGCCCGAAGTGCTGAAGGGCGCCACGATCTTCGCCCTCGACATGGGCGCGCTGCTCGCCGGCACGCGCTACCGGGGCGATTTCGAGGAACGGCTCAAGGGCGTGATGACCGAGCTTGAGGCGCATCCCAACGGGATATTGTTCATCGACGAAATCCACACCGTGATCGGCGCCGGGGCGACCTCGGGCGGGGCGATGGATGCGTCGAACATTCTCAAGCCGCAATTGCAGTCGGGCGCGCTGCGCTGCATGGGCTCGACGACCTACAAGGAATACCGCAGCTATTTCGAGAAGGACCGCGCGCTCGTCCGCCGCTTCCAGAAGATCGACGTGAACGAGCCATCGGTCGAGGATGCGATCAAGATTCTTCAGGGCCTCAAGCCCTATTACGAGGAGCACCACAAGGTGCGCTACACCGCCGAGGCCATTCGCACGGCGGTCGAGCTCGCCGCGCGATACATCGCCGACCGCAAGCTGCCCGACAAGGCCATCGACGTGATCGACGAAGTCGGCGCCTCGCAAATGTTGCTGCCCCCAGGCAAGCGCAAGAAAACGATCACGGTCAAGGACGTCGAGGCGGTGGTCGCGAAGATCGCGCGTATCCCACCCAAGACCGTCAGCCGCGACGACAAGGAGAATCTGCGCAATCTCGAACGCGACCTGAAAACCGTCGTGTTCGGCCAGGACAAGGCGATCGAGTCGCTGGCCTCGGCGATCAAGCTCGCGCGCGCGGGCCTGCGCGAACCCGAAAAACCCATCGGCAGCTATTTGTTCTCGGGCCCCACGGGGGTCGGCAAGACCGAGGTCGCCCGCCAGCTCGCGCGCATCCTCGGCGTCGAGATTCACCGCTTCGACATGTCCGAGTACATGGAGCGCCATTCCGTTTCGCGCCTGATCGGCGCGCCGCCGGGCTATGTGGGCTTCGATCAGGGCGGGCTGTTGACCGATGCCATCGACCAGCATCCCTATGCGGTGCTCCTGCTCGATGAAATCGAGAAAGCGCATCCGGACGTCTTCAACATCCTTTTGCAGGTGATGGATTACGGCAAGTTGACAGACCACAACGGCAAATCCGTCGATTTCCGCAATATCATTTTGGTCATGACGACCAATGCGGGTGCCGCGGATTTGGCCAAGGCCGCCATCGGCTTCGGTCGTGAAGGCCGGGCCGGCGAGGACGAGGAGGCGATCAAGCGCGTCTTCACGCCCGAGTTCCGCAATCGTCTCGACGCCATCATCGGCTTTGGCCATTTGGCGCCGGAGATCGTGCGCATGGTGGTGGACAAATTCGTCATTCAGCTCGAGGAACAATTGGCCGACCGTCAGGTGCAAATCCGCTTGACGGACGGCGCGCGCGATTGGCTGGCGCGGAAGGGCTACGATCCGTCCTTTGGCGCCCGCCCGCTTAGCCGGATCATCCAGGAGCACATCAAGAAGCCGATGGCCGATGAGTTGATCTTCGGCAAGCTTTCGCGCGGCGGTCTGGTCGAGGTGCGGCTCGACGGCGATGCGCTGGTCTTCGATTACAAACCGTCGGACAAGCCGGTAAAATCCTCGGATAAGCCCGACGAGGACGAGACCGATTCCGAGGACAAGATCCCCGTATTGGCGACCTAGGACGCTTCATTCCGGCGTCTTCGTGCCGCCTCGCTTGAACGGGCTGTATTCGTTCATCTCCTCGATTTCGTGTTCGACGTGCCGGGTCTCGCGCGCGAGATAATCCGCGACCGCGCGGCGGAATCCCGGATCGGCGATCCAATGCGCGCTATAGGTGGGAACCGGCAGATAGCCGCGTTGGATTTTGTGCGGGCCTTGCGCGCCCGCCTCGACGCGCTTCAAGCCGTGGCGGATGGCGAATTCGATCGCTTGGTAATAGCAGGCCTCGAAGTGCAGGAACTTCACGTCCGCCTCCGAGCCCCAATTGCGGCCGTAGAGCACGCCCGCGCCGAGAAAGTTGAGCGCGCCGCCGATCATCCGCCCGTCGTGCTCGCAGACCACCAGCACGATGCGCTCGGCCATGGTTTGGCCGATGCGCTGGAAAAACTCGCGCGTGAGATAGGGTTGGCCCCATTTCCCGACGGCGGACGCGGTATAGAGCGCGAAGAACGCGTCCCAATGCGCGGGGCCAAGTTCGCCGCCGAGCGCGGGGCGCACGGCGATACCCGATTGCGCCACGGCGCGCCGTTCCTTCGCGATCGCCTTGCGCTTGCGCGAGGACAGCGCGGCGAGGAAGGCGTCGAAATCGGCGTAGTCGCGGTTTTCCCAGTGGAATTGCTGGCCCGTGCGTTGCAGCCATCCGGCTTCGCCGAGCGCGCGCCATTCGTCCTCGGGGGGGAAGGCGATGTGCACCGAGGAAATCTTGTTGCGCGCGGCCAAGCCTTCGAGCGCCTCGATCAGGCTCGCGCGCACGGCACGCGCGTGAGCCGCGGGCAGCTCGGGGCGCACAATCAGGCGCGGCCCCGTGGCCGGCGTGAATGGCACCGAGACCTGGAGCTTCGGATAATAGCGCCCGCCCGCACGCTCGAAGGCCTCCGCCCAGCCCCAGTCGAACACATACTCGCCGTAGGAATGGTTCTTGAGATAGACCGGTGCCGCGCCGACCAAGGTGCCGGCCACGTCGCGCACAAGGATGTGGTGCGGCGCCCAGCCTGCTTCGGCGGTCGCGGAGCCCGAAACTTCGAGCGCGGCGAGAAATTCGTGCGCGATGAATGGGTTGCCCGCACCCAAGGCATCGATGCCGGCGACGGCGTTCCACTCGGAGGCGGCGACGGCGCCCATTCCTTGCACAATCGAGACAAAGAGTTGTTCGCCGCCATCGAGCATGGGCCGAGTGTCCCTGGCGGACGCCATGGCTGGCAAGCACCCTTTGCGCGCGCGCGGGAATGGGCGAAAATGGCCGTGCCATGGAGGGCACGATGAGCTACTCGACCATCAAGGTGAACAAGATCGCCGGCGCCTGCGGCGCGGAGATCGAGGGCGTGGACCTGTCGAAAGGGCTTTCGAACGCGCAGTTCGACGATATTCACCGCGCCTTCCTCGACAATGGCGTCATCTTCTTCCGCGATCAGAATTTGGACTATGACTCGCAGAAGGCCTTCGTTCGCCGCTTCGGCCCCCTGATCGAGGACCCGTTCGTCGTTGGCCCTCCCGGCCACCCCGAGGTCATGGTGCTCATCAAGGAGCCGGCGGAAACGAAGAACTTCGCCAATATGTGGCACACGGATTCGACGTTCCTCGAACGCCCCCCCTTGGGCTCCTCTCTCTATGCCATCGAAGTGCCGCCCTATGGCGGGGACACCATGTTTTCGAACCAGTACATGGCCTTCGAAACGCTTTCGCCGGGCTTGCGGGCGATGCTCGACGGCATGAAGGCCGTGCACTCGGCGCGCGGGTACAACGACGAAGTCGATGCCGGCAGCTACAATGCCAACCGTCCCATGAAGCTTCGCTTCGACGACGTCATGGCCAAGGCGGCGAAGAGCCTTGTCGAGCATCCGGTTGTGCGCACCCACCCGGATACGGGCCGCAAGGCGCTTTATGTCCACACGCCCTATACCGATCATTTCGTCGGGTGGACCGAGGCCGAATCGAAGCCGCTCCTCGAATATCTATACGCCCATGCGTCCAGGCCCGAGTTCACCTGCCGCTTCCGTTGGACCAAGGGCGCGTTTGTGATGTGGGACAATCGCTGCGTCCAGCATTACCCCATCAACGACTACCACGGCTTCCGCCGCGTCATGAACCGCGTGACGGCGCAGGGAGACCGCCCATCTTAGCGGCGCCCCTCAACAACCCTGATCCGAGATCTTGCTCGCGCGCGCGGCTTCTCGCGCCCTACAGATAGGCGATCAGCCGGCCGCTGGTCGCGACGCAGAGCCACAAGACGATGGATGCGGCGCCGAAGACTCGCGCCGCGAACGGCGGACGGATAGTCGAGTCCCACGAAGCGACGCTGCGCCACGGTCCCAAGTGAAAAACCGCCGCATTCAGCCCGGCAAGCGCGATCAGGCACAGCTTGACCAGGAAGGCCGGGTTCTTCGACAGCGCCGCCGCTTCGGTCACGAACAACAGGAATCCCATCGGCACGGCGAGCGCGAAGCCGGAGAGGGCGACGGGTAGTAGATGGCGCGCCAGTATTCTCGCCGGGATCGCGCGCGCGGCACCGATCAGACGCAAATCCATGCACAAGATCGCGCCGATCAGCACCGCCATGCCGAGAATGTGCAGCACTTCGACGCCGGGGTAGAGCACGATCGATTGGCGCATCGCCCGGCCCACCTGGCCGTCCTGCAGCCAGAGGAGCCATGGGGCCGCGTCGGAGACGTGCTCCATCAGCGCAGTTGCGTCGTCGTGCCGTCGATGGCGATCCACTCGGCGCGCAACTCCGCCGCATCGGTCTTGTGCGGATAGCCGAGCACGGTCGCGGTCTTGCCCGCACCGATCATCTCGGCGGAGAGGCCGCGATTGTTCATGCGCCCGGGCGGGGCCAGCACGACGACCCAAACTTTGTCCTTGGTTTCGAGCTTGAGCCCCGTGTGCGGGTTCTCGTACACCGGCTCGCGGATCGTGCCGGTGAGCGTGAGGGCCTTGTCCGAATTGTAGCTGCCCCAGCCGTGATGGGCGAACGCGGCGCCCGCGCCGGCAAGAAAAATCGCCAGCGTGACGACGGCGAGGCGGCGTGACCGGGTCATGGGTTCACTCCACGGCGAGGGTAACATCGACCGCGATGGCCAGGTTCTGCGGCAGCGCCTGGATGCCGATGGCGGCGCGCGCGTGCTTGGCGGTCGCGCCAAAGACTTGAACGAACAGATCGGACGCGCCGTCGAGCACGCGCGGCATCTGAGTGAAGCCGGGCAGGATGTTCATGAAGCCCACGACCTTGAAGAAGGCCGTGACGCGATCGAGATCGCCGTCCAAAGCTTGCTTGGCGCGCGCGAGCACGTTCAAGCCCGCAATGCGCCCTGCGGCGTTACCGTCCTCGACCGAGATATCGCGGCCGATCTTGCCCTGGTAGGCGGGTTTGCCGTCGACGATGGGGCCTTGGGCGGAGACGAAAAGAACGTTGCCCGCGCGCACGGCGGGCACGTAATTGCCCGCGGGGTTCGGCGGGGTGGGCAGGACGATGCCCAGTTCCTTCAAGCGCGCTTCGATGCGTCCGGTCATTTGGGGTTCCCCTCAGGGTGCGAACCGGCGTGCAGGCCGCCACGGCGGCCACTTCCGCCTCGGAAAATGGCGGGGCCCCGACCTCACGAGTCCCGCTTGTATTCGTGCGGCGATTCGCCCACGTGGTATTTGTTTATGTCGCGACACTGCCCATTGTCGCAAAGCGTGACGTGGTTCCGTTCGCTATGGTCCTGATTGAACCACTTGCAGTTCGCCTTCGTGCAAAGGGCCACGGCGCTCACCCGATCTCGAAGATGCCGTCCACTTCGACGCAGACGTTCACGGGCAAATCCGCGACGCCCACCGCGAAGCGCGCGTGGCGCCCCGCCTCGCCGAACACCTCGACCATCAAATCGGACGCGCCGTTCACGACGGCGGGATGATCGACGAAATCCGCGCTCGACGACACGAAGCCGCCGAGCTTGACCACGCGTTTCACGCGGTCGAGATCGCCGCCGCACGCCGCCTTCAAATGGCCGATGAGCGAAATGCCGCACAGGCGCGCGGCCTTGCGGCCGTCCTCGACGGAGATATTGGCGCCGAGCTTGCCGAGACATGTCGGCTTGCCGTCGGGGCCGCGCGGAATCTGGCCCGAGACGAAAACGAGATGGCCCGAGGTCACATAGGCGACGTAATTGGCGATCGGCGCGGCACCCGCCGCCAATTCGAT
>CAMAPP010000137.1 GCA_945860095.1 Rhizobium sp. Q54 | reverse complement strand
ATCAACGAAGGTTTTATCCTGCGCATCGCGCGCGGGCGGCCGATGGTCACGCTCAAGACCGCGACCACGCTCGACGGCCGGATCGCCACCCATCGCGGCGACAGCCGATGGATCACCGGCGAGGTGGCGCGCGCCTGGACGCACATGATGCGCGCCGATCACGACGCGGTGATGGTCGGCATCGGCACGGCCGTGGCCGACGATCCGGAACTGACCTGCCGCCTGCCCGGACTTGCCGGGCGCTCTCCGGTGCGCGTCGTCGTCGATGGCCGGCTTCGTCTGCCGCTGACGGGAAAATTGGTTACAACCGCGCGCGAGGTTCCGACATGGCTCGCGACCCGCGCGGGCGGCGACGAGCGGCGCTTGCAGGCCTATCGCGAGGCCGGGGTGGAAACCATTCTCGTTCCGGGCGATACGGCCGAACAGCCGCCCGTGCCGGCGATCCTCGCGGAGCTTGGGGGCCGGGGCATAACCAGGGTTCTGATCGAGGGCGGCAGCCATTTGGCCGCCGCAGCGCTTGCGGGCAGGGTGGTAGATCGCATCGCCTGGTTCCGCTCCTCGGACGTGATCGGCGGCGACGGTGTGCCGATGGCCCAGCCTTTAGGCGTGGACGCGCTCAAGGACATCCGGCGGTTCGAGCGGATTGCCATCCGGCACGCGGGCGCGGACCTCCTGGAAACCTATCGTCGGCGCGACTAAGTTAGCTTTCATGTTCACGGGAATCATAACCGATATCGGCCGCGTCACGGCGGTGGCGCGCCAGGGCGATACGCGCTTTACGCTGGGAACGTCCTACGACACCTCGGCCATCGAGGTGGGCGCCTCGATCGCCTGTTCGGGCGCATGCCTGACCGTGATCGAAAAGGGTCCGGGCTGGTTCGCGGTCAAGGCTTCGGCGGAGACCTTGTCGTGCACCACGCTCGGCGATTGGAAACCCGGCACGCCGGTCAATCTCGAGCGGCCGTTAACGCTCGCCGCGGAACTTGGGGGCCATATCGTTGGCGGCCATGTCGATGCGGTTGCGCGCGTCGTATCGATTCTGCCCGAGGGCGATAGCCTGCGCCACGTCGTCGAAGTCGAGGCTCCTTACGGGCGCTATATCGCGGCCAAGGGGTCGGTCGCGCTCGACGGCGTCTCGTTGACGGTGAACGACGTGGCCGACGGCGCGGACGGCGCGACTCGTTTCGGGGTCAATGTCATCGAGCATACGCGCGAGCACACGACCTTCGGCGCGCTGTGCGCGGGCGACCGCCTCAATCTCGAAATCGACATGCTGGCGCGCTATGCCGCGCGGCTGCTTGGCAAGGAATAGCCTCGATGCCCGGCCATGAGTTCCTCTCGAGCATCGAAGACATCGTCGAGGACGCGCGCAACGGGCGCATGTTCGTCCTGGTCGACGACGAGGACCGCGAGAACGAGGGCGATCTGGTGATTCCCGCCCAGATGGCGACCCCGACGGCAATCACGTTCATGGCGCGCTATGGCCGCGGCCTGGTGTGCCTGGCCATGACGCCCGAGCGGGTGCGCCAACTGGGCCTGCCGCTCATGTCGCAGACCAATCGTTCGCGCCACCAGACGGCCTTCACCGTTTCCATCGAGGCGCGCGAAGGCGTCACCACGGGAATCTCGGCCTCCGACCGGGCGCGCACCATCGCGGTCGCGATCGATCCGAGTCGCGGCTCCGACGACATCTCCACGCCGGGTCACATCTTCCCGCTGGTCGCGCGCGAGGGCGGCGTGTTGGTGCGCGCGGGCCATACCGAGGCGGCGGTGGATATCGCGCGCCTTTCGGGCTTGAGCCCCGCGGGCGTCATCTGCGAGATCATGAACGACGACGGCACGATGGCGCGCCTGCCCGATCTGGTGGGTTTTTGCCAGCGCCATGGCTTGAAGCTCGGGACCATCGCCGATTTGATCGCGTACCGCCGGCGCAAGGAACGCCTGGTCGCGCGCACGATGGAGACGACGCTCGATTCCGCCTATGGTGGGCGTTTCCGGATGATCGTCTATACCAACAAGGTGGCCTATGCCGAGCACGTCGTGCTCGTCAAGGGCGAGCTCGGCGCGCAGGGGCCGGTGCTCGTGCGCATGCACGCGCTCAACGTATTGACCGACGTGCTCGGCGAACGCGCTCCCGGACGCGGGCACGAATTGCACGCGGCGATGCGCCTCATCGGCGAGACCGGGCGCGGCGTCGTGGTCTTGATCCGTGAACCCATGCCAACCAGTCTCACCGACCGGGTGAAGCGCCGCGACGGATTGGGCGGGCCGGGCGAATTGCGCGATTACGGCGTGGGCGCGCAAATCCTTCTCGACCTGGGCGTGAGCGAGATGATTCTTTTGACCAATGCCCAACGCAACATCGTCGGCCTCGACGGCTACGGTCTCAAGGTCGTCGAACGCCGGGCCCTTCCGCCGAGCGAGGACTGAGCATGGCCCAGAAGCCGAACATCATGATCGTCGAGGCGCGGTTCTATCCGGCGATTTCGGACGAATTGGCGAAGGGGGCGATCCGGCATCTCGAGGCCGAGGGCGCGAGCTACGAGCGTTTCGAGGTGCCGGGGGCGTTCGAGATTCCGTCCGCGATTCAGATGGCGATTCGCGCGCGGTCATTTTCCACCTTAACCCATCGTTTCGACGGCTATGTGGCGCTGGGCTGCGTCATTCGCGGCGAGACCTCGCATTATGATTACGTCTGCGCCGAGAGCGCGCGCGGGCTGCAGGACCTCGCCCTGCGCTACACCATCGCAATTGGCTACGGCATTCTGACGGTCGAGAACGAGGCCCAGGCCTGGGCGCGCGCCACTGTGCACGAAAAGAATCGGGGCGGCGCAGCGGCCAAGGCGTGCTTGGAGATGCTCGAGTTCAAGCGCCACTTCAACCTATTTCCGCGCTGATGGCCGCCATGACCGAAAGGCAGGACGCAATGCCGCCGCCGAACGCCAGGGGGCCGTCGCGCGGTCGCCGCGCCGCGCGCCTGGCCGCGGCGCAAGCGTTGTACGAACTCGAGATCGGCGGGGCGGGCGTGGATTCGGTCGTCGAGCAGTTCTGGTCGCGCTTCGGTGCGGACATGCTGGGCGGCGACGAGGGGCACGAAATGGACCGGGCGTTTTTCTCGGCTCTGGTGCGCGGCGTCGTCGATAGGCGCGGGGAGATCGACCGGCTGGTCGCGTCGGCGCTTCAGGGCGCGCTCAACTTCGACCGCCTGGAGCTTCTGATCAAGGTCGTGCTGCGCGCGGGCGCGTTCGAAATCCTGGCCCGCCCGGACGTGCCTCCGCGCGTCGCGATCGCCGAACATGTCGGGGTGAGCCATGCCTTCTTCGGCGAGCGCGAGACGGCGCTCGTCAACGGCGTACTCGACCGGATCGCGCGTACCGTGCGGCCCGCCGAGATGGATGGTGCGGGCGATGGCACGACTGCCGGATGAATTCGAGCTCATCCGCCGCTATTTCGCGCCGCTGACGTCCGGCACGCCGGGCGCCGTCGGTCTTCGGGACGACGTCGCGACGCTAAGTCCGCAAGTGGGACGCGAACTCGTGGTCACCGCCGATGCGCTCGTCGCGGGCGTGCATTTTCAAGCGGACGATCCGCCCGATCTGATCGCGCGCAAGGCGCTGCGGGTCAATTTGTCGGACATCGCGGCGAAGGGCGGCCGGGCCCGTCATTACCTCATGACCCTTGCCCTCGGCCCGGAGATCGACGAAGCCTGGATCGCCGCCTTCGTGACCGGTCTCGGCGCCGATCAGGCGGAGTTCGGCGTGTCTTTGGCCGGCGGCGACACTGCGGCCACGCCCGGCCCGGTATGCATTTCCATCACGGTGATCGGCGATATCGAGCCGGGCACCGTCTTGCGCCGGGGCGGCGCGCGCGCGGGCGACGATGTCTATGTGTCGGGCACGATCGGCGATGCCGCCTTGGGTCTGGCCTGCCTCCAGGGCGAGCTTGAGTGGTTGGATTCGCCGGCGCGCGAGAAACTCGTGGGGCGCTACCGGCTGCCGCGCCCGCGCACCACGCTCGGGCCACGCCTGATCGGCTTGGCGCACGCAGCGCTAGACGTGTCGGACGGCTTGGTGGCCGATCTGGGTCACATGGCCGAGGCGTCCAGTCTGTCGGCGGATATCGACGTGGCTCTCGTGCCCCTGTCCGAGGCCGCGCGCGTCGTGCTCGCACGCGAACCCGAGCGCCTTCTGCCCGTGCTGACGGGCGGCGACGACTATGAAATCCTCTTCGCCGCGCCGGCGGGCGCGGCCGCGCGGCTCGCCGCATTGTCGGGCGAACTCGGCGTGCCCATTGCGCGTCTCGGCCGATTGGGGGCTGGTCGCGGCGTGTCGGTCGCGGGCGCCAGCGGTCTTGCCTTGGGGCGCGGCGGCTACCGCCACTTCTGATCCCACGTTCATCATCTCCACGTTCATCATCTATTGACCGCCCGGTCTTAGGTTAGGGCCGCTGCCATATCCTTGGCCCGGAACCCCGAGTCCCCATCGTGCCGATCGTCCTTCGCCTTAGCCTTCTGTTGCTTTTCGCGCTGGCCTCGCCCGCGCGCGCGGACGCTATCGTGCTCGCCTCGGCGAAAAAGGCCGAGGGCGAGGCGGGAGCGAGCGAAAAAGCCGACCCGCAAGGCAAGAAGGACGGCGGGCAAGGCAAGACGAGCGGGCCGCCGACCAATTTCGTGTCCCTCGAGCCTTTCGTCGTTCCCATCATTCGCAACGGTCAACTTCAGCGCCACGTCACCCTCGCGATCGTGATCGAGGCCAAGGACCAGGACGCAAAAGGCAAGGTCGAAGCCGCGATGCCGCGCCTGCGCGATGCCTTCGTCCGCGATCTCCACGCTTATCTTGCGGTCGTGCCCTACGATGGCAGCGGGGCGTTGCTGCAGGCGATGATGCAGCGCCTTGCGCGCATCGCCGACGGCGCCGTGGGTGCGGGGCATATCAAGGCGGTGCTGTTGCAGGGTGCCGCGGACCGGAAAGTCTCGTTCGCGCCCGGATCGCGCCTGGCCGGTTGACGGGCCTGCAACCGGTTGAAGTATCCATAGACGGAGCAAAGTCGACCTACGTATTCTCGCCGTGCAATGACGCTCTCGCCTGCTTGGAAGAACGTGGCCCTCCTGGCGGTTTGCCAGGCTCTCGCCATGACGGGCGCCTCGCTCATCGCCACGACATCCGCGCTGGTCGGCAACGCGCTGGCGATCGACAAGGCCTACGCCACCCTGCCATTGGCCCTGCAATACGGCGCGACGATGGCGGCAACGATCCCGGCCGCCCAGCTCATGCGCGTCTTCGGGCGCCGCGCGGCGTGCATCGGCGCGGCCGTGGTCGGCATGTTGGGGGGCGCGCTTTCGACGGCCGCGATCCTCGACGCGGATTTCGCCTTTTTCTGCCTGGGCTCGGCGGTGACGGGCGTGTTCTACGGCTTCGTCATCCAATTTCGCTTCGCCGCGGCGGACGTGGCGGATGCCCGCTTCAAAAGTCGCGCGATTTCGCTCGTGCTCGCGGGCGGCGTGTTCGCCGCCGTGGCCGGGCCCAATCTTGCGCGCCTGACGCGCGAATTGTTCTCGCCGGTGCTGTTCGCCGGGTGCTTTTTCGCGCTGATCTTCGTGTGCGCCAGCGTCGTCGTCGCCCTGTCCTTCGTGCGGTTCCCGGCGACCACGGCGGAGGAGCGCGCCCCCGGCGGACGAAAGCTGCGCGAGATCATCGCCCAGCCGGCCTGCGTGACGGCCATGCTGTGCGGACCCTTGTCGTACGCCGTCATGTCCACGCTCATGACCGCAACGCCCCTGGCCATGCTCGCGTGCGATCACAACTTCGGCGACACGGCCTTCGTCATCCAATGGCACATTCTCGGCATGTATGCGCCGTCGTTCTTCTCCGGCAGCCTCGTCCAGCGCTTCGGCGTGCTGAACGTCATGGCGGCGGGCAGCGCGCTGTTCGTGCTGTGCATCGCGCTCAATCTCTCGGGCAACTCGGTCGTGCATTTCTGGGCGGCGCTGACTGTCTTGGGCGTCGGCTGGAATTTCATGTTCGTGGGTGCGACCACGCTTTTGACCGAATGCTACCGGCCGCAGGAAAAAGCCAAGGTGCAGGGCCTCAACGACTTCTTCGTTTACGGCACGGTCACGCTGTCGGCGTTGCTTTCGGGCAAGCTGCATTATTATATCGGCTGGGATTCGCTCAATCTGATCGCTCTACCCATCGTGGCGGCGACCTTGCTGGCCGGATTCCGGCTGCGCGCCCGCCGTGCCCAGGCCGCATAGGCCATAAGACCCTCTGATACCAAATCGAATCGGCCGTCCCCCGGGCTATGGCGGCGGCGCGTGATGTGTTGCGCGGGTGGGGGGCTTCTGGCATGTTCCGCGCCCAAGTTCCGTGCCCAGTGCGCGCGAGACGTGGGGCGCGCGCATTGCCTTAATCCATGGGGGGATTTCGAATGTCAGGTTTGATGTGGTCGGTGCTCGGCTGCGGCGTGATCGCGCTTCTATACGGCGTGGTGGTCAGCCGGCAGGTGCTCGCCGCCAGCGCGGGTAATGCCCGCATGCAAGAAATCGCGGCCGCGATCCAGGAAGGCGCGAACGCCTATCTGAACCGCCAGTACCGCACCATCGCCATCGTCGGCGTCCTGGTCGGAATCCTGCTCGGCGGCTTTCTCGGCTACACGGTTGCCATCGGCTACGTCATTGGCGCCGTCTTGTCCGCGGTTGCGGGCTATGTCGGCATGAACGTCTCCGTGCGCGCGAACGTGCGCACGGCGGAGGCGGCGCGCGGCGGCTTGAAGCCCGCGCTTGCCATCGCCTTTCGCTCGGGTGCCGTGACCGGCATGCTGGTCGTGGGTTTGGGCATACTCGGCGTCGCCGGCTACTACTTTACGCTCCTCCAATTTGGTCTTCCGACCCGCGCCATCATCGAGGCGCTGGTCGCGTTGAGCTTTGGCGCTTCGCTCATTTCCATTTTCGCGCGCCTGGGCGGCGGCATCTTCACCAAGGGCGCCGATGTCGGCGCCGACCTCGTCGGTAAGGTTGAAGCGGGAATCCCGGAAGATGACCCCCGCAACCCGGCCGTGATCGCCGACAACGTGGGAGATAACGTCGGTGAC
>CAMAPP010000136.1 GCA_945860095.1 Rhizobium sp. Q54 | reverse complement strand
GGTTGCGGCGGCGGCAAGGTTGATCGGGACGCGGGGAAGGTTATCATGGTGGCCGGTCGCGCGAGGCGGCCTTGGCGGTCGCGGCGCGGAACGGGAAGTGCACAAACGAGGAGGGCAATCGTGGTTTTGGAGCATCAGCTCGATAGCTTGAAGGCCAAACACGCCGAACTCGACAAACAGATAGCGGACCTCGAACGAACGCCTGGATCGAACGACCTTCAAGTTCACAAGCTCAAGCGGTTGAAGCTCAAAATAAAAGACGAGTTGCTGCGCTTTAAGGCGCGCGACTGACGCACGCGCGGCGGACCCTAGTGTCCGCCGCTTTCGTCTGCGGAGCGAAGACACCCGCCGCGAGCGGCGCTAGAGGGCTTTCGTCCGTTCGCGCAGCACGTATTTCTGAACCTTGCCCGTCGATGTCTTGGGCAGCGGGCCGAACACCACGGCGCGCGGCGCCTTATAGTGCGCGAGATTCGCGCGGCAATGGGCGATCAATTCGGCTTCGGTTGCGTGCATGCCGTCCTTGAGGGCGACGAAGGCGCACGGCGTCTCGCCCCATTTTTCGTCGGCGCGCGCGACCACCGCGGCCTCGAGCACCGCGGGATGGCGGTATAGCGCCTGCTCGACCTCGATGGTCGAAATGTTCTCGCCGCCCGAAATGATGATGTCCTTCGAGCGGTCCTTGAGTTCGATATAGCCCGAGGGATGCATGACGCCGAGATCGCCGGTGTGGAACCAGCCGCCCGCGAAGGCCTCGTCCGTCGCGCGCTTGTTCTTAAGATAGCCCTTCATCACGATATTGCCGCGCATGAAGACCTCGCCCAGCGTGGCGCCGTCGGCGGGCACCGGGGCGAGCGTCGCGGGGTCGGCGACCATGAGCCCCTCCATCACCGGATAGCGCACGCCCTGGCGCGATTTAAGGCGCGCGCGCTCGGCGGCATCCTCGCGGTCCCATTCCGGGTGCCAGGCGCACACCGTCGCGGGGCCGTAAACCTCGGTGAGGCCGTACACGTGCGTCACGCGGAAGCCCTGTTTCTCGATGGCTTCGAGCACGGCGGGCGGCGGCGGCGCGGCGGCGGTCATGATTTCGACCAGGCGCGGCAATTCGCGGCGGTCCTCGGCCTTGGCGTTGACGATCATGCCGAGCACGATGGGCGCGCCGCATAGATGCGTGACGCCGTCATCGGCGATCGCATCGAAGATCGCGCGCGCGTCCACCCGCCGCACGCAGACATTCGTGCCCGCGAGCGCCGCGATGGTCCAGGGAAAACACCAGCCATTGCAATGGAACATCGGCAGCGTCCACAGATAAACCGGCTGCGGCGCCATGGCCCAGACGAGGATATTTCCGAGGGCGTTGAGATATGCGCCGCGGTGGTGATAGACGACGCCCTTGGGATTGCCCGTGGTGCCCGAGGTGTAATTCAGCGCGATGGCCTGCCATTCGTCCGCGGGCCTGCGCCACGCAAAATCCGGGTTACCCTCGGCAAGGAAGCTCTCGTAGTCGAGCGCGCCGAGACGCTTGCCGCCGGGGCCTTGGGGGTCGGCGATATCGACGACCAGGGGTTTCGATTCGCACAGGGCGAGTGCTGCTTCGATGGTCGGCGCGAATTCGGTGTCGGCGAGGAGCACCTTGGCCTCGCCGTGATCGAGAATGAAGGCGATGGTCGCGGCGTCGAGACGGGTATTGAGCGCGTTCAGAACCGCGCCCGCCATGGGCACGCCGTAATGCGCCTCGAACAATTCCGGCACGTTCGGCGCCATGACGGCGACGGTGTCGCCGGGGCCGATGCCGCGCCGCGCGAGCGCGCAGGCAAGACGCAGGGCCCGCGCGCGCGTCTCGCGCCAGTTTCGCCGAAGCGTGCCGTGGACGATCGCTACGCGCTCGGGATAGATCGCGGCCGCCCGGTCGAGAAAGCCGAGCGGCGTCAGCGGCACGTAATTCGCCGCGCTCTTGTCCAAGTCGCGCTCGTAAGGCCCCTTCGCCAAGAAATCGTCAGCCATCGTCCCTCTGTCGCGGTGCCCGACCGCCGCAACGCTAGGTAAGCCAAGCGGCGGGCATCGACAAGCGCGCCGATGGCCAATCGTGCTCATACGGCCAGGGGCCGAGCGGCCGGGCGCTTTGCGCGGTCATGCGCGCCGTTTGATCCTGCCTGCCCGCGTGCTATCCCTTGGCGCGCGATTGGGGAGCGGGCGGAGGCCCGAAAGCACGAGATGACCAGCCGGTATCCCGAAATCTACCGCCGTTCGCTTGCCGAGCCCGAGGCGTTCTGGGCCGAGGCGGCCGAGGCGATTCATTGGTACAAGCGCTGGGACCGGGTGCTCGACGCCAGCCGCGCGCCTTACTTCTATCGCTGGTATGCGGGCGCCGAGTGCAATACCTGCCACAACGCGCTCGATCGGCACGTCGCCTCGGGCCGCGGCGAGCAGACGGCGATTATCTACGATAGCCCGATGACCGGCATCGTGCGCGCGATCAGCTATCGCGAGCTCTTGGACGAGGTCGCGCGCTTTGCCGGCGCGCTCGCCGCCGAGGGCGTGGCCAAGGGCGACCGCGTCATCATCTATATGCCAATGATCCCCGAGGCCGCGATCGCCATGCTGGCCTGCGCGCGCCTGGGTGCGATTCATTCGGTGGTCTTCGGCGGCTTCGCGGCCAATGAGTTGGCGGTGCGCATCGACGACTCGACGCCCAAGGTGATCGTCTCGGCCACGGGCGGCGTCGAGCCGGGACGCACCGTGCCCTATATGCCCCTTCTCGGCGAGGCGATCGAACGCGCGCGCCACAAGGTCAAGCGCTGCATCATCGTCGAACGCCCGGAAATCAAGGGTGAACTCGTCGCCGGGCGCGACAAAAGCTGGGGCGAGGCGATGGCGGCAGCGAAGCCGCGTGCGTGCGTGCCCGTGGCGGCGACCGATCCGCTTTACGTGCTCTACACCTCGGGCACCACCGGCGAGCCCAAGGGTGTCGTGCGCGACAATGGCGGCCACATGGTCGCGCTGCATTGGAGCATGAAAAACGTTTACGGCGTCGATCCGGGAGAAGTGTTCTGGGCGGCCTCCGATATCGGCTGGGTCGTGGGGCACTCCTACATCGTTTACGGCCCGCTTTTGGCCGGCAACACGGCCGTGCTGTACGAGGGCAAGCCCGTGGGCACGCCCGATGCGGGCGCCTATTGGCGCCTCATCTCGCAGCACAAGGTGCGCGCGCTGTTCACGGCACCCACGGCCTTTCGCGCGATCAAGCGCGACGACCCGAAGGGCGACTTCATCCGCAACTACGATCTGTCTTCCTTCCGCACCCTGTTCCTCGCGGGCGAGCGCGCCGATACCGACACGGTCAAATGGGCCGAAACCCATCTGCAACGCCCGGTGATCGACCATTGGTGGCAGACCGAAAGCGGCTGGCCGATGTGCGCGAATTATGCGGGGCTCGGTTTTCTGCCGGTGAAGCACGGCTCGCCGTCCAAACCCGTGCCCGGCTACGACATCCGCGTGCTCGACGAGGGGCGCAACGAGATCAAGCGCGGCGAGATCGGCGCCATCGTCGTAAAATTGCCCATGCCGCCCGGTTGCTTCCCGACTTTGTGGAACGCCGAGGCACGCTACAAATCGGCCTATCTCGAGGATTTTCCCGGCTACTATAAGACCGGCGACGCGGGTTACATGGACGAGGACGGCTATCTTTATGTCATGACGCGCACCGACGACGTCATCAACGTCGCGGGCCACCGGTTATCGACGGGCGGCATGGAGGAAGTGCTCTCGAGTCACCCCGATGTCGCGGAATGTGCGGTCATCGGCGTGAACGACGAACTCAAGGGCCAAGTGCCGCTCGGTTTCGTCGTTTTGAAATTGGGCGTGAACCGCCCGCACGCGGAAATCCTCAAGGAAATCGTTGCCTTGGTGCGCGAGAGGATCGGCCCCGTCGCCGCCTTCAAGACCGCGACGGTGGTGCAGCGCCTGCCGAAAACGCGCTCGGGCAAGGTCTTGCGCGGCACCATGCAGAAGATCGCCAATGGCGAGGATTACAAACAGCCCGCCACCATCGAGGATCCCGCCGTGTTGCCCGAAATAGCCGCGACGCTCGCCGGCGCCGGTTTCACGGGCGCGACCACGGCCAAGGCCATCTAGCGCGCTCCAATCAGGACTGAGCCATGAAGTTCAAGGACAAGGTCACGGTCATCACGGGCGGCGCCACGGGCATCGGCCTTGCCTATGCCCGGCGCTTCGCGAAGGAAGGCTCCGCCATCGTCATCGGCGATGTGCGCGACGAGGCGGGCGCGGACGCGGTCAAGGCGCTCCGCGAATCGGGCGGTAGGGCCGCCTATTTTCATGCCGATGTCACAAAGCGACAAGAGGTCGCGGCGCTGTTCCAGGGCGCGATGAAGGCTTTCGGGCGCGTCGATTGCTGCATCGCGAACGCGGGCATCGTGCACGATTCGGGTTTCCTCGATCTCGAGGAGGAAGATTTCGACCGCGTGATGGACGTGAACGTGAAGGGTGTGTTCCTGACGGGCCAGGAAGCGGCGCGCGCCATGATCGCGACAGGCAAGGCGGTGCCCGATTGGCGCGGCGGCGTCATCATCAATATCGCCTCGACCAATGCCGTCGTGGTGCAGCACGGCCAGGTCGCCTATCCCGTGAGCAAGGGCGCCGTCAATCTTCTGACCAAGGTCATGGCGATCTCGCTCGCCGATGACGGTATTCGCGTGGTCGCCATCGGCCCCGGTCCCACGCGCACCGAAATGCTCGACAACGTGATCAAGAGCCATCCGGAATTCATGAAGAACGTCTCGCTGCGCACGCCGCTGCGCCGCCCCGCCGAGGTCGATGAGATCGCGGGCGTTGCCGCCTTCCTTGCTTCCGAGGACGCGGGCTACATCACCGGCCAGACCATCTATGTCGAGGGCGGGCGGCTTTGTCTCAACTACATGATGCCGGAGCGGCCATGAGCACCCCCATCCCCGGCCGCCACCAAGGCAAGACCGTCGTCATCACCGGTGGCGCGCGCGGCATCGGCTTGGCCTATGCCCAAAGATTCGCGGCCGAGGGCGCGAATCTCGTGCTCGGCGATGTGCTCGATGCGGAGGGCCGGGAATCGGTGCGCGCGCTCGAAAAAGCGGGTGTCAAGGCGATCTATGCGCGCTGCGACGTCACCAAGAAGGCCGAGGTCGAGGCGCTGATGGATGCGGCGATGGCGTCATACGGCCGACTCGACGTGTGTATCGCGAACGCGGGCGTGGTCAGCCACGGCGCCTTCCTCGACGTGACCGAGGCCGATTGGGATCGCGTGATGGCGATCAACGTGAAGGGCGTGTTCCTCACGGGCCAATCCGCGGCCAAGCGCATGATCGCGACGCGCAAGAAGATCGCGGATTGGGGCGGCGGCGCCATCGTCAACATCGCCTCGGTCAACGCGGTGCTGGTGCAGCACAATTCGGTGCCCTATCCCGTGAGCAAGGGCGCCGTGCATTTGCTTACCCGCGTCATGGCCATCCATCTCGCCGATTACGACATTCGCGTCGTGGCCATCGGTCCGGGACCGACCAAGACGGCGATGGAAGCCAAGGTGATGGCCGATCCGGCCAAGCGCCGCATCCGCGAAATTCGCACCGCGCTGCGGCGCATGGCCGAACCCGAGGAGGTCGCGGCGGTCGCGTCGTTTCTGGCCTCCGACGATGCCAGCTATCTCACCGGCCAGACCCTGTTCGTCGATGGCGGGCGGCTGGTGCTCAACTACATGATGCCGGACGAACGCGCGTCCTAGCGCGTTCCGGCCGGGTCGCGGGACTCGGGCCGGTTGAACTGTACCCGCGCGCTTGCTAGGACCGGCGTGTCGCCAAGGATCACGGAGAGGGTTTCATGCGTCTCAAGGACAAGGTCGCCATCGTCACCGGTGCCGCGCGCGGCATTGGGTTTGCCTGCGCCAAGCTGTTCGCCGACGAAGGGGCGAAGGTGGTGCTGGGCGACGTGATGACCGATATCGGCCCGCAATCGGCAAAGTCCATCGACCCCGCCGGCCAGCGCGCGATCTTCGTGAAGTGCGATGTGACCAACCCCGCGGACGTGCAGGCGCTCGTCGATACGGCGGTCGCCAAGTTCGGCAAGCTCGATATCGCCATCGCCAATGCCGGCATCAACCGGGTCAAGGATTTCCTCGACGTGACGCTGGACGAATGGAACGAGGTCATCCGCGTCAACCTGACCGGCACCTTCATCACGGGCCAGGCGGCGGCGAAGCAGATGGTCAAGCA
Source organism: Rhizobium sp. Q54 (assembly GCA_945860095.1). Lineage (GTDB taxonomy): Bacteria > Pseudomonadota > Alphaproteobacteria > CADEGL01 > CADEGL01 > CAMAPP01. The sequence continues at coordinate 857 of CAMAPP010000136.1, read as the reverse complement.
GGGTACGCCCGGCGCGATCATCAACATGTCGTCGTGCAACGCCGTCATGGCGATCCCGACGATTTCGGCCTATGTGGCGTCCAAGGGCGGCATCAATCAGTTGACGCGCGTGATGGCGCTGTCGCTCGCGCCCAAGAATATCCGCGTGAACGCCATCGGCCCGGGCTCGATCATGACCGACATGGTGAAATTGGTGGCCAAGGATCCAACCGTGCGTCACGCCCAGATGGCGCGCACGCCCATGGGCCGCTACGGCGAGCCCGAGGAAGTCGCGCGCGTGGCGCTGTTCCTCGCGACCGAGGATTCGTCCTACATCACCGGCCAGACGATCTACCCCGATGGCGGCCGCTTGGCGCTCAACTACACCGTTCCGGTCAAGGACTAGCCGGTCCGGTCAAGGATTAGCCGGGCGGGTCAAGCGTTCCGGCCCAAACAAATCCGGCGCCGCACATCTGCGGCGCCGGATTTGTTTCGAGTGATCGATGATCTTTAGGCCTGGCGATGATCCTTAGGCCCGGATGATTTTCAGGCCCGCATGATTTTCAGGCTAGGCGGTCGAGGACCCAGCGATTGAACTTGCGCGGCAGGTGTTCGCCGGCGGAATAGACGCCTTGTTCAAAGGCGCGCGATTGCACGCCTTCCTGCACGCGCTCGCACACGTCCTGGTCTTGCTTGTTCACTACGTCCATGAAGGTGCCGACATCGTTCATGTCGAAATCGGGCCGGGCCATCGTCGCGGGCTCGAATAGCCATTCGAACACGACGCGCGTGCTCCTGGGCCCGGTCGGCCACAGCGTCCAGGCCTGGACGTGATCGGGCACGAGCACGAGCAGCAAATTGGGATAGACCGTTGTGCT
>CAMAPP010000135.1 GCA_945860095.1 Rhizobium sp. Q54 | reverse complement strand
AATGCTTTCGCCATTATCTGCAGCAGGACTATCTGTTCCTCGTTCATTTCGCCCGCGCCTACGGCCTTGCCGCGTACAAGGCGTCGGATATTGCGGATATGCGCGCGGCGGGCGCCACGCTGAACGGCCTGGTCAACACCGAATTGTCGCTGCATGTGCGGCTCTGCGCGAGCTGGGGCATGTCCGAGCGCGCGCTCGCCGCCGTGCCCGAGGCGCCGGCCAACATGGCCTATACGCGCTACGTGCTCGAACGCGGCGCGGCCGGGGATTTGCTCGATTTGCTGGTGGCGTTGGCGCCCTGTGTCGTCGGTTACGGCGAAATCGCCCGCCGCCTCATGGCCTCGCGCGCGGTGCGCCTGAAGGGCAATCCGTATCGCGAATGGCTCGAGGCCTATGCGGGACCGAAATACCAGGGGATCGCCCAAGGCGCGGTCCGGCAAATCGAGCGGGTGGGGCGCGCGCGTTTGGGTGCAAGCGGCGCGGCCCTCGCGCGCCATCCGCGCTTTGGCGCATTGGCCGCCACGTTCCGCGAGGCAACCCGCCTCGAGATCGGGTTCTGGGACATGGGGCTCGCGCCCGCGGGCAAGAAGGCCCGGTCCTGACGGCGGGGCGCTTTCTGCTAGGATGGCTCCATGACCGATGGCAACAACGAAATCTTGGCCAAGGGCGCGCGCGTCGTCGTCGCCATGTCGGGCGGTGTCGACAGCTCGGTTGCCGCTGGCCTTGTGACCGAGGCGGGCTACGAGGCCGTGGGCGTGACCTTGCAGCTTTACGATCACGGCCAGGCGCTCGGCAAGTCGCGCGCGTGCTGCGCGGGCCAGGACATCCACGACGCGCGCCGCGCGGCGGCGACGCTCGGCATCGCGCACTATGTCCTCGACTACGAAAGCCGGTTCCGCGCCGAGGTGATGGAGCCGTTCGCGAACTCCTACGCGCGGGGCGAAACGCCGATCCCGTGCATTCTCTGCAATCAGACGGTCAAGTTCCGCGATTTGGTCGCGGTCGCGCGCGATTTGGGCGCGGCCGCGCTGGCGACAGGGCATTACGTGCGCCGGGTCGAGGGCGGGGACGGGCCCCAATTGCGCCGCGCGGCCGATGCCGCCCGCGATCAAAGCTATTTCCTCAACCGCACCACTCGCGATCAGCTCGGCTTTCTGCGCTTTCCCGTAGGCGGGATGACCAAGGATGAAACCCGCGCGCACGCTCGGCGCCTTGGCTTGTCGCTTGCGGAAAAACCCGATAGCCAGGACATCTGTTTCGTGCCCGGCGGCGATCACGCGCGCCTGGTGGCGCGCTTGCGCCCCGAGGCGGGCGAGCCCGGCGATATCGTCGATCTCGAGGGCCGTGTGCTCGGCCGCCATGCGGGCCTCGCGCATTTCACCATCGGCCAGCGCCGCGGCATCGGGATCGCGGGCGCCGAGCCGCTTTTCGTCGTGCGCCTCGACGCGCCGCGCCGGCGCGTGGTCGTTGGGCCGCGCGCGGCCTTGGGCCGGAGCCGCGTCGTGCTCGGCGATTTCAACTGGCTCGGCGCCGGAGGCGGGCCGGAACGGGCCATGCGCGTATCGGCCAAGCTCCGCGCCCAAATGACGGCTTCGCCCGCGACGCTGGCGCCCGCGCCGGGCGGCTTGGTGACGCTCGATTTCGACATGCCCCAGGAAGGGGTGGCGCCCGGACAGGCGGGGGTGGTCTATGACGGCGACCGGGTGCTCGGCGGCGGCTGGATCGTGCGCGAAGCCGCGGCCGAGGCGGCGTGAAGCCGTGCCCGGGCGCGGCCATATCGGCATGGATTGACGTCGATGGGGATTGATGTCGGCATGGATTGACAGGGCGCGGGCGCGGGGCCTACAACCCCGCGCGTTCCCCAACAGAACCGGTTTCGTGGCGGTGTAGCTCAGGTGGTAGAGCAGAGGAATCATAATCCTTGTGTCGGGGGTTCGAGTCCCTCCACCGCTACCAACATTAACCCTACTTCCGTTCCTGTTGTATTCTTGCGATTTGCAAATTCTAGAATCGAGGCGATCTGTCCCCTCAGTTCGACTTGCACAGCACCCCGCTTTGGTTCGGGGTGAATTAAGACGCGCTCTATAAGCGACCGCAGGATTTCGGATGCCTCTTGCCGCACGGTGGGGCTGTTGAGGCTGGCTTGCAGCTCGTGAACCTTGCGGCGGTAGAGGGTCGGTAGATTGGGGTGCAAATCAACGACCGACGGCTGTTGTTCTGTGAAATCGCGCCCAACCGTGACGCCACCCGTTAAGCCATACAACGCATTGCATTCATTGGAGAGCACTTGAATCCGGCGGGGCGCGTTTCGCGTCCAGCCGGGATCCCTCCCACACACTCGATCCAATAGTTCCATTAATGACTTAGAACCACCTGATAGCGGGGTCACGGTTGGTCGCGATTTCACAACGTGACAAAGCCGCCTCTACCGAAGCTGCGTCCACCGACATGGAATTGTAGTTGGAAACGGCGCTGCGAGCCCCATCCGTCAACGGGCCGCAGTCACCCGTGGAGGAAAAGGTGCCGGACAAGGCCGGATGCAGGCCGATCTGGACGGCCACGCCCCCACTTGTCACCATCCCGCAGCGCCGGACGGAGCCGTCCCATCCGGCGATGTTCTGGGGAGGACATGACGCAAGCTGTTGCCGGTCCAGCCATGGTTTCAGCCACCGTCCGGTGGCTGGCCTTCATTGCCGCCTGTTTGGGCTCGGCCTCCTATGTGATGGCGCTGACAACGTCCGGCACGGCACTGCCCTACATGCAGGGTGCCTTCTCGGCCGCGCCCGACCAGATGTCCTGGATGCTGACCTCGTTCATCATCGGGACCACCATCGTCACGGCCTGCACAGGCTGGATTTCCATGCGCTTCGGACGTAAGCGCATCCATATGATCTCCCTGGCCGGGTTCACCATCGCCTCGCTGCTGTGCGGGCTGTCGAGCTCGCTTTACGAGGCGGTCATCTACCGCGTTCTTCAGGGCATGTTTGGCGCGCCCCTGCTGCCCATGGGCCAGGCCATCGGCACCGATCTCTTCCCGCCGGAGAAGCAGGGTTTCGTCATCGGCGCGCTGGCGGTGGGCGCTGCCTCGGGCGCGGTCATCGGCCCCTATGTGGGCGGCGTGCTGGTGGAGCTCTACGGCTGGCCCTGGGTCTTCTTCATCATCGTGCCTCTGGGCACGATCGCTTTTGCTGCGGCTTGGCTCTTTACGCAGGCCACGCCCAGCGATGCGCGCCAGCGCATGAGCTGGACCGGCTTCGGCCTCTTCTCCATCGCCATCTGCGCGTTCCAGCTCGCCCTCAACCGCGGCGAGCGGCTGGAATGGTTCGAATCACCGGAAATCGTCGTCGAGGTCGCGGTTGCGTGCTTCGCGTTCTACGCCTTCATCGCGCACACGATCCTCGCGCGGCGCCCTTTCTTCGATCGCGGGCTGTTCCTCGATCGCAACTATGCCATCGGGAGCTTCCTGGTCTTCATCTACGGTGCGCTAAACTTCCTGCAACTCTTTCTCGTGCCGGTGCTGCTGCAAAGCCTGGCCGGATACACCATCGCCGAAGCGGGCTACCTTCTGGGTTGGCGCGCCGCGGGCCTCGTCCTCATCTCTCTGGCCTTCAGTCCTGTGGCGGACAAGGTGAACCCGCGCACGGCCTTCATCGGCGGTTTTCTGTGCATGTTTGTTTCCGCCTGGAGCATGTCGCAATGGACCACCGATGTGCGCCACATGGACGTGGCGTGGACGTTGTTCCTCCAGGGCGCGTGCTCCGCGATCAGCTACATACCCATCGCCGTCATGACCTTCGCCACCCTCCCGCAACGCCTGAAGGACGAGGGCACGGCCGTCTTTTACCTGATGTCGACGTTGGGCACCGCCACGGGCACGGCGATCATCTACAACGTGCTGTCGCGCAGCAGCAAAGTGAATCAGGACGCCTTGGGCGCGCAGCTTTCGGCCTATAGCGCCGCATTCCGCCAGAGCATTGTGCCGTCCTTCTTCGATCCGGGCCGGCCGGGTGGTCTGGCGACGGTGAGCGCCGAGATCGCGAAGCAGTCCGCCATGATCGCGTACAACAACTGCTTCTACCTGATCGCCCTGGTCACACTGGCAACCATCCCGTTCGCCCTCATCGTGCGCCTGCCGAAGAAGCGCTGAACGCTGGGTTTTCCTCCCGGGATTCCTATGTCTGTTGATCGCGTCATTATATCCGCTTGTGCTTGAGATGCTTTTGTCGGTGTAAAGGCGAACGCAACTACTTGACTATCGATATGTAGAGTCCGACATCACTCGTTGGCTGAGGAATCCTCCGCATACACCACCCGCCATGGCGAACGCTAGAAACTCTATTTTCCGCTTCAGTGAACTCATGCCGAGGCCATGGCCTAATGGCTGCGGCGTGACCCGTGACGTGGCGGCCAAAACGTCAGGCAGTGGGTCCCGTGACTGGCTCATCAGCATCGCGGAGCTTGTGGAGGATGCCGAGTTCTCCCACTACGAGGGATGCAACCGTATCCTGACATTGGTTGGCGAAAATCCCATAGACCTTCACATCAGTGAGCTATTGCCGCTACGCTGCAATCCACTGGTGCCCGTATGCTTTCCCGGAGATAGGCCCACGAGATGCACTTTGGTCGGAGAGCCATCGCGCGCTTTCAACGTCATCTTCAATCGCGAGAGCATGCAGGGAACAGTATCTACCGTCGTGATCGCAAACAATCACGACGTCACAGTGCCACATTGTTCTGCGGCGGTTCATTGCGTGGCCGGCACCGTCATGGTGCAAGGTGAACTCTTGCGACCGGGCGATACGCTGGTGGAGCCACGGGATCGTTTGCTCCGAACCAGTGAGATGTCGGCGACGCTCCTGGTTGTCAATCTTCGGAAGAGCTCCGGCAACTCGCAGTGAACCGCTCCGGGGTCGCCGGAGTTTGTTTCATTCGAGTCACGCCGCCCGTTTCTGCTCGCCGAGCATGGCGTAGACGAGCATGGCGTAGAATCGTGCCTCGGTCTCTGCCGGCGGGATGTTTCCGATAGGCTCCAACAGCTGGCGATTGTTGAACCAGTCCACCCAGGTCCGTGTTGCGAACTCGACGGCCTCGAAGTTCCGCCAGGGGCCGCGCTGATGAATGACCTCGGCCACAGGCTCTTCGCGTTCTTCGTTCGGCGACGTGACGAAGCCCTTACGACAAATACTTCTCGGCCAGCTTGAGCGTCTCTTCCGTGAACCGTGTGCCCATGGCTTGCGCCGTCGGCGTCTCGGCATGCGAGGCCACCCAGGCCACGAGCAGGATACGCCGCAGCATGACCATGGTCGGAATCGCCGCCTCGTTCTCGGGCGAGAGCGGCGCCACGTCCCGGTAGCCGGCGATCCACGCTTCCACGAGCCCGGGGATGACCGGCTCATGCTCGATGAAGCTGATCGAGGCGGCAAAATCGTAAGCGAACCAGCCGAAGCCGCAGTCGTCGAAGTCGATCACGGTCATACGCTCGCGGTCGACGAGCAAATTGGCAAGCCGGAGATCGGCATGCACTAGGCCGAAATGCTCGGGCCCCGTGCCGAGCGCCGTCAGAAGCCGCTCGATCCGGTCGGCCGCGCGCTGGAGAAGCGCGCGACCCCGATCGTCGAGGCCGGGTCCCTTGCGCCAATCGCCCCAATAGGCGATGCGCCCCAAGGCCGCGTCGAAATTCCACATCTTCCGGCGAAAGCCTTCGGGCAAAGTCCAGCCACGCGCCTGCCGGTGCATGCGCGCGGTGATGCGGCCGAGTTCGCGAAACCATTCGGGCAGATTACCGTCAACCTCGGGCTCGTGGCCCGAGACGAAGTCGAAGCCGACCGCGATACGCGGCGCGTCGCTATTCTCCCCGATTGCCTGCAGCAGCGCGCCGTCGCGCGCGGCGATCGGCTTCGGCGTCGGCACCGTGCCGTCGGCGCGGAGCGCCTCGATCCAGGCGAGCTCGGATCGGATTTCGTCGAGCGTGTGGTAGCCGGGCCTATGGACCCGCAGCACCATCCGCCGCTCGCCCTCGGCGAGAAGGTAGGTCGCATTCTCCGATATGGTCATGAGCGTCACATCGGCGTCGGGACCGAAACCCCAACGCGCGCGGGCGTGGCGCACTTGCCGCTCGATCCGGGCGAGAAAACCGTCGTCGTACATCATAGGGTCTTGAGGACGTCCTCGGCGGCACGGAGAAGCTGATCGGCGTTCTCGCGGCTGAAGCAGAGCGGCGGGCGGATCTTGAGCACATTGGCTTGGGCGCCCGCGAGTCCGATGAGAACTCCGTGTTGGCGCATCCCGCCGACGACGGACGCCGCGAGGTCACTCGCTGGGCGGCCGTCGCGGGCAAGTTCGACGCCGAGGTAAAGACCCGCGCCGCGCACGTCTCTAATCATCGAGGCCCGGCCCGCAATCCCGGCAAAACCGTCGCGAAGATAGGCGCCAACGGTGCGCGCATTGTCGATGAGGCCCTCGCGCTCGATCACTTGGAGCACGGCGAGTCCGGCGGCCGCCGCCACGGGATTGCCGCCGTAGGTGTTGAAATAGCCGGACTCGCGCGCGAAGTCGCGAATCACCTCGGGCCGCACCACGAGCCCAGCCACGGGCATGCCGTTGCCCATCGGCTTGCCCAGAACGACCATGTCCGGCGCGAGTCCGTGCCGGGCGAAGCCCCACATGGCGTCGCCCGTCCGCCCGAATCCGGGCTGCACCTCATCCGCGATATAGCAACCGCCCGCCGCGTGCACGACGCCAAGGGTTTCGGCCAGCATGCCCGGCGGATCGACGAAGACGCCGTCGCTCGAGAAGACTGAATCGGCGATGAAGGCCGCGAAGCCAATGCCATGGAGGCGCAAATCGGCGATCGCCGCCTCGACCCGCGCGGCAAATCGCGCGCCAACATCGGGCCCCTCGCGCCGATCGGGCGGGGCGACGGTGCGCACGTCGACGCCGACCGGCACCGCCGCGCCCGATGACGGCGAGATCGCCGCGACGGCGGTCGTGTTTCCGTGATAGGCGGTGTCGGTGACGACGACCCCTTGGGCACCCGCCGACCGCCGCGCGACGCGCAAGGCCAGATCGACGCTCTCGCTCCCCGTGCAGGTGAAGACGATCTGGCTCAAGCCGGCGGGGAA
>CAMAPP010000134.1 GCA_945860095.1 Rhizobium sp. Q54 | reverse complement strand
CCAGCACGCGATGTCGATGCCGCTTTTCACGTAAGGGTGCCCCTTCATCGCCGCATCCATCAAACGATTGAGCTTGCCGATTTCCCGCGGGTCATGGCCGATCAGATGGGGGCCCATTTCCTTGAGACCGGCGCGCACGCCGGCGGCGTAGGCGGGCAAATAAAACGGCCCGAGCGGGCACACCTCGCCCCAACCCACGAGGCCGTTATCGGTTTCGACCGACACGTGCGTGCTGTCAAACACGTCGACGGACTTCCCGCCCGACCATTTGTAGCTGCCCTCATGCAGCGGCAGATCGACCTTATAGGCTTGGATGCGAGCGATTTTCACGGCCGTTCCCCCTCTTGTTTCGCGGCTACTCGGCGATATGGCTTTCGTACGACCGCACCTGGCTTAGTTCGGCCTCGACCACGCGCCCGGCGGGAAAGCGCGCGCTAGGTTCGCGGCATCGACGGTCGCGGCCTTGATCTCGCGATCGTGGCGGTCGGATACGGTCCAGGCGGACACGCCGACGAGCACAAGCGCGAAAAATCCCAGCGCCGCGACGCGCATGCGCTGAAATGCCGCGAACCGATCCGCTTCGGCCTTGGTGGGCGTGAAAAAATCGGGACCTTGCAAGCCCGAACGCGCCCGTGAGGCCTCATCGGTCGGCGTATTTACAGATTCCGCAGCCACGGAAGCGACGCTTTCTCGAGAGCAATATGGACCAAACAGGCCGGCTCACCGTGGCGGAACCTAGCCGGTTTTCACGTTTTCTTAAAGTACACCGGGCCTACTGGAAGGATGGCCCGGCGAGCGCGCGAAACGCCCGTTCCATCGAGGCCGAAGACCGTAAAACGACGAGCCGAGGACCGTAAAGTGACGACCGCGCCGCGCCGCGAAGCCTTATCGGTTCTGCTTGTCCGCAATTCGTCCGCGGACCGCGACCGCGTGGCCGACATGTTGGCCCGGTCGCGCCGGAACGTCTATGCGCTCGACTGGCAGTCCGGTTACGGCGCGGCGCTGCGCGCGATCGAGGACGGCCGCCACGACGTGGCCTTGATCGACATGACCCTCGACGACGGCTTGGGGGCGCACCTGTTGCGCGAAATCGCCGAGGATCCGGGCGCGGCGCCGGCGGTGCTGTACGGCGTGCCCGCCGATTCGGGCATCGAGGCTTGGGCGATCGGCGCGGGCGCCGCGGACTGTCTGGTCGAGGGCGAGCTGTCCGCGGCCCTGCTCGACCGCGCGCTGTCCCACGCCTGGGAAAGGCGGCAGGCGGCGGCGCGGTTTCACTATCTGTCCAATTTCGATCCCGACACGGGCCTTGCCAACCGCGTACAGTTCCGGGGAATCGTGGAACGGGCGGTGTCCCAGGCGCGACGCCGCGACGACATGATCGCGGTCGTCATCGTTGGTCTCGACAGCTTCAAATTCGCGGTGGAAACCGTCGGGCGCGCGGCCAGCGAGCGCTTGCTCGGCGCCGTGATCGAACGCATCAAGACCTGCCTGCCCGACGAACAATCCCTGGCGCGTCTGGGCGATGACAGCTTTGCCTTCGTGGTCGATGCGATGGCGACGATCGACGACGCCGAGCCCGTCGCCATCCGTCTGACCCAGGCCATGTCGGTGCCGTTCGAGATCGGCGGGCACGACGTCTTCGTGGCGATCTCGGTCGGCATCGCGACCTATCCGATTTGCGGCTGGGACGCCGATACGCTCGCGGCAAGCGCCGGGACGGCCATGGGCCGCGCGCGCCTGAAGGGGCACAATTGCCACCAGTTTTACACCCGCAAAATGACCGCCCAGGAATTGCAGCGCCTAGTATTGCAGACGAGCCTACATCGCGCGCTCGAGCGCCAGGAATTAATCCTCCACTATCAGCCGCAGGTCGATTTGCGCACGGGGCTGATCACCGGTGCCGAAGCCCTGGTGCGCTGGCAGCACCGAGATTTCGGTTTGCTGGGCCCGGCCGAGTTCATTCCCGTCGCCGAGGAAACCGGCCTCATCATTCCGCTCGGCGCCTGGGTCTTGACGAATTCCTGCCGTCAGGTCCGAACGTGGGAAGACCAGGGCTTGCCGGATTTGCGCCTCGCGGTCAACGTCGCCCAGCGTCAGTTCCGGGCCCACGCGTTCCCGGAAGCCGTCGCGAAAGCGCTCGCCCAATCGGGCATGACGGCGGACCGGCTCAACCTCGAACTGACCGAAAGCACCCTCATGGAAGACACCGAGGCCAGCCATGCCACCCTGGCGCGCCTGCGCGCCATGGGCGTCGGCGTATCGATCGACGATTTCGGCACCGGCTATTCCTCGCTCAGCTACCTCAAGCGCTTTCCCCTCGACACCCTCAAGATCGACAAGTCCTTCGTCAACGATGTCTCGAACGATCCCGAGGATGCGGCGATCGCCGAGGCCGTGATCGGCCTTGCGCACAATCTCAAGCTCAACGTCATCGCCGAGGGCGTGGAGACCGCCGAACAGCTCGCTTTCCTCAAGGACCGCGGCTGCGACGCGATCCAGGGCAATTTCTTCAGCCCGCCCGTGAACGCGGAGGCGTTCGCCGAACTGGTGAGGAAAAACCGGGCTAGAATCGCAGCGGCGTGACCTGAACGATCTCGCCGAGCGCGCGCAATCTGTCGAGTACCGCGGCCGGCGGCGCCTCGTCCACCCCCACCAGCGCCATCGCATCCCCGCCCTGGCTTCGCCGGCCGAGGCTGAACGTGGCGATGTTCACGCCCGACTCGCCGAGCAGCGTACCGATGCGGCCGATGACGCCCGGAATGTCACGATTGCGGACATAGACCATGTGCGCGCCCAATTCCGCCTCGACCGCGATGCCATCGACGCGCACGAGGCGCGGACGATGCCCGCCGACCAGCGTGCCGGCGATGTCGCGCACGATACCGTCGGCCGACACGCTCAAGGCCACGGAGCCTTGGTAATCGGGATCCTGGTCCTCGACGATTTCCTTGACCGCGATGCCGCGCGCGCGCGCGACCTCTGGAGCGTTCACCATGTTGACCGAATCGAGCCGCGGCGCGAGCAGATGGGCGAGCGCCACCGCCGTCAGCGGCCGGGTATTGAGCTGACCCACCTGGCCCCGGTACTCGAGCGTCACCGTGCGGATGCCTTCCTCGACCAATTGACCGAGAAAGGCGCCAAGCTGGGCGACGAGCGCCATGTAGGGCTTGAGCCGCGCCGCTTCCTCGGCCGTGACCGAGGGCGCGTTGACCGCGTTCGAAACCGCGCCCGTGACGAGGAAATCCGCCATCTGTTCGGCGACCTGGACCGCGACGTTTTCCTGCGCCTCGTGGGTGGCCGCGCCGAGATGAGGCGTCATCACCACGTTGGGATGGCCGAACAGCGGATTGGCGATGGCTGGCTCGACCGCGAACACGTCGAGCGCCGCGCCCGCCACTTGGCCGGAATCGAGACCCGCCTTCAAGTCCGCCTCAACCACCAAGCCGCCGCGCGCGCAATTGATCAGACGCACGCCTTGCTTGGTCTTGGCTAGAGCCTTGGCGTCGATGATGCCGCGCGTCTTGTCGTTGAGGGGCAGGTGCAAGGTGATGAAATCGGCACGCGCCAGCAATTCGTCGAGACCGACCGCCTCGATACCCAGCGCCCGCGCGCGCTCGGGCGCGAGATAAGGATCGTGGCCCACGACCTTCATGCGCAGGCCCAGCGCGCGTTCCGCCACGATCGAGCCGATATTGCCGCAGCCGACGATGCCGAGCGTCTTGCCGGTAAGCTCGACGCCCATGAAGCGGTTCTTCTCCCACTTCCCCGCCTGGGTGGAGCGGTCCGCGGCCGGAATCTGGCGCGCGAGCGCGAACATCATGGCCAGGCTGTGTTCGGCGGTGGTTACGGAATTGCCGTGCGGCGTGTTCATGACGACGATGCCCCGGCGCGTGGCGGCCGCAACGTCGATATTGTCCACGCCGATGCCGGCGCGGCCAATGACCTTGAGCTTGGGCGCGCCGGCAAGGATCTCCGCCGTCACTTGGGTGGACGAACGCACGGCCAAGCCCTCGCAATCGGCGAGCGCGGCGGCGAACGCGGCCGGATCGAGGTCGGTTTTGACCGCCGCCTCGATGCCGCGCGCGGCGAAGATGCGTTGGGCCTTGGCCGAAAGCTTGTCCGCGATCAGGACTTTGAACATTACGCCGCCTTTTCCGCTTGCGCCCGCGCCGCGCCGTAGGCCCAATCGACCCAGGGCAGGAGCGCCAAAATATCGACGCGCTCGACCGTGGCGCCACCCCAGATTCGCAAGCCCGGCGGCGCCGCCCGGTAAGCGCCGACATCGAGGGCGGCGCGCTCGACTTCGAGAAGACGGACGACGGACTTCATGATTTCGGCGGCCTTGGGTTTGGGCAAGGCGGCAAACCACGGGTCCTTGGCCTTGAGACAGATCGAGGTCGGCGAGCGCGTGCGCGCGTCCTCCGCCAAGAACGCGGCCCAAGCGCTGCCCGATACCCAATCGGCGATGGCGGCAAGATTGGCCTCGGCGCGCGCGATCAAAGCCGGCAAGCCGCCGATCGCCTCGGCCCATTTCAAACCATCGAGCGCATCTTCCACGCACAGCATGGACGGAGTGTTGATGGTCTCGCCGCGAAAAAGTGCGTCGTCGAGCTTGCCGGCCTTGGTTAGGCGGAACAGCTTCGGCAGGGGCCAGTTCGGCGTATGGTTTTCCAGCCGTTCGACCGCGCGTGGGCCGAGCGCCAGCATGCCGTGCGCCCCCTCGCCGCCCAACGCCTTCTGCCAAGACCAAGTCACGACATCGAGCCGGTCCCAAGGCAAGGCCATGGCGAAGGCGGCGGAGGTCGCGTCGCAGATGGCAAGGCCACGCCGGTCGCGCGCGATCCAATCGCCGTCCGGCACGCGCACGCCGGAAGTCGTGCCGTTCCAGGTGAACACGACATCGCGGTTCCAATCGACTTGCGACAAATCGGGCAGAAAACCGTATTCGGCCACGATCGTGCGCGCGTCGGCGAGTTTCAACGCCTTGGTCGCGTCCAAGGCCCAGGTTTCACCGAAGCTTTCCCACGCCACCATGTCGGCGCCGCGCGCGCCCAACATCGACCACAGCGCGATTTCGACGGCCCCCGTATCGGACGCCGGCACGATGGCGAGGCGCCAGTCCGCGGGCATGAGAAGAACCGCCTTGCTGCGTTCGATGACCTCGGCCAGGCGGGCCCTGCCGGCGGCCGAGCGATGCGAGCGACCGAGAAAGGCGCCTTCGAGCGCGGCCAATGACCATCCCGGCCGCTTGGGGCATGGACCGGAGGAAAACTTGGGATTGGCGGGCCGGACGGCGGGTCTGATCACGACGGTCCTTTCGCGGCCCATGCGGAGGCGTTTGCTCCGCCTGCGAAAAAATATCCGGGTTAAGGCCGGTCTAGCGCTTGAGCTCGCGCGCGGTCACGCCGTCCTCGCTGCCATCCGCATAGCGCCGGTAACCTTCTAGATAGTACGCGACGGGCTTGGCAATGGCCCGGACAAAGGGCCGCTCGGCCATCATCGCCATCCAATCGCGCAGGCGCGCGCACTCGTCCGGCAAGGAGAATTTGCGGTAATGCGCGAGCGCGGGAATACGCTCGAACCAGGGTTGTAGGGTGAGATCGACGAGGCTCAAAGCCCTTCCCATGAAGAACGGCCCCGGCCCCCGTCCGATGCCGTCGCGTTCCAGGAAGCGGAAATGATCCATGAGTTCGGCGCCCAAGCGCGCACGCTCGGCCGCATCGCGTGCGAGAAATACCCGGTACCAGGTCGGCGTGAATTTCACGTTCGCGAAATCGATCCAGAATCGCGCGCGCGCCCGTTCGGCCGGGTTCCTGGGCAGCAAGGGCGGGTCGGGAAAGGTGTCCTCGATGTATTCGTTGATGATCGCCGATTCCCAGATCAAATTTTCTCCGTGCTTGAGCACCGGCACCTTGCCGTAGGGCGATACCGCCGGAAACCAGTCCGGCTTATGCCGCAAGTCGATTTCCGTGACCTCGAAGGCCAAGCCCTTTTCCATGAGCGCCAACCGTGTGCGCGCCGCGTAAGGGCAAACCTCGGCGCTATAGACGTGGAGCGTGGTCATCGCGAAGCCCTCCTCGGCTCGGGGTCCGATGATATACGCTCGCCGCCGACCCAAGGAGGCGAGGATGAGTTTGGTGCTCTACGAACTGCTCGGCAAGGACGACCTGCGCTTTAGCCCCTTTGCCTGGCGCACGCGCCTGGCCTTGGCGCACAAGGGTCTCGTGCCTGACAAGATCGTGCCCTGCCTGTTCACCGACAAGACAAAATTGGCCTTCAGCGGCCAGGACAAGGTGCCCGTGCTCAAGGACGGCGACACCGTCGTGTCCGATTCCTGGAAGATCGCCACCTATCTCGAGGATCGTTACCCCGACCGGCCATCGCTGTTCGGCGGCGCGGTCGGGCGCGGCGTCGCCAAGGCCATCAATTACTATTGCGACGGCCAGCTTCATCCGGCGATGGCGCGCCTCATTCTCGGCGACGTCTTCGCGAACGTCGATCCCGTTGACCGCGAATATTTCCGCAAGACGCGCGAAGCGCGCTTCGGCGCGGCTATCGAAGCCATGCATGCCGAGCGCGAGAAGCACGTCGAGGCGTGGAAAAACGTTCTTCTGCCCGTCCGCCTGACCGTGCGCGACCAAGCTTTCCTGTCGGGCGACGCGCCCGCCTATCCCGATTACATCCTGTTCGGTACGTTCATGTGGGCGCGCGGCACGAGTCCCTTTGCCCTGCTCGCCAAGGACGATCCGCTTTATCCATGGCGTGAACGCATGCTCGATCTGTTCGGCGGCTTGGCGCGCCGCGCCAAGGGCCATTCCGTCTAAGCTTGCGGGCTTCACGCCGGTCGGCGGCGGACGATGTGCGGAATGACCATCGTCGCCATGATTTCGTCGCGCTGGTTGCGGGTCGCGTATTTCAGCACCAGGACGCCGCGCCCGGGCTTGGAGGACGGGCGCGCCTCGGCAATCTCGACCTCGACTTGCAGCGTGTCGCCCGCGCGTAGCGGCTTCAAGAACCGGATATCGTCCACCGCCGGCGCGCCGAGATTGCACGCGGCGATGACTCCGGTCTCGAAAAACAGCTTGAAGCTCAGCGCACAGGTCTGAAAGCCGCTGGCGACGATATCACCGAACAAGCCGTCCTTGGCCTTTTCCTTGTCGTTGTGGATGGGCTGCGGATCGTAG
>CAMAPP010000133.1 GCA_945860095.1 Rhizobium sp. Q54 | reverse complement strand
GGGTGTCGGCGAGGGCGCCAGCATTGAGCGATTCGATGCCGGAGAATGCGGCAAGTTCGATGACGTCGATTGCGGCCGAGCCGAGGATTACATCGGCGGTACCGCCCGAGTCCGTGATCGTGTCGAACCCAGCGGCGGTGGTGTAGAGGAACGTATCGTTTTCCGTGCCGCCTTCGAGGACGTCGATGCCCGCGCCGCCGGTGATGGTGTCGGCGCCCGCGCCGCCGACGATGGTCTCGGCGGCCGCCGTGCCGGTGAGGGTGTCGGCGCCGCCCGCGCCGTCGATCGATTCGAGACCCGCGACGGTGACGGCAGAAAGATTGAAGATATTGGCGTTGGCGTCGCCCAGCAGGGTGTCGGTGCCGGTGCCGGCATTCAGCGATTCGATGGCGGAGAGCGACGAAAGCCCGATGACGTCGTCCACCGCGGCGGTGCCGAGAATGGTGTCGGTGCCCCCCGAGTCCGTGATCGCGTCGATGCCGAGGCCGGTGCCGTTATAGACGTACACATCGTTGCCGCCGCCGCCGACAAGGGAGTCGTCGCCCGCGCCGCCGACGAGGGTTTCGGCGGACGTGGTGCCGGTGATGGTGTCGTTGCCGCCCGCGCCATCGATGGATTCGAGGCCCACGGTGACGACGGCGGAAAGATTGAAGATATTGGCATTGCCGTCGCCGAGCAGGGTGTCCGTGCCCGTGTTGGCGTCCAGGGATTCGATACCTGAGAACGACGAAAGCCCGATGACATCGTTGACCGCGGCGGTGCCGAGAATGGTGTCGGTGCCGCCCGAGTCCGTGATTACGTCAAATCCGAGGCCCGAGCCGTTATAGCGATAAGTATCGTTGCCGCTGCCGGCGTCGAGAGTGTCGTCGCCCGCACCGCCGATGAGGGCCTGGGTGCCGCTCGCGCCGGTGATGGTGTCATTGCCGCCCGCGCCGTCGATCGATTCCAGACTCGCGACGGTGACGGCGGAAAGATTAAAGATATTGGCGTTGCCATCGCCCAGCAGGGTATCGGTGCCCGCGCCGGCATCGAGCGATTCGATGCCAGAGAAGGCGGCAAGTTCGATCACGTCCGCCACGCCCGAGCCAAGAATCACATCGACGGTGCCGCCCGAGTCCGTGATCCTGTCGAACCCTGCGCCGGTGGTGTAGAGGAACGTATCGTTGTCCGCGCCGCCTTCGAGGGAGTCGGCTTCCGTGCCGCCGGTAAAGGTGTCGTTGCCCGCGCCGCCGATGAGCGTGTCGGCGCCCGCCGAACCGAAGATGGTATTGGCGCCGGAGGAACCCGTGATCGTGTCGGCGCCCGCGCCGCCATCGATGGATTCGATCGAGGTCAGCGTCGTCGCGGAAAAGTCGAAGATATTGGCGTTGCCGTCGCCGAGGATGGTGTCGGTGCCAGCGCCGCCATCGATGACCTCGACGGAGAACGTCCCGCCGTATCCCGTAAAGCCGATCACATCGGCGCCGCCGCTGCCGAGAGCCGTATCGGTGCCCAAGCCGCCGGAAATCGAATCGAAACCGTTGGTCGAACCCGAATAGTTGAGCGTGTCGTTGCCGCCGCCGGCATAGATCACATCGTTGCCGGCGCCGCCCGTAATCGAATCGGCGAGATCGGTCGCGGTCGCGAGTTCGTTAAGGCCGCCGGGATTGGAAATCCCGTCGCCCGAAACGTGGATGAAATCTGCGGCTGCTGTGCCTCCTACGGTCGCCATGGGCGTGATTTACGCAAAAATTGGGCCGGAATGGAAGCCCCAATGAAAGGCAAATTATTTCTATCGTTCAAAGAGTTACCTGCCATTGGGAATCCCGTGGAAATCCCGAAGCTCAAGTCCGCTTTAGGTCTAAACTAGGTATTATTAGGAAATAATATGGTACCTTATTGACAATATGCATGATTTTTCTTCTCCACTCGGCAAACCGGTGCCTCGCAGAATGGCCGCCTGCGCCGCGAAATGCGAACGCTAGACCGCTCGCGGCCGGAAAACGCGGGCGATTTCCGAAGGCGGCAAACCCTAAATTCGGCGAGGCGTGGGATCCGCCCCTGCCCGACGATGTGTCGCGCTCCCGACCGCCGCCACCTCTGTTTGCAGGGCGTTGTCAGAGTAAATCGATTACTTTGCTCGAGGGTCGGATTCAAAATTTGCGCCCGTTGATTTTCCTCAAATCTTGGGAATCGAGACAGGCACTTCGGTGTCCTCTTGAGGTATTCAGAATTTTGCTCTGACAGTGCCCTAAGAGCTGTAACCACCGCGCCAATCAGCAGCATCCCGAATGCGCGTCTCGGGCTTTTCGCAAAATAGAGCGACAGCAACAGGTAGCAGAATATTTCGACCGACAGGGACCAGGCATTCGGGACCAGAACGGCGCTCGGGATACTAGAGAAACGGAAGCCAGAAATTCCAAGGATTGTGACGTTGACGATTGCTTCGGCGGGGATCGTCGGCAACTGGATCATCGGGAATTTTTGATTGAGTGGACCAATCCAAGCGATGTGGGCACCGACAACGGCGACCGTCACAAGGTACACGGGCCAAAGGCGCAGAATGCGATTGCCCCAAAACCGAGCGAATCCCGTGGGAGCGAACCCGTAGGTTTCGTTCAGGACCATCGTCATCAGGAACCCGCTCAAGACGTAGAACGAAAACACCGCTTGGTTAGACAGCGGAGCCGCACTTGCATCCCAGAGATGGGCCGCTACGACGAACACCGACAGAGCGAAGCGGTAAGTGCCAATCATCGAGCCCCCCAAGATTCCAGAGAGGCCCCGCCGACCGTTGCCCTCAACCTGATTTGCTCTGACAATGCCATTAGCTGCGTACGCTGGCGAACGAAGCATTGGTGCGTCCGAAAAGCAACGGCGCGTGCTTGATGCTCCACGCTCTTCACCGCAACATAGTGCAGGTTCGGGCGGAGCGCCGCTTCCGCAATCGCCGCAGCGTCGGCGGCATCATTTTTCTGCCGTTTGACAAATGGTTTAACGTAGACCGGCGGAATCAGCCTGACATCGTGGCCCAGAGCTCGAGCGAAACGACCCCAAAAATGGCTTGTGGCGCAAGCTTCCATCGCGACGATGCAATGCGATTGCTCAGTCAAAATCTTCTCGAGCTTCGCGCGGGAGACAGTCCGATTGAACAGAACCGCCCCTCCTGGCCCTGTAGCGCAAATCTGAAAGCTGCGTTTCGCAAGATCGATCGCCAAAATCTGAATGTCGGCCATGCCATCCTCCTTCTCCGACGCTTCATGCGCCAGTCAGGCATCTTACGATGCCGGTGGGAGGGGGCATCCACACCATCAGTTCACTGCGCGGCGTGTGCACCTACGAAGTCGCGTAGTAAACACGCATGGAGCGCGCTATCAGCGCTGAAGCGCATCAACCGCGTGTGGCACCAGAACCTTTAGAACCTGTTCCCGACCTTCTTCGGTCAGATGACAGCAGGTGTCGCTGTAGACCTCGTCTCCGTAGGCGTCGAGCGCCGCCGTCGCGTCGAAGAAATTTTCTCCGGACGCCTTGGCGGCTTCAATCATCTTCGGGTAGAACACCGGAACAAAGTCATACGAATGGTTTTCCTTCACTCCACCGTAAGGGGCCGATCTGCGGAACCATTGGTTCGGCTGGAGAACGTGCAGATATTTTATACCCTGGCTCTTGGCCATCGCTTCCATAAGCTGCGATGCCTTCAACCAGTATGAGATGATATCGTTTTCGCTTCCCCTATTACGAGGCACTAACATCATGTTAGCGCTTGGCACGTTGAAGAGGCGTATCAACGACCCCGCCGTAACGGCGGCAATTTTCGCCACAGCGTAGCAAGCCGCGATCGGGCATTTAGCCCCTATACCGGAGAGATCAGGTTCCGCGATCTTGTTAATGGCCCTTGCCCATGCTGGCGCCGGCCAAGAATAGTGAATGCCCTTTTCGGCATTGCTAGCCGAAATCACTGCGTCGTTGAATCCATCGACATTGATAACAAGGTCGAACTCCTGACCGAGCGCCAGAAAGTAAGTGAGGATGTTGGCCGTACTGGGTTGCTTCTGTCCAACAACCGCAAAATTGATCGTCCTGACGGTCTTGCCGGGAAATTCCGCAGCAATCAAGTCATTGAAGCCGCGGGGGTTATGTTCAGCCCAATAGCCAAGAGACGCGGCGACGGAACCGCCGAAGATTCCGATGATAATTTCGTCTTTCTTGCGCTCGATCGGATGGACGACTTGCCCGAATGACGGTGCGTGGGAAATTGCCATGTCATCGTAGATCACGTCCTTGTTGGCGTCATTATCCGGAACCGTCGCGTGACCCCAAAACGGATGGATCGTTGACCGCCAAGTCGGTACTGCGGCCGGTGTTGATCGAGCGTAGAAGAATCGCCCCTCGACGATATAGGCATAAGCGATACCGGCCGCTTCAAGAGACACCGTTGTCGAAATGAACAAGAGAAGAATTGTTGCCAGAACCTTGGTGGCGCGCTTCATCGCGCGAACTCGAACAATCGCATCATCTATTTAACGAAGCTCGCCGCCCAGCCAATTGCACATCCACTCAGCATAATGCGCATCATCGAGCGGCCCCGCCAGTACAGGTGCCGCGAGGCCTAGCGCCAGCAGCAGCGCGATTGCGTGGACTAACTTACGCATGATCGCCCCCTATCTGATCGCTCACGATTACCCGCTCGACGGCAGCCAGCTTAAGATCAATTCCTGGGCACTGTCAGAGCAAAATTCTGAATACCTCAAGAGGACACCGAAGTGCCTATCTCGATTCCCAAGATTTGAGGAAAATCAACGGGCGCAAATTTTGAATCCGACCCTCGGACAAAGTAATCGATTTACTCTGACAACGCCCTCCTATGGCCTGGCGTCTGCCTGACGCGGGCCACAGCTTAGCGTCACGTCGGCGCCAGCGCGTGGGCTCCCAGCGGCTATCGGTTTCCGTCTGAGATAATTCACTGGGCGATCTGGCCACGCCCTCTAAACTGCGTAACAACGCCCCTTGAGCGCCGGTCAGTGCAATGCGCTGCCCAGGCGTCCATCAGCTTTCGGCGGCGTTCAAATAGGTCCCTCCGGGCGTATGCGGCCTCGCTCTTGTCGCGCACCGTGGGCGCTGGCGGCGGCGGCCGTGTTCGGCGCAGCTGTCAAGGTCATGAAGATCGCTATGGGGGAGATTGTTGAGGTGCCCATCAAAAAGTCTGGCCGCGTACTAAGCGGTCGTGCCGGGGGCGCTCTTTGAGCCGTTTCTAAATTCCCCTGAATTCCGTTCTGGTGCTAGCTGGGTGCTAGCTAAAAGATAAGGCGCCAGAAAGCATATTGAGATAATTCATTGATATTAATGGTGCCGCAGGAGGGACTCGAACCCCCGACCCACGCATTACGAATGCGTTGCTCTACCAGCTGAGCTACTGCGGCGTGCGCGGCAAAAGATAGGGTTTTGGATCCTGGCTCGCAAGGCGCGAACTCCGGGGCTCGCAAGGCGCCGCGTCGCACAAGGCATCAGGTTCGGCCTTGCCGGCCCCAGCCGCCATTTCGGCACCGCACGATCTTCGGGGCCGCTCGATTGGTGGGACGCGCGAAGGGCAGGATCACTCGATTGTCATGCCAGTCGATTTCCTGGACCGGCGATTTTGGGGATCGGCGATTTTGGGGATCGGCGATTTTTGGGACCGGCGATTATTGGGACCGCTCGTTCGGCTCGGTTATTCCATGTGCCAGCCATGGCTGACGATGATCGATTGCCCGGTCAGGGCGTTGGTTTCAAAGGCGGCGAAGAACAGCGCGGCCTCGGCCACGTCGGCGGTGGTGGTGAATTCGCCGTCGGCCGTGTCCTTGAGCATGATTTTCTTGGCGACCTCGTCCTCGCTCATGCCGTTGGCGCGGGCGAGTTCGGGAATCTGGCTCTTGACCAAGGGGGTCAGCACGAAACCCGGGCAGATGACGTTCGCGCGCACGCGGTGCGCGGCGCCTTCCTTGGCGACCGTGCGGCACAGGCCGATTAGGCCGTGCTTGGCCGCGACATAGGGGCCCTTGAGCGCGGAGGCGAGCTTGGAATGCACCGAGCCCATGTAGATGATCGAGCCGCCCCGGCCTTGGCGGTACATGTGGCGCAGGCAGGCGCGCGTCGAGAGGAACGCGCCGTCGAGATGGATGGCGATCATGCGCCGCCAGTCCGCGTAGGCCAATTGGTCGAGCGACTTCACGATTTGAATGCCGGCGTTGCTGACCAGGATGTCGATGCCGCCGAGCGTCTTGGCGGTCGTTTCGATGCCTTGCTCGACGGCGTCCTCGCTCGTGACATCCATCGCCACGCCGATGGCGCGGCCCCCCGCCGCCTCGATTTCACGCGCGACGCCCTCGGCACCCGTTTGATTCAAATCGGCGATGGCCACGCGCGCGCCCTCGCGCGCGTACAACAGCGCGATCTCGCGCCCGATGCCGCTCGCGGCACCCGTCACGATGGCCGTCTTGCCCTTCAACTTCATGGCCGCGTGCGTCATTTCATCTCCCGACCTATTGCTACTTAAGCGCGTTTGCATTGCCACTTGGTTAATCGCGCCCCCGATCGAGTGCGGCCCCGATCGCGGGCGGCCTTGACGGGCGGCGCCTCGATCAAACCCCCTCGATCAAATCTGGGGCGACGGCGCGGCGATGCCCGGCACGCGCCAGGCGAGGGTATCGACCGCGCCGCAATTGCCGCACGCGGCGACCCATTGCTCGGCCGTGGCGCCGCATGTCGCGCATTGCCAGGCGGGGTCGCGCACGGCTGCGGCCGCGGCGCGCAAGGCCTCCGCCGCCTTGCGGTCGCCGTGCTCGTCCTCGGCGAGGCGCGCGCCGAGACGCATGGCGCGCGCCGCGGTCGCCGGATCGCCGCCCGATTTGTCGAGCGCGTTCAGCGCATCGCGCGCCACGCCCCATAGCCGCGCATCGAGCGCGGCCTCCGCCAGGGCAAGACGGCTTTCCCCCGCTTCGGGCGCAAGCTGGGCGAGGCGCTGCACCGCTTGCGCCCACGCGATCGGCTCGGGCGCCCCGCGCGCCGCCCGGTAGGCGGCAACCAATTCGGGATGGGAGAAAGCGCGCCAGGCTTCCTCGACGACCTTGCGCGCACGCTTGGCCTCGCCCGCGCCTACGAGCAGGCGGGCAAGGCGCGCGGCGGGGCCGACGGAAGCAGGAGCGCAATCGTGCGCCTCGCGCGCGAACTCGAGCGCGCGCGCGCCGTCGCCCGCGCGTTCGGCGGCGAGGCTTTGGGCGTGGCGCACCGCGCCGCGCAAGCGGCGGGCGCGTTGGGGCTCGAGCG
>CAMAPP010000132.1 GCA_945860095.1 Rhizobium sp. Q54 | reverse complement strand
CCTCCCCGTCCCTGGATGATTCCAAGGGTATCAACGCCATGACAGTGCTACCAATCTCGCACAATCGAGCGGCAAGTCCAAGTTTGGAGTGCGCAAGATTGCAGTGCAACCGACCAGCCGTCTCGCGCCGCCGCAAGCCTCCATCCGGGTGCGCGGCTCGCGGCGGTAAATGGCGACGGTGAATGGCGGAGACCGATTTGGCGCCCACACTATCCCATTGTGCCCGCGAGGTGCGCCGCGAGGACCGGGACCGGTTCTTGTCGGCCCTATTCGCGCCCGATTTCATGCGCGAGGCCCTGTTCGCGCTTTACGCCTTCAATGCCGAAATCGCGAGGGCGCGCGAGCTCGTGACCGAGCCTCTGCTCGGCGAGATCCGTCTGCAATGGTGGCGCGACGCACTCGGCGGGCTGTACGGCGGCCGGAGCCTTGCCCATCCCGTGCTCGAGGCGCTCGGCCGGGCGATCGCGGCGCATGGGCTGAAACGCGCCGGGTTCGAACGCATGATCGACGCCCGCACGGCGGATTTATTCCCCGAGCCGCCGGCGGACATGGCGGCGCTCGAAGCCTATGCCGGGGCAAGTTCGGGTGCGCTGATGGAACTTGCGCTCGAATGTTTGGGTGCCGCCACCCCGGACGCGCACCGCGCGGCCCAGGAAGCCGGCATCGCCTATGCCCTGGTCGGCTTGTTGCGCGCGGTGCCATTTCACGCGCGCCGCAAGCGCGTGATGTTGCCATTCGACCGGTTGCGTGCCGCCGGGCTCGATGCCCAATCCATTTTCGACCTGCGGCCCTCGGCCGCGCTTGCACAAGTCGTGCGCGAGGTCGGGGAATTGGCATTTGGCCATCTAACCGAGGCGCGCCGGGCCGTGCGCTTCCTGCCCGCGCAAGCATGGCCCGCGCTGCTGCCGGCCGCGCTCGTCGCGGGCGATCTCGCGCTGCTGCGGCGCAAAAACTGGAATCCTTTTGCCTTGGACGCGGGTCCGGCCGGAACCGGGCGCCTAGCGCGCCTTACCTGGGCACGTATCGCCCGCCGACTATGATCACTCGGCTGCTTTGCGCCCGCCCAGCCAGGCTTCGAGATCGGCGAGCGCGCGTTGCGCCACGGCGCGTTTGCGTTCGCGACCGCGCAATTCCGTGGCAATGGCCGGGAACAGGCCGAAATTCACGTTCATCGGCTGGAACGCCACGCCCGGGACATGCCCGCCCGTGATGTGCGCCAGCAGCGCGCCCAGGGCGCACGTCGCGGGCGGGGACTTGACGCTCCGTCCCAGGCGTTCGGCCGCCGCGAACTGGCCCGCGAGCAGACCGATGGCGGCACTTTCGACATAACCCTCGACCCCCGTGATCTGGCCGGCGAAACGCAGGCGCGGGTCGAGTTTTAGGCGCAGCCCGCCATCGAGCAGCCGGGGGCTGTCGATGAAGGTGTTGCGATGGATGCCGCCAAGGCGCGCGAATTCCGCCCGACCAAGTCCGGGAATTGTGCGAAAGATGCGTACCTGTTCGGCGTGTTTGAGCTTGGTCTGGAAGCCCACCATGTTGAACAAGCTGCCGAGCGCGTTGTCCTGGCGAAGCTGAACCACGGCGAAAGACCGGCTCGCCGTGCGCGGGTCGCGCAGGCCCACGGGTTTCATCGGTCCCCAGCGCAGGGTATCGGGCCCGCGCGCCGCCATGACCTCGATCGGCAAACAACCTTCGAAATAGGGCGTGTCCTTCTCCCAATCCTTGAACGGCGTCGTTTCGCCCGCGAGCAAGGCTTCGATGAAGGCGCCGTAGCCGGGGCGGTCGAGCGGGCAGTTGATGTAGTCGGCGATGCCGCCGCCCGGGCCTTCCTTGTCGTAGCGCGATTGGAACCAGGCGACATCCAGGTCGATGGATTCGCGGTGGACGATGGGCGCGATGGCATCGAAAAACGCCAGTGCCCGGGCCCCGGTGCGCGCCTGAATGGCGTCGGCAAGGGCCGGCGAGGTGAGGGGGCCGGTCGCCACGATGGCGCTGTCGCAATCCTCGGGCAGCAGGTCCGCGACTTCCCCGCGCCGGGTCTCGATCAACTTCTCGCCGGTGATCGCCGCCTCGACCGCGTCCGCAAAGCCCGCGCGATCAACCGCGAGCGCGCCGCCCGCAGGCAGCTTGTGCCGGTCGGCGGCCGCGAGAATCAGCGAGCCGCAGCGCCGCATCTCCTCGTGCAGCAAGCCGACGGCGTTGTATTCGGCATCGTCGGAACGGAACGAGTTCGAACAGACCAATTCCGCCAAGGTCCCGCCGGTGTGCGCGGGCGTGCCGCGCCCTGGGCGCATTTCATGCAGCACGACTGGAATGCCAGCGCGCGCGATTTGCCATGCGGCCTCGCAGCCCGCAAGACCACCGCCGATGACGTGAATGGCCCGTATCATGGGCAAAACGCCGTCATGCGCGCTTGGGCGCCATGCCCGCGCGCGCGAGCCATCGTCCCGCCCGCACGCCGATGAGGAAGCAGCGCAGCACATAGATCCCGATCACGACCTGCAGCAGGGACAAGCCGCCTGTGGTCGAGGGCAGGACGTACAGGATGTCCAGGGCGAAGAACGCCATGAAGCCGAGCGTCACGCGCCACAATCTGTGGCCGTCGAGAAACAGATAGATATAGGCCGCGAGGAAGGCGAGGTTGAGCGGTTCGATCAGTGCATCGAAGGTAAAAATATCGGCATCCTCGAAGCCGGGAGGGTGGATGACGTAAACCACGCGCAGCACAATCGCGAAAAACGCCGCACGCCGCGCGTAGTAGAAATAGTGCCGCGCATCATCCTCGGTCGCGATGTCGCGCCAGATCGTGCGCGCGAGCCACATTTCGCGTTCGCGATAATGGGAAAGAAAACGTCGCGCCAATCCGGGCCTGCCGGACCGGCCAGGGTCGGACATGCCAGGATCGGACGTGCCGGGGTCGGACATCCATGTCCCTCGGGTGAGCGGGCGAAGCCTTGAGATAACCTCTGCCGGGAGCCTAGGCAACCGCGCGAATTTCTTGACCCGGCGCATGTCGGATGAGACGCTTGCCTCGATACGGATTTTCGGCGCCGGATAGGGCCGAAGAGGACTTGTATCATGGCGAGGATATCCTCGATGCGCGCGATTGCCGTTTTAGCGGCGATGTTTTCCCTCCATCCTGGCATCGCGGTTGCGGCGCCGCAGATCCTCGCCCTCATGGCGACCGATGGCCCCCGACCCCTGGAGTGCGAGGGAGAAATCTGCCGGGCCGAATTCACCGCCATTTGCCTTCAGGAACACCGCCCGGTGCCGAATGCCGGCACGGTGTACGAGCTTCTGCCCGCGAGCCAAGGCGCAAAAGAGACGGGCGCACCCGTTCTGGTCGCGACCGGTGCCGAGGGGCAGGTGCGCCGCATAGACATGGTGGGTGCGCGGGCGCGCTATGTCAGCATGCGCGGCCAGTTCGCCATCGCAATCGAGATTCCGAAGGCCGTGCTTGATGCTGCGGGCGCGAAAACAGCCGGCATCGCGGTCGGAAAAACGGCGATCCTCACTCCCGAACCGCTTCTAGATGATCCCAAGCCCATCACGGTCGGCGAGATCCGGGCGGTGCTCGGACGCCACGTCCAAATCGCCCAAGGGTTCGAACGCGACGTCGCTGCGGGTCTGGCCACGTCGCGCGTGCTGAACGCACTCGTCAATGCCCTGCCGAAGGCCAAGAAGCCGCGGCGAGAGGACGAGCTTGCGGCGTCCGACAGGGTATTCGCGTCCTACGTCGCGGGACCGGCCGGCCCCGAAAAACGCGCGGCGGAAGATGTCCGATCGATCATACTGACCTGCGACATGCGCGAGATGCGCGAGGCCTACAGGACGGTACGGACCTGCGTGCAGGTCTATCACGACCGGATCATGGCGGGCGTGAACACGGCCTATTGGAGACGCGCCGCCAAAAACACTTAAGCCGTGGGGCGGTCACTAGGCGCGTTTGCGCACCTTCTGTCCGCGCTTGAAGCCGAGAAGCGGGGCCAGGAAATGGCCGGTGTAGCTGGCTTCCACGGCCGCCACGTCCTCGGGCGTGCCGGCGGCGACGACGCGCCCGCCCTTGTCGCCGCCATCGGGGCCGAGATCGATCAGCCAGTCGGCGGTCTTGATGACCTCGAGATTGTGCTCGATGACCACCACGGTATTGCCCTGATCGACCAGGGCATGGAGCACTTCGAGCAGTTTCTTCACGTCCTCGAAGTGCAGACCCGTGGTCGGCTCGTCGAGGATGTAGAGCGTCTTGCCCGTGGCCCGGCGGGATAGTTCCTTGGCCAGCTTCACGCGCTGCGCCTCGCCGCCCGACAAGGTGGTGGCCGGCTGGCCGAGGTGGATGTAATTGAGGCCGACGGCTTCGAGGGTTTCGAGTTTCGAGCGGATCACGGGCACGGCGCGGAAAAACTCGGCGCCTTCCTCGACCGTCATGTCGAGCACGTCGGCGATCGACTTGTGGCGGAACATGACGTCCAAGGTTTCGCGGTTGTAGCGCTTGCCCTTGCAGACATCGCACTGGACGTAAACATCGGGCAGGAAGTGCATCTCGATCTTGATGACGCCGTCGCCCTCGCAAGCCTCGCAGCGCCCGCCCTTGACGTTGAACGAGAACCGGCCCGGCTTGTAGCCGCGCGCCTTGGCCTCGGGCAATTCCGCGAACCAATCGCGAATCGGCCCGAACGCGCCGGTATAGGTCGCCGGATTGGAACGCGGCGTGCGGCCGATGGGCGACTGATCGATGTCGACGATCTTATCGAGGTGCTCGACGCCGTCGATCCGGTCGTGCACGCCCGCCTGTTCGCGCGCGCCAAACAACCGGCGCGCCACGGACTTGTAGAGCGTATCCAGGATGAGCGTGGATTTACCCGAACCCGAAACTCCGGTGACGCAGGTGAGGGTGCCGAGCGGAATCTCCGCCGTCACGTCGTGGAGATTATTGGCGCGCGCGCCGACGATCTTGACCGTCTGCCCCGCGTGGCCCGGACGGCGGTGTTTGGGCACCGGGATCTGGCGCAATCCCGTAAGATATTGCGCGGTGATGCTGTCGGGATGGCGTAGGACCTCGGCGGGCGTGCCCGCGGCGATGACCTGGCCGCCGTGAGCGCCCGCGCCAGGCCCCATGTCCACGAGATAATCGGCGAAGCGGATCGCCTCCTCGTCGTGCTCGACGACGAGAACGGTGTTACCGAGTTGCTGAAGCCGCCGGAGGGTGTCGAGCAGGCGGCGATTGTCGCGCTGATGCAGGCCGATGGAGGGCTCGTCGAGGACGTAGAGCACTCCCGTGAGACCGGAGCCGATTTGGGAGGCCAGGCGTATGCGCTGGCTTTCCCCCCCCGATAGCGTCGCCGAGGCGCGCGACAGGGTCAGGTAGTCGAGGCCCACATTGACGAGAAAGTTCAACCGGTCGCGAATCTCCTTGAGGATGCGGTGGGCGATTTCGCGGTCCTTGGGCTTGAGCTTGGCTTCGAGTGCCGCAAACCAGGCTTGGGCGCGCACGATCGACATTTCGGTCAGCGCGCTGACATGGAGGCCGCCGATTTTGACCGAGAGCGCCTCGGGCTTGAGCCTTTGGCCCGCGCACGCGGCGCACGGCCGTGTTCTCTGGAAGCGCGAGAGGTCCTCGCGTATCCACGCGCTGTCGGTTTCCTTCCAGCGCCGTTCCAGATTCGGAATCACGCCCTCGAAGGGCTTGCGGGTCTCGTAACCGCGCTGGCCGTCATTGTACCGCATGGTGACCGGTTCGCCGCCCGAGCCATGGAGGATGGCGTGATGAATCTTGGGGTCGAGCTGCTTCCACGGCACGGTCGTCGAAATCTTGTAATGCCGGGCGAGCGAGTCGAGCGTCTGGTCGTAGTACTGCGAGGACGAATTGGCCCAAGGCAGGATCGCGCCCTCGCGCAGCGAGAGCCCGTCCTGCGGCACCACGAGCTCGGCGTCGAAGTGCATCTCCGCGCCTAGGCCGTCGCAGGCCGGGCAGGCGCCGTGCGGGCTGTTGAACGAAAACAACCGAGGCTCGATTTCCTCGATGGTGAACCCGGAGACGGGGCAGGCGAAACGGGCGGAAAACACCGTGCGGTCGCCCGAATCCGCATGGTCGGCATAGACGATGCCGTCGGCAAGCTTGAGCGCGGTTTCAAGCGAGTCGGCCACCCGATTGCCGAGATCGTCGCTTACCACCAGGCGGTCAACGACGACCTCGATATCGTGCTTGAGCTTTTTGTTGAGCGTCGGCGCCTGGTCGATTTCGTGCATCTTGCCGTCGATTTTCACGCGCTGAAACCCGCGCTTTTGCAGATCGTGCAATTCCTTGCGGTATTCGCCCTTGCGCCCGCGCACGATGGGCGCGAGCACGTAAAGCCGCGTGCCCTTGCCCATGGCCAGAATCCGATCGACCATTTGCGAAACGGTCTGCTTCTCGATGGGCAGGCCGGTCGCGGGCGAATAGGGCACGCCGATGCGCGCGTACAGCAGGCGCAGGTAGTCGTAGATCTCCGTGACCGTGCCCACGGTCGAACGGGGGTTCTTGGACGTCGTCTTCTGCTCGATCGAAATGGCGGGCGACAGGCCCTCGATGGAATCGACGTCGGGTTTGGGCATGAGTTCGAGAAACTGGCGCGCATAGGTCGAAAGGCTTTCGACGTAGCGCCGTTGGCCCTCGGCATAGACCGTGTCGAAGGCAAGCGAGGACTTGCCCGAGCCCGACAACCCCGTGATGACCACGAGGGCATCGCGCGGCAACTCGACATCGATGTTCTTCAGATTGTGTTCGCGGGCGCCGCGAATGATGATTTTCGGCGTCATGGGCGGTCGGGCGCTCCTGGATTGGGTCGCGATCATAGAAGGTCAGGCCCCGCACGGCCACAATCCAGCGCGGCCGGATGCGGGTTATCCACACCCTTGGGGACAAAACCATGACCCTGGCGACACAAAGACATGGGCGACAAAGCGCGCTTTGGGCGCAAAGCAGGCATGGCGGGCGGGACCGCCGGATCGTATAATTCGACTCGAGATTTTCTTTCCCGCGCCCATCGCGCGCGCAACGGAGTGCCCCATGGCCGGAAGCGTCAACAAAGTCATGCTCATCGGCAATCTCGGCCGCGATCCCGAGATCAAGACGATGCAAAACGGCAACCGGGTGGCCAATCTCTCGGTTGCCACCTCCGAAACCTGGCGCGACAAGGCCTCCGGCGAGCGCAAGGAGCGCACGGAGTGGCACCGCGTGGTGATCTTCAACGATCGCCTGCTGGACGTGGCCGAGAAATATTTGCGCAAGGGTTCGAAGGTCTATCTCGAAGGCCAGTTGCAAACCCGGAAATGGACCGACCAGTCCGGCCAGGAACGCTATACCACCGAGGTTGTCTTGCAGCAGTTCCGCGGCGAGTTGACCATGCTCGATGCCCGCGGCGAAGGCGGCGG
>CAMAPP010000131.1 GCA_945860095.1 Rhizobium sp. Q54 | reverse complement strand
CCAAGCGCACGCCCGATCTCATTCCCCTGTGCCACCCCTTGGCGCTCGAATCGGTCAAACTCGAATTGCGCCTGGACCGCAAGAACTCCGCCGTCGAAATCGAGGCGATTTGCAAGACCACGGGCCGGACGGGCGTCGAGATGGAAGCGCTGACCGCCGCCGCCATCGCCGCTCTCACGGTTTACGACATGTGCAAGGCCGCCGACCGCGAAATGCGCATCACGGATTTGCGCCTGGTCAGGAAATCGGGCGGGCGTTCCGGCCTTTACGAGGAAAAGACGTGATTTCGGTCGAGGAAGCGCGCGCGCGCATCCTAGCGGCGTTCAAGCCCCTGTCGGCGGAACAGGCGAGCCTCGCCCACGGACTCGGGCGGGTGCTGGCGGAGGACGTGCGGGCGCGACGAACCCAACCGCCCTCGGACGTTTCGGCCATGGACGGCTATGCGGTGCGCAGCGCCGATATCGCACAGATTCCCTGCACCCTCGAACAAATCGCGTCGGTCGCGGCCGGTAGTGCCTTCGAAGGCACGCTCGGCCCCGGGCAATGCGCGCGCATCTTCACCGGCGCCCCCCTGCCCAAGGGCGCCGATACCGTCGTCATCCAGGAAAACACCGCCGTCATCGAGAAAAACGCCGGGGCCAAAGCCGGTCGCATCGCCATCCGGGAAGGGGCCGAGCGCGGCCGCTTCGTGCGCCCCGCGGGCCTCGACTTCAAGACGGGTGATCTCGGGCTTTCGGCCGGCCGGATCTTGAGCGCGCGCGATATCGGCCTTGCCGCTGCGATGAACGTGCCGTGGCTTTCGGTTCGCCGCCGGCCGCGCATCGCCATCCTGCCCACGGGCGACGAGATCGTCATGCCCGGCGAGCCCATCGCGGAAAATCAAATCGTCAGTTCGAACGGTCTGACGCTTGCCGCCTTGGTCGCGGCCTGCGGCGGCGAGGCGCTGCTCCTCGGCACGGCCCCGGACGATACTGGCGCGCTCCGCGCCATGGCGGCGGGCGCGCGCGGCACGGACCTTCTCGTCACCACGGGCGGCGCCTCGGTGGGCGAGCACGACCTCGTGCGCGACGCGCTGGGTGCCGAAGGCATGGTGCTCGATTTCTGGCGCGTGGCGATGCGGCCGGGAAAGCCGCTTATCTTCGGCCAGCTCGGCGGCGTGCCGGTGCTGGGCCTGCCGGGAAATCCGGTATCGGCTCTGGTTTGCGCGCTCGTGTTCTTGCGCCCAGCCATCGAAGCCATGCTTGGGGTCAGGCGCCCGGACGCGCCGCCTCAAACCGCCATCCTCGGCGCCGGCTTGAACGCGAACGACCAGCGGCAGGATTACTTGCGCGCGCGCCTATCGCACGGCTCCCAGGGTCGGGCCGTCGCCACGCCGTTCGCCAAACAAGACAGCTCCATGATCTCGCTGATGGCCCATGCGGATTGTCTGATCGTACGCTCCCCCAATGCCCCCGCATTGGACGCCGGCGAGCGGGTCGAGATTCTGCCGTTTTCGGGCGGCATTGCCGGGATTTAGGAGTTTCGCCGTATGCGCCGCTTCAAGCGGTCCAAACACGCGGCCGGACGCCAGGCGCCTTATCCAAGGCACACGCGCCACGGCTGATTGCATCTTTCTGATTATTGCGATGCCGTGACCCATCCGGCCCGGATGGCGATTACCGGTCCGGCTGGTGGGCTCTATTCAACAAGCAGGCCTATATCCAACAAGAAGGTCCATGTTCAACAAGAGGGTCTTGACCGCCAGATGGAACCAAACTAGAACATGTGTATACGTTTCCATTTTGTTCTAGATACGGGGCGGGTACGCCATGTTGACCAAAAAGCAGCACGAACTCCTCTTTTTCATCAATCTGCGCCTCAAGGACCGCGGTATTTCGCCATCTTTCGACGAAATGAAGGAGGCGCTCGGCCTCAAGTCCAAATCCGGCATTCACCGCCTGATCACCGGGCTTGAGGAGCGCGGCTTCTTGAAACGCCTGGCCCACCGGGCGCGCGCGCTCGAAGTCATCCGTTTACCGGAATCGGCCGCGGCGCCCGCGCGGGCACCGGGCTTTCAGCCAAACGTCATTCGCGGCCAGTTCAAGGCTGCGGGCCGGCCGGTCAGCTCGGCCGAATCCGACAGCGCCGTCGCTCTGCCCCTTTACGGTCGGATCGCCGCAGGCACGCCCATCGAGGCCTTGCGCGATCACAGCGCAACCGTCGGCATTCCCGCCTTCCTGCTCGGACGCGGGGAATATTACGCCCTCGAGATCGACGGCGATTCGATGATCGACGCCGGGATTTACGACGGCGATACCGTGGTGATCGAGCGCGCCGAGACGGCCGAGAACGGCGCCATCGTCGTCGCCCTGGTGGACGAAAACGAGGTCACCTTGAAGCGGCTGCGCCGCAAGGGCGATTCGATCGCCCTCGAACCGGCGAACAAGCGCTACGAAACTCGCATTTTTGGCCCGGACCAGGTCAAGGTCCAGGGCAAGCTCGTCGGTCTCATCCGCAAATACTGAGCCGCCAATCGAACGGCTTGATCGTGCCTTGGCCCGGTCGCCTCTGGGCTTGATCGGCCCCGGGCTTGATAGAAGGGCCCTCGGAGCCTAGAACGCGGGGCGGCGTGAGCCTACGCCACCCTGTCCTCGATCCTTCGGTCCCGCCATGCGCCTCAGCGATTTCGACGCCCTGACCTTCGACATGATCGGCACGCTGATCGATTTCGAGCGCGGCATCCTCGATTGGGCGCGCCCGCGGCTCTTGCGCGTCCGCCACCAGGAAAGCGACGACGATATCCTCGAATGCTATGCGCGCAGCCAGATGGCCGTGCGCAAAGCCGAGCCCGATCTGTCGTTCAGCCGGCGCTTTCCCAAGATTTGGGCGGGCATCGCCAAAGAGTACGGCATCGAGCCGCGACCGGAGGACGGCGCCTCGATGCTCGCCGCGGCACGCCAATGGCCGGCATTCCCCGATTCGGCCCCCGCCTTGGCCTTTCTCAAAACCCAATTTCGCCATCTGGTCGTGGTCACCAATGGCGACCGGGTTTCGGCGCGCGCCATGGCCAATACGCTGGGCTCGCCGTTTTCCGCGATCATCACCGAGGAAGACATGGGCGTGAGCAAGCCCGATCCCGGGGCGTTTGAGTATTTCACCGCCTATCTGGCTCGGCTCGGCGTGCCGCGCCAGCGCGTCCTGCACGTAGCGCAAAGCCAATACCACGATATCGGCGCGGCCAAACGGTTCGGCCTCGCCACTGCCTGGATCTATCGCCGTCACGGCCGGACGGGATATGGCGGCACGCCCGCGCCCGAGACATTCACCCCGCCCGATTTCCTGGCCACAAGCCTCGAGGACCTGGCGCGGCAGTACAAATTGGACCTCGCGCTCTAGGCGCCTGGCCGCGCGGGCCCCGCCCGATTTATCGTTCGATAACACGCCCGATCTTCGCCCGATCGCACGTCCGATTGCGCACGCAATCGGCGCTCAATCCTCGTTCGTTGCCGGGCGCAGGCGCGGCGGCCCGCCTGGTTTGGGAACCCAAGGCCGCTCGCCCTGCCGGCCGCGCACGCTTTCGATGCGCACGCCGCCATCGCGCAAAAGCCATATGGCGTGGGTGCCCTCGCGCCACAAATCGACGCTGTCGACGACCGCGGCCGTCGCCCGGCACGAAGCAGGCGCCTTGAATTCGGCAACGACCACGCGCGCGGCCGCGCAGTCCTCGGCCAAGGCCGCGCCGTCGCGCACCAACGCGACGACCTGGCCTTTGGCGCGGTAAAGGCATGCCTGAGCGTCGCAGGCGAGCCAATCCGTGCCTTCCGGCACCTCGCGGATCGTCCAGGTCTGGCCCGATTCGAGCAGCCATTTCTCGGCCGCGTATTTGCCGCCGCGCAAGGTCGATAGCGCCAGCGTGCCATCGGGCGCGCGCACGGCGACGAGCTTGCCGTCGCCGCTCGCCAACACGTCGGGCGGCGCCGCCATGTGAACGCTCAAGAGCCCGCCGAGGATCGGCGCAAGCCCAGCGAGGCGCCAGCGCCGCTGCCAAATACATAGCCATAGCCCGCCCACCGACACGGCCAAAATACCGCCGCGCGAGAGGCTCGGCAGGACGAGCGAGGCGCTCGGCCACGATGCCACCTCGCGCGCCAGGCCGATCATCGCCTCGATGCCCCAGCCCATGGGCACGAGCGCCCAGGATTCGAGGCCGAACGGAAAAAGCAGCATCGCCGCCAGCCCCCAGGGCATGATCCATATTCCCGTGAGCGGCACCGCGAGCAGATTGGCGCCGAGGCCATAGAGCGAAAACCGGTTGAAGTGATAGATCGCATAGGGCGCGGTCGCGGCCGAGGCGATGGCCGAGGACATGAAGATCAGGACGAGATAGCGCCACGCCCGGCCCGAGGGCCCGGGTGGCTGCGTACCGCGGTGAACCCAGGCACCGGTGCCGCCCGGCAGGCGCTCGTAGCCCGCGATCAGCGCGATGACGGCGGCGAAGGACAGTTGAAAACTCGGGCCCAACAGCGCCTCGGGCGCGATCAGCAGAACCGCGCATGACGCCCAGGCGACGAGGCGCATGGACATGGCGGCGCGGTCCACCAGCACCGCCAAGACGACAAAACCGATCATGGCAACCGCACGTTGGGTAGGAACGCTCGACCCCGATATCAGCAAATAGCCCAAGGCCGAAAGGAAGGCGGCGATCGCCGCCCATTTCTTGATCGGCCGGCGCAGCGCCAAGGCCGGGACGAGCGCCGCCGCACCGCGCAGCAGCACGAACACAAAGCCCGCGACAAGGCTAATGTTTTGTCCGGAAATCGCCAGCAAATGGGCCAGGCCTGAATCGCGCATGGCCTTGAGTACGTCGCCGGGAATCGCACCCTGCTTGCCGGTGACCAGGGCGGACGCGATGGCGCCGACCGCGCTCGCGGTCCCGGCGAGGGCCACGAGGATGCGCCGGTGGGTGCGCTCGCGCACGCCTTCGAGCCAGAGCGCAAAACCCCGCCGTTCCGCCCCCGTCGGGGTGTCGATGACGCGCGCGGCGGGGGCGAGCGCGAAACCCGTGGCGCCGATGCTTTGGAAATATTGATGGCGCTGGAAGTCGAATTCCCCGGGCGCCACGGGCCCCGAGGGCGGCATGAGCATCGCGCGCACCGCGATCCATTGGCCCGGAAACAACGTCCCGTCGGCATCCGGGAGGCGCAAGCGAATCCGGGTAGGCGTCGCCGCCGGATCGAGGCCGGCCACGTTCACGCGCTCGATCACCGCGCGGACGATGCCGTCGCGCGCCTCCATTTCGGCGATCCGGCCGGTAATCTCGGCGGCCATGCGCTTGGGCAGGACCGGCGCGGCGACCCATTGGGTGCGCGCTTGCGCGGCGGCAAAACCGAGGGCGCAGGCAAAGCCAGCCGCCACCAACGGCACCGCCCCGGCGCGGCCGCGAAAGGCGAACGCCAGCAGCGCCACATTGCCCATGGCCGCCATGCCCAGCCACGAGGGCGGCTCCGCCGGGAGCAGAAAATAGCCACCGATGCCCAAACCGAGGCAGGCGGGTAGCCAGAGCGGCCAGCGCACGCTCTCTTTTCGCGCCTCGTCGCTTAGCCAAGAAGCCCACGCACGCACGCGGCCCGAAGGCATGTTTTCCGGCCGAGTCTGGACCATGGGCAACGATATGCTACACAGCGCGAGCTTCCCAGCCGCCCCCGTTTATCCGTTCGCTTCCTCCTTCGACAAGGGCTTGCCCATGACCGTCATTTCGCGCTTCGCCCCCTCACCCACGGGCTTCCTCCATATCGGGGGGGCACGCACGGCGCTGTTCAATTGGCTGTTCTCGCGCCATCACGGCGGGCAATTTCTGCTGCGCATCGAGGACACCGACCGCCAGCGCTCGACCGAGGCCGCCAAGGCCGCGATCTTGGACGGCCTTAAATGGCTTGAGCTCGACTGGGACGGCGATGTCGTCTTCCAGTCGGCACGCCAGGCCAGGCACGCGGAAGTCGCGCTCCGGATGCTCGATGACGGCACGGCCTATCGCTGTTTCTGCACGCCTCTGGAACTCGAGGCCATGCGCGAGCAAGCGCGCGCGGTCGGCAAGCCGCCGCGCTACGACGGCAGATGGCGCGACCGCACCGATTGGCCCAACGCACCCCATGCCATCCGCCTCAAGGCTCCGCAAAGCGGCGAAACCCAAGTCCGCGACCTCGTCCAGGGCGAGGTGCGGGTGGGCAACGAGCAGCTCGACGACATGGTGCTGCTGCGCGCCGACGGCACGCCGACCTACATGCTGTCCGTCGTGGTCGATGACCACGATATGGCCATCAGCCATGTCATTCGCGGCGACGACCACCTGACAAATACCTTCCGCCAGGTGCAGATTTACAAGGCCATGGATTGGGCCGTGCCCGCCTTCGCCCATATCCCGCTCATCCACGGCTCGGACGGGGCGAAGCTGTCGAAGCGTCACGGTGCGCTCGGGGTCGAGGCCTACCGCGAACTCGGCTATCTGCCGGAAGCGGTGCGCAATTATCTTTTGCGTCTCGGCTGGAGCCATGGCGACGAGGAGATCATCTCGACCACCCAAGCGGTCGCGTGGTTCGATCTCGGCCATGTCGGCCGGTCGCCCGCGCGATTTGATTTCCAGAAGCTCGACAACGTGAACGGGCACTATCTGAAACAGGCGGACAATGCGCGCCTGGCCGAACTCGTCGCCCCGTTTCTCGCCGAAGCGCTCGGACGACCGGTCTCGGCCGTGGGACGCGAGCGCCTCGAACGGGGAATGGGCGGCCTAAAGGAACGTGCGAAAACTCTCAAAGAACTAACAGAAAACGCATTATTTTATGCCAAAGATCGACCGCTGCTTTACGATGAGAAGGCGCGTGGACAGCTCGGCGCCCAGGGACGCGGCGCGCTCGAAGCCTATGCCGGGCGCATCGCCGCTGCTTTACCCGCTGGCGCGCAATGGCTCCAAGGACGGCTCGAGGAAGAGGCCCGCGCCGAAGCCGAGCGCAACGGCCTGAAGCTCGGCCAATTGGCCCAGCCGTTGCGCGCGGCGCTTACGGGACGAACGACCTCCCCGCCCATCTTCGAGGTGCTCGAAGTCCTGGGCCGGGAAGAAAGCCTGTCGCGCATTCGTGACGCGCTTGCCTTGGACGGGTAACGCGCCATTAACCATATATCTGCTACATTGCCTCTTCGATTCCGAGAATCCGAAGGCAGAGGAGAACGCGGGCCATGAGCCAGGTTCTAAAGGCGGTCGCGACCGATCCGCGCAACACAGTGACGGTTACCGATAACCGCACCGGCAAGACCTTCGACCTTCCCATCATGGACGGGGCGACTGGCCCCTCCGTGGTCGATGTCCGCAAGCTCTATGCGGACACCGGGTATTTCACTTTCGATCCGGGTTTCACCTCGACCGCGAGCTGCCAATCGGCGATTACCTATATCGACGGCGATGCTGGCATTTTGCTGCATCGCGGCTACCGGATTCAGGATCTGGCCGAGCACAGCGATTTCACCGAAGTCTGCCACCTTCTGCTGTTTGGCGAGCTGCCGAACGCGGCCGAAAAG
Source organism: Rhizobium sp. Q54 (assembly GCA_945860095.1). Taxonomy (GTDB): domain Bacteria; phylum Pseudomonadota; class Alphaproteobacteria; order CADEGL01; family CADEGL01; genus CAMAPP01. Next base: position 238 of record CAMAPP010000131.1, on the reverse strand, counting down.
ACCAAGTTCGACGGCGACATTACCCGCCACACGATGATCCACGAGCAGTTGCAGCGGTTCTATCAAGGCTTCCGCCGCGACGCGCATCCGATGGCGATCATGGTCGGGGTGATCGGCGCGCTCTCGGCCTTCTATCACGACTCGACCGACATTGCCGATCCCAAGCAGCGCCTGGTCGCCTCGTATCGCCTCATCGCCAAGATGCCGACGATCGCCGCCATGGCCTACAAGTACTCGG
>CAMAPP010000130.1 GCA_945860095.1 Rhizobium sp. Q54 | reverse complement strand
AGATGTACTCGCGGGCGAACGCGCCGCGCTGCGCGCGGATCGCATCGAGCACGCGCGCCAAATACGGCGCCTTGTTGTGGACCGGCACCACGAAGGAAACGCCGTCGGGGCGATCGACCATGAAGCTACGCCGTGGCCTTTGAAGTGGGTGGCCTTTGAATTGGGCGGCCTTCGAAGCGGGCGGCCTTTGAAGCCGGGGGCTTTGAATCAGGGAACTCGGCGCGACCATAGCGCGAACGCGCGGGCCGTCCTAGCCGTGCCGCGGCGCCGAAACCGATTGACATAGACCGCCAGCACCCGCGCAATGGCGGGGTCATGCTCCCCCTCCCGCCCGCGTGCACCGGCGCGCAACCGTCCCCTCGCTCTCGGCGCGCGCCTCCCGTTCCGGGCGCGCGCGCCCTTCGAGCGCCACGCCCGCCATGGGCACGTCGCGCGCGATGAAACCCGGCGACATCTTTGTTGTTCTGGGCATCACGATGCTGTGGGGCATGGGCTTCACGCTCGCCAAATGGGGCTTCGGAGATTTTCCGCCGATTCTGCTGATCGCGCTCCGCTACTCTGTGACGGCGATCGCCATGGTGTGGTTTGTGCGCCCGCCCTGGGAGGTTCTGGGCCGGGTCGCGCTCATCTCGGTCATCGGGGCTTCGATCAATTACAGCCTGATCTACACTGGGCTCGAAGGCGTCGATGCCTCGACCGCCGCGCTCATCATCCAGCTTGAGATTCCCTTCGCGGCGATCGTCGCCACGCTCTTCCTCGGCGAGCGCCTTGGCCTTCGCCAGGTGCTCGGCATGGCGCTGTCCTTCGTCGGCACCGCCTTCATCGTCGGCGAACCCAAGGTGCAGCAGAACATCTTTCCGGTGGTGTTGCTGATGGCGGGCGCGTTCTGCTGGGCGGCCGGGCAAGCGATGGTGCGCAAGCTCGGCAAGGTCGATCCGTTCGCGCTCATCGCGTGGATGGCGATTTTCGGCAGCCCGCAGCTTTTTCTGACTTCGTATCTGTTCGAGAGCGGACAATGGGCGGCGCTCGAAAACGCGAGCTGGCAGGGCTGGGGCGTCGTGTTCTATCTCGGCCTGGTGATGAACGGCCTCGGTTACGGCCTGTGGTATCGCCTGCTCGGCCGCTACACCGTGAACACGGTGATGCCGTATCAGCTTCTGGTGCCGGTGATCACGGTCTTGGGCGGCGTGCTGCTGCTGGGCGAGGAACCCACCTTCCTGATCGTCATGGGCGGCGCCATCGTCATCCTGGGCGTGGCGTTCATCACTATCGACTTCCGGGCGTTCGCGCGCCGCTAGGATGAAACTCTCGGATGCGCTGCTGGCAATGCTGGTGCCGACGCTGTGGGGCCTCGGCTTCACGCTGTCCAAGGCCGGACTCGAGACGTTTCCGCCGATACTCCTAATCGCGTTTCGCTTCGGCGTGACGGCGCTAGCCTTGATTTGGAGCGTGCCCGTGCCCGAGCGCGCGGTGCTGCTCCGCATCTTCATCATTTCCCTCGTCAGCGGCTCGATTCAATACAGCCTCGCCTATACCGGGCTCGACGGCATGGACGCCTCCGCCGCCGCGATCGTCATCCAGCTCGAGGTCCCTTTCGCCGCCTTGATCGCCGCGATCTTTCTCAAGGAACGCTTGGGCTGGCGGCGCGCGGGCGGCATGGCGCTGGCCTTCCTCGGCGTCATGCTCATCGCGGGCGAGCCGAAGATTCAGGCCAATCTGGTGCCGCCGCTGCTGGTCATGGGCGCGGCGATAACCTGGGCGATCGGCCAGGTGATGGTGCGCGCGCTCGGCCCCGTGGGCGGCTTTACCCTGATCGCCTGGGTCGCGGCCTTCGCCGCGCCGCAGCTCCTTCTTGCCTCGCTCGCGCTGGAGAGCGGCCAATGGTCGGCCATTCTGAATGCGGGCCCCTTGGATTGGCTGCTGATCCTCTATCTCGGCCTGATCATGAACGGCGTGGGCTATGCGCTGTGGTATCACCTGCTCGGCAAATATCCGATCAATCGCGCGATTCCCTTTTTGCTTCTGGTGCCGGTGACCGGCGTGCTGAGCGCGGTCGCCTTTCTGGGCGAGGAATTGACCTGGCTCATCGCACTTGGTGGCCTCGTCGTCATTTCGGGCGTCGCCGTCATCACGATCGAACGCCGAGGGCGCTAAGGCCGAGTTCCGGCCTTGCACCCGCATGCGCTAGACTAGCCCTCCTCCGCCAGAACCGCGACAAGGCCGAAGGTGATCGACCGCCCCTCGCCTAATTTCGACGAACGCCGCGCGGCGATCGACATGCTGGTCCTGCATTACACCGGCATGGCGAATGCCGCGGACGCGCTTGCGCGCCTGTGCGACCCGGCGGAGCGGGTGTCGGCGCATTATCTCGTCGACGAGGACGGCACGGTCTATCGTCTGATCGGCGAGGACAGCCGGGCTTGGCACGCGGGCCTGGCCTATTGGCGCGGAGCGCGCGACATCAATTCGCTGTCCATCGGCATCGAGCTTGCCAATCCCGGCCACGATTGGGGCTACAGAGATTTTCCCGCGGCGCAGATGGCCGCGCTCGAATTGCTCGCACGCGACATCGTCGCGCGCCACGCCATAGCGCCCGCGCGCGTGCTGGGCCATTCGGACGTGGCGCCGCAGCGTAAGACCGATCCGGGCGAGCTGTTCGATTGGGCGCGGCTCGCCCGCGCCGGGATCGGATTATGGCCCGCGCCCGGCACGGCGCCGCTCGACGCGCCGACCTTCGAACCGAGCGCGCGCGCGCCGGAGGTCGCCGAAGCCCAGCGGTGCCTGGCCAAAATCGGCTACGAAATCGCCGAAACCGGCACGCTCGACGACATGACCGCCGCTGTTCTCCGCGCCTTTCAGCGCCGCTTCCGGCAAAGCCGCATCGACGGCGCCCTCGATCCCGAAACTGTCGCGCGCCTGGGCGAGGTCGAGGCCGCTTTCGCCCGAGGGTCCGCCAAGGCCCCAACAAGCTCCCATGGCCGATATTGAGGGGCCGATATTGAGGGGCCGATATCGAGGGGCCGATATCGAGAGGCCGATATTGACCCGCCTGCCCGTCCTCTCTAACTAAGAAGGATGCCAGACGGCCGGATGGTCGCTCTTCGGTTCACGCCGGAGGGAGGAAAGTCCGGGCTCCAGGAAAGCACGGTGCCGGGTAACGCCCGGCGGGGGCGACCCCAGGGACAGTGCCACAGAAAAGAAACCGCCTAAAACCATCCCGCAGGGCAACTTGCGGGACGTTCGGCAAGGGTGAAACGGTGCGGTAAGAGCGCACCGCGGGACCAGCAATGGAACCGGCACGGTAAACCCCACCGGGAGCAAGACCAAATAGGGACGGCATGTCGGACCCAATATCCGGCAAGCAGGCTTTCAGGCCGCCGTCCGGGTCGGTCGCGAGAGGCGCTCCGCGAGGGGCGTCCCAGATGAATGGCCATCGCCCGCGCAAGCGGGTACAGAACCCGGCTTATAGGCCGTCTGGCATATTTTTACGGTAAATATTTACCGCATTTTTATATTTTATGCCCGCACTACAACCGCCTTGAGCGGGTGCGTAAGACTTTGGAAGGACGAAACGCGTTTATACTTAAGTATTTACGGGAAGTATTTCTGCTTTGCTATATTTTCACTTAATTTTTCGAGCTAGGCGCGAAATCTATTACTTAGTCGCGTGTCCGATGGCCCCGCTCGATGGTGCCACGATCGGGTTAGTTTTTCTCAATAAGAACAATACAGGAACAAGATTCGGGGCTCGCCCTCGATAGCGATCACTTACGCAGCCCTTGGCGTAGTCTGGCCACCAGATCCGATAGGCGCCCAAGAACCACCTACAAGCTCTTGAAGTTGAGCCAATTTTACTGCCTAAGACCATTGACGCCCATAAAATCCCATGTTATCCCATGATGTCCCACAGCCGTGCCCTTCGCGCGGCGGGGATACGGGCAATGGGTCCGACCGGGGCGACGGACCCGAACTAGGTGCCCCGAATCGGGTGTCCCGAACTGGGTGCCCCAAACTTGGGTGCGAGGACGGTCGCGTGCCGCTGTTTCTGAACACGCACGTCAACAAGGTGGACCGGAAGGGACGGGTGTCCGTTCCGGCGTCCTTCCGCGCCGCGTTGTCGGACCAGGCCGCGCTCGGACAGGGCGCGGGCACCCCACCAAGTTTCAGCGGCCCAAGCTTCAATGGCATCGTCGCCTTCCCGTCGTTCCGCGCGCCGGCGATCGAGGTGCTCGACCGCGAGCGCATGGAGCAATTGTCCTCGAGCGCGGACGATCTCGCGCAGTTCTCCGAGCGACGCGACGATTTGGCCGCGACCATTTTCGCCGCGGCCGCCGAACTGCCCTTCGACGGCGAGGGCCGAATCATCCTGCCCAAGAACATGGCCGACCACGCCGGCATCACCGAGCTGGCCGCTTTCGTCGGCATGGGGCGGACGTTCCAGATTTGGAATCCGGACGGCTTCGAGCGCTATCGCCGCGAGGCGGCAACCCGCGTGCGCGAACAGGGCGGCGCCCTCATCCTGCGCGCGGACAAGCGATGACCGCCGCCATGTCCGATCCCGCGCCCGCTTCCGCCCGCGTTCCCGCCATCGCCCATGTGCCCGTCATGCTCGGCGAGGCGCTGTCCTGGCTCGCGCCGCGCGACGGCGGGCTTTATATCGACGGCACGTTCGGCGCGGGCGGCTATACTCGCGCCTTGCTCGAGAGCGCCGATTGCCGCGTCGTCGCCTTCGACCGCGATTGCGCCGCCATCGCGCGCGGCGCCGAGTTGGCGGCGCGCTTTGGCTCCCGGCTCGATCTTCGCCACGAACGCTTCGGCGCGCTCGATAGCGCGACCCCGCCCGGCACCGCCGACGGCGTGGCGCTCGATCTGGGCGTGTCCTCGGCCCAAATCGACGATCCCGCGCGCGGATTTTCCTTCCGCGCCGACGGCCCCCTCGACATGCGCATGGAGGACGAAGGGCCGGATGCGGCCGCGCTCGTCAACACCGCCGAGGAAAGCGAACTCGCGCACATCATCGCGACCTATGGCGAGGAACGTCTGGCCCGGCGGATCGCGCGCGCCATCGTGCGCGCCCGCCCCCTCGCGCGCACGGCCGCGCTGGCCGATGTCGTGCGTCGCGCCGTGCCCCGTGCCGCCGACGGCATCGATCCGGCGACGCGCACCTTTCAAGCCTTGCGCATCGCGGTCAACGACGAGCTCGGCGAGCTCGATCGCGGCCTCGACGCCGCGGAGCGCGCACTCGCGCCGGGCGGGGTGCTCGTCGTGGTCGCCTTTCATTCGCTCGAAGACCGGGCGGTCAAAATCTTTCTCCGGACACGGAGCGGCTCTGCGCCTCAAACCTCACGCCACCTCCCACCCGAGGTCCGGCGCGGGGCCGCTCCGTCCTTCGAAATGCTGACCCGTCGCCCCGTGCGTCCGACCGAGGCGGAATGCGCGCGCAATCCGCGCGCGCGCTCGGCGCGCCTGCGCGCCGGGTGCCGCACCTCGGCCCCGCCCTGGCCGCCGCAAGCGAGGACCGCATGATCCGCCGCTCGGCACTCGCGATGCTCGTGCTTGCCGCCGCGTTCGGCTTCGCGCTCTACAACCTCACCTACGAGGTCCAGCGCCTGGAGACCGAGCTTCGGCGTACGAACAAGGCGATGCTCGAGGAACGCGACGCCATTCGCGTGCTGCAGGCGGAGTGGAGCTATCTGAACGAGCCCGGGCGCTTGTCCGCGCTGGCGAGAAAACACCTGCACCTCGCCGCGGTGGGCGGCGGGCGCATCAAGGCGGTCGCCGATTTGCCCGCGCGCGACGGCGCCCCGGCGCGCATCGAAACCGTCGAGGGCGAAACCAAGGGCGTCGAGGCCAGGTTCGCCAAGGGCGGGACGCCATGATTTTCGGCGCGGCTTCCGGCGCGATTTCCGGCGCGGATGCGCTCCCGCCGGCACGTCCGGACGCTGATGCGCGCTTGCGAACCGGCCGCGCGCGCCTCGGCGCGCTCGCGCTCGCATTCGCCTTGGCCTATATCGCGCTCGGCGGCCGCATCGTCGAATTGCTGATCGCCTCCGGTATCCAGCCATGACCGCGGTGCCCTCCGACGTCATGCAGGATGCACGCGTCGAACTTCAGGGCACGACCAAGGGTGCGCTCGAGGCGGGTAAGAACCGGCTGCTCGTGGTCGGCGCGCTGTTCGCTCTCGCCTTCTCCGCCATCGCACTCAGAACCGCCGAAGTGATGGTCTTGAAGCCCGGTCAGCCGCGCGCGCATGGCGCGCAAATGGCGGGTGCGCCGCCGAACCGGGGCGAGATTCGCGACCGCAACGGCGAATTGCTCGCGACCAGCCTAGCCACGGCCTCCGTTTACGCCGATCCGTCGTTGATCCGCGACCCCGATGCGGCCGCGCGCAAGATCGCGCAGGTCTTGCCCGAACTCAACGAGGCCGAACTGCGCGCCAAGCTCGCTTCGGACAAGCGATTCGTCTGGATCGACCGCAACCTGACCCCGCGCCAGCAATACGCCGTGAACCGCCTCGGCATACCCGGCTTGGCCTTCGAACGCGAGGCCAGGCGCGTCTATCCCCAAGGTTCGCTCGTCGCGCACGTGGTCGGCTTTGCCGGCGTCGACAACCGCGGTCTCGCCGGGATCGAGCGGTTCTTCGACCAATCCTTGATCGCGGGCGAGGCGCCCATCGCGCTGTCCTTGGACATCCGCGTGCAACATGCGATGCACGAGGAACTGAGCGCCGCCGTGCAGAGTTTCAACGCCATCGGCGCGGTCGGCATGGTGATGGACGTGCGCACGGGCGAGCTGCTCGCCTTGGTGTCGCTGCCCGATTTCGACCCGAACCATCCCGGCTCGGCCCCGCCGGAATCGCGCTTTAACCGCGCGACGCTCGGCACCTACGAAATGGGCTCGACCTTCAAGATCTTCACGGTCGCGGGCGCCTTGGACGCCGGTACGACCACGATGAAGGGCGGATACGACGCCACGCATCCGATCAAGATCGGCCGCTTCTCCATCGAGGATTATCACGCCAAGAAGCGCTTTCTCACCACGCCCGAGATTTTCGTCCATTCCTCGAACATCGGCGCGGCGAAGATGGCGTTGGACATGGGCGTGTCTGCGCACCGGGCGTTCCTCGAAAGTCTGGGCTTCACCGCGCCCGCGCGCATCGAGTTGCCCGAGATCGGCGCGCCGCTCTGGCCGCGCGCGTGGCGCGAGGTCAACACCATGACCATCGCTTTCGGGCACGGCATGGCGGTATCTCCCCTGCAGATCGTGACGGCGACGGCGGCGATGGTGAACGGCGGCGTGCTCAATACCCCGACGCTTCTGCGCCGCGAGACGCTCGAGGAAAACGCGCCGCGCGTGATCTCGCCCCAGACCTCGGCCGAGATGCGCAAACTCATGCGCATGGTCGTCGAGCAAGGCACCGGCAAGTCCGCCGACGTGCCCGGCTACCGCGTGGGCGGCAAGACCGGCACCGCCGAGAAGAACGGCGTCGGCGGCTACAAGAAGAAGGCGTTGCTGTCCTCCTTCATCGGCGTGTTTCCGATCGACGAGCCGCGCTATGCGATCGCGGTCATGATCGACGAGCCCAAGGGCAACAAGGAAACCTACGGCTACGCAACCGGCGGCTGGGTCGCCGCGCCGGTCGTCGGACGCATCGTACGCCGCGTCGGACCGCTGCTCGGCGTCGAGCCGGTCGAGGACCCGGCGCCCGAACAAAAACAAAAAAAAGGCATGGTTGTTACCGCCAATACGGGAGCTCGGCCGCGCATGGGCGCAGCGGCCCCGACCCTGGCGGGCATGGACGCGGCGGCCCCGCCCCTGAGGATTACCGCACCCTTGGGAATCGCCCCACCCCCTGGGATTTCCGCTCCCACTGGGATTTCCACCCCCACTGGGATTTCCACCCTTGCGGCTTACTGAGTTGATCGAGAACGGCATGACGGTGAGGCTCGATACTACCCATAGCGAACTCGACATCCGCGGCCTGA
>CAMAPP010000129.1 GCA_945860095.1 Rhizobium sp. Q54 | reverse complement strand
CCTGCTGCTGATGATGGCGACCGCGTTCATGGGCTACGTGCTCCCTTGGGGGCAGATGAGCTTCTGGGGCGCGACCGTGATCACCAATCTGTTCTCGGCCATCCCCGTGGTGGGCGAGGGCATCGTGACCTGGCTGTGGGGCGGCTTTTCGGTCGATAACCCGACGCTCAACCGCTTCTACGCGCTGCACTACCTTCTGCCCTTCGTCATCGTGGGCGTGGTCGTGCTCCACATCGTCGCGCTGCACAAGAACCGCTCGAACAACCCCTTGGGCGTCGAGATCAAGACGCCCAAGGACACCATCCCCTTCCATCCGTATTACACGGTGAAGGACTTCTTCGGCCTCGGCGTGTTCCTGATCGTCTATATGGCGTTCGTGTTCTTCGCGCCCAACTATCTCGGTGATCCGATCAACTACGTGCCCGCCAATCCGCTTGTCACCCCGACGCACATCGTGCCCGAGTGGTACTTCCTGCCGTATTACGCGATCCTGCGCTCGATCCCGGACAAGCTCCTTGGCGTGGTCGCCATGTTCGCCTCGCTGCTCGTCCTGTTCGTTCTGCCATGGCTCGATACCTCCAAGGTGCGCAGCGCCCGGTTCCGGCCGATCTACAAGCAGCTCTTCTGGGTCTTCGTGCTAACCACCATCGTGCTCGGCTGGGTCGGCGCCAAGCCGGCCGAAGGTCACTATCTGGTCATCGGCCGGATCGCGACGGCGTATTATTTCCTGCACCTGCTCGTCGTCATGCCGCTCCTGGGCAAGTTCGAGAAAACCCGGCCCGTGCCGGAAAGCATCAGCGCTCCCGTGCTCAAGGGCGCGAAGGAGACCGCGTGATGGGCATGCGTTCGATGGCCTTCGCCGCCGCTCTGACATTGGCCGCTTCGAGCGCCTGGGCCTCGGAAGCGGCCAAGATTCCGCGGCAGAATTGGTCCTTCAGCGGGATTTTCGGCACCTTTGATCGCGCCCAGCTCCAGCGCGGCTTCACGGTCTATAAGAACGTGTGCTCGGCGTGCCACGGCATGAATCTCATCGCTTACCGCAATCTGACCGAGATTGGTTTCAGCGAGGACGAGGTCAAGGCGATCGCCGCCGAGTACGAAGTAACCGACGGGCCCAACGACGAGGGCGAGATGTTCCAGCGCCCCGCCAGACCCTCCGATCGCTTCCGCAAGCCGTTCGCGAACGAGAACGCGGCGCGCGCGGCGAACAACGGCGCGGCGCCGCCGGATCTGAGCCTGATGATCAAGGCGCGCGAGGACGGCGCGAATTACGTCTATGCCTTGCTCACGGGTTACGGCGAGCCGCCGGCCGACATGAAGATGGCCGACGGCATGATCTACAACAAACATTTCCCCGGCGGCCAGATCGCCATGGCGCCGCCGATTTCCGAGGGCGTCGTCGAGTATGCCGACGGCACGAAGGCCACGATGGAGCAGGTTTCCCGCGATGTCGTCGCCTTTCTGGCCTGGGTGGCGGAGCCCGAGATGGAGGCGCGCAAGCGCCTCGGTGTGAAGGTCATTCTGTTTTTGCTCGTCCTCACGGGCATGCTTTACGCCGTCAAGCGCAAGGTGTGGGCGGACGTCCACTGAGACGGCCGCCCTCCGGTGCGGCCCTGAAGGAGTGCGCGTGAACACGGCAGGCGCGGAGCGCGTCATCGGCGTCATCGGTGGTAGCGGCTTGTACGATATCGAGGGGTTCACCGACGCACGCTGGGTCGCGGTCGATTCGCCGTTTGGCGCGCCGTCCGACGAATTCCGCGTGGGCGCGATCGGCGGGCAAAAGGTGGTCTTTCTGCCCCGGCACGGGCGCGGCCATCGCCTGGGGCCGTCGGACATCAATTTCCGGGCGAATATCGATGCCATGAAGCGCCTCGGCGTGACCGATCTGATTTCGGTCAGCGCCGTCGGCTCGCTCAAGGAAGAGTTGGCGCCCGGCACTTTCGTGCTCGTCGATCAGTTCGTCGATCGCACGTTCGCGCGCGCCAAGTCGTTCTTCGGCACGGGTCTGGTGGCCCACGTCTCGATGGCCGAGCCTGTCTGCGATCTCATGGGCGCGCTCATCGCCCAGTCGGCCGCGCGCCTCGGCATGGCGTTGCGTCGGGGCGGTGGCTATCTCGCGATGGAGGGGCCGCAGTTTTCGAGCCGCGCCGAATCGATGCTTTACCGCTCCTGGTCGTGCGACGTCATCGGCATGACCAACATGCCCGAAGCCAAGCTCGCCCGGGAGGCCGAAATTTGTTACGCGACCATCGCCATGGTTACGGACTACGATTGCTGGCGCGAGGGTCATGACGCCGTGACGGTCGATCAAGTCATCAAGGTTCTGCACGCCAACGCCGCCAAGGCGCGCGCGCTCGTCCAAGACGTGGCGCCCGCGCTCGGCGCGCGCGCGCGGCCGTGCGCGCGGGGCTGCGACCGGGCGCTCGAACATGCCGTGATCACCGCGCCCGAGGCGCGCGACGCGGCGATGACGGCGAAACTCGGCGCGGTCGCCGGGCGGGTGCTCGGATGAGCCGCTCGATCCTCGGTATCGATCACGCCTTGGTCGCCGTGCGCGATATCGAGGCGGCGCGCGTCGCCTACCGGCGTCTCGGCTTCGCGGTCAGCCCGCGCGGCAGCCATATCGGCTGGGGCACGGCGAATTACTGCATCATGTTCCCGGACGACTATGTCGAGCTCATCGGCATCATCGATTCGAGCCAGTTCACCAACAATCTCGACAAGTTTCTCGCCCGGCGCGAGGGCTTGATGGGCTTGGCTTGGGCGACGCGCGACGCGGCGGCGACCAAGGCGGAACTGGCCCAAGCCGGCATCGCCGGCGACGGGCCCAAGGATTTGAAGCGCCGCCTCGAATTGCCCGACGGCACGGCCTTGCCGGCGTTCAAGCTCATCTACCTGCCGCAGACCGCCACGCCTGCGCTGTCGAGTTTCATCTGCCAGCATCTGACCCCCGAACTCGTCCGCCGGCCCGAATGGCTGACCCACGCCAATGGCGCCATCGGCTTGAAGGGCATCAGCGTTGCCGTCGCGTCGGTTGAGGGGCTGGCGGAGGCGTACACGCGCCTGTTCGGCTCGGGCGCGGTCACGCGCACCGACGACACCGTGTCGGTCCGGGTGGGAGGCCATCTCGTGATGTTCGCCACGCCCGACGGTCTCGACATGCTCCATCCCGGCATCGAACCGCCCTCGGTGTCCTCCATGCCCTATCCGCTGGTGATGACCGTGCGGGTCGAGGATCTGGCCAAGACCGCGAGCTATCTCGAACGCAAGGGCGTCGATCCCGGTTCGATCGAGGACGGCTCGGCCCTGGTGGGGCCAGAGGATTCGGTCGGCTTGTGGCTCGAGTTCATCGGCGGCTGAACGCCGGCGCCGCGGCGCACCAAACACTCCGTCCGCCCAAAACGACAAAGCGCCGGGTCCTTGCGACCCGGCGCTTTGTTCCGTAACGCGTTCGGCCGTGCTCAGGCGGCCTTGGTGTCGATGAAGTTCTTCGCCTTGTCGAGCAGGCTCGGCGTGCCGCGCTTGATCTCGACCTTGCGCGGCTTCATCGCCTCGGGAATCTCGCGCGCGAGATCCACGTGCAACAGGCCGTTGTCGAGATGGGCGCCCACGACCTTGACGTGATCGGCGAGCTCGAACTGCCGGGCGAAATTCCGCGCCGCGATGCCGCGGTGCAGATAGGTTTCGCTGCCATCGACGGTCTGCTTGCGACCGCCGATCAAGAGGGCCTGCTCGCGCTGCTCGATCGAAAGCTCGGACTCACCGAAACCCGCGACCGCAAGCGTGATGCGATATTCGTCCTCACCGGTCTTCTCGATATTGTAGGGCGGATAGGCGACCGGATGGTCGTCCGCCGCCAGCGCGTTTTCGAGCAACGCGGCAAATCGGTCGAAGCCGACCGTGGAACGGAACAGGGGGGAAAAATCGAAGGTACGCATGGCTCACATTCTCCTTAGCGAAGCAACGTGCCGTTGACGGGCCCGCCACATGGCCGGGCCGGATTTCACCGGACCCCCGAGAGGCGTCCGGCTTGGACATGGATTTGGGGCGTGCCGGCCCCAGTTCAAGTGGGGCGCGGGCGGGCGCTAGAAACGGCGACCGGCGGCGAGTTCGTGGGTGAAGTCGAGAACGCCCTGGCCGATGCGGCCCAAGGGGGCAAAGCGTGGGTCGGTGGTGATCCCGCGCCGGTAGCGCGCGGCGAGTTGCAGCAGGACGACGCCGAGCTTGAACTGGCAGAGCACGCGGTGGAATTGAAAGTCCGAGACATCGCGCCCCGACCGGCAGGCATAGGCCTCGAGCGCCTCGCGGCGCGACCAGAATCCGGGACCGGCGGTCGGCATCTGGCCGAACTCAAGCAATTCCGGCGGATCATCCGCCTCCACCCAATAGCTGAGCAGCGTCGCGAGATCGAACAAGGGATCGCCGCGCGTGCATTGGTCCCAATCCAAGACCGCGACCGGCCGGGTCGGTGCCTCGGGATCGAGGATCACGTTGTCGAGCTTGAAGTCGTTGTGCAGCAGGGTGGGCGTGGGATCGGGCACGCGGTTCGCGCGCAGCCAGTCCCCGATGCTCCGCACGATGACGGGCGGCGCGTCGTCGGTCGCGGCGGCGGCGCGCTTCAGCCAACCCTCGACCGCGCGTTCAAGAAAGCCCTCGGGGCGGCCGAGATCGTCGAGTTCCACCTCGGCCGGACCGACGGCATGAAACGCGGCCAAGGTTTCGACGAGCATGGCCGACAGCGCGCCGCCTTGGCCGTCGAGCGGCTCGGGCAAGGTGCCGCGAACCACCCAACCCGGGCGGTACTCCATGATGAAAAACGGCGCGCCCAAGACCGCGTCGTCGGCCGAGAAATGCAGCGCCCGTGGCGCGAGGGGAAATTTTTGCCACAGCCGCGACAGCACCTTGTGCTCGCGCGCCATGTCGTTGCCGCCGGGCGGCAAGGGCCCGGCGGGCGGGCGGCGCAGCACGCTTGGCTGGCCGTCGATCTCGACGAGAAAATTGAGATTGCCGAAGCCGCCGGAAAACTGCTGCGGCGCGGGCGAGGTCGAAAGCCGCATGCTGTGTCGGGCCAGATGCGCGGCCAGCTTGTCCCAGGCTTGGGGCGCCGCGATCGCGGGGTTGAGAAAGCGGTCCGTGGTCTCGGGCGGGCGGGCGGTCACGCGGGCATCCTTGGGCATTGGAACTCGGGGCATTGGAGTTCGCCCGGATGCTAGCGGCGCGCCCGGCTTCGGGCAAAGTGGGCGCGGACGGAAGAAGGAGGCGCGAAAGCGGGCACCAGAAAAGCCGAACGCGGGTTCCGATTTCCCGGAACCCGCGTTTTGACTTCGGATGCGAAGGGCGCCGAGGCGCCCGGCCGCGGATGGTTTAGCCGATCACGCCGCGGCGCTGCTCGGCCAATTGAACCTGGCCGGGCAGTAGTGCCTGCTTCATGATCGGAATTGCACTGTATGGGTTGCAATTGCCGCACATGAACAAATCGATCGCCGCATAGCCCCGTTCGGGCCATGTGTGGATGCTGATATGCGACTCAGCGAGCAGCGCCACCCCGGAGACGCCCTGATTGGGCCCGAAGTGGTGAAGCTGCACGTCGAGCAGCGTGGCGCCGCTGACTTCGGCGGAGCGCCGGAGCATTGCCTCGATCACCTCGATATCGTCGAGATTCTTGGCTTCCCAGAGATCCACGATCAGATGTCGGCCGGCGAACTGAATGCCGTCGGCTTGCACGAAATAGCCCTTCAACTCGTCGTTGCCGGGCTGGGCAGCGATTGCCCTGACGCCATTGCCTACGCTGTCCGCCGGAGATTCGGTCGGAACAACCTTCGGAACGAGTCTTGGTTTTTTACTTGCTGGAAGGTTGCGATCACGAAGCGACCGCGGTCCAGTGACGGCAAAGGTGTGTGTGCTCATTGCACCCCCGTAACCAGATGGCAAAACGAAGTGTGGGGTAATATGGGCAATACCCCCCCCAACGCAAGAAAAACTTTCAAAATTCTGGAGTTGATTTGGCTCAAGGCGGCGGGCGGGCCCGCGAACGCAGGATGCGTCGTGGCCCCTCTCGCCGTCGGGCGAGCGCAGGGGGCCGAACGGCAAGCGGCAACGACGGAGGAAGCCATGACGACAGACAAGAACGTGGCGGTCGAGAACGTTCGGACCGACGGCGCGAAGGGGCAACCGCAAGCGGGCGGAATTGGCTCGCTGCTGTCCCTTCGCAGCGGCATCGACCAGCTGTTCGACGATATGTTCAGGGGCGCATTCGGCACGCCGACGCGGCGGTTTTTCGATCTCGATTCCTCCCGCGGCGGCGGCGCGTGGCCCGCGGCCGGCGTGACGGTGCCGAGCATAAACGTCGCGGAATCCCCCGATTCCTTCACGATTACGGCGGAAATGCCCGGCCTCGACGAGAAGGACATCGCGGTGTCGCTCGCCGCCGACGTGCTTACGCTCAAGGGCGAGCGCCGCGCGGAGAGCGAACAAAAAAAGCAGGACTATCGCGTGGTTGAGCGGCGCTACGGCGCCTTCCACCGCGCCTTTCGCCTTCCCGAGGGCGTGGCGGCCGAGAAAATCTCGGCCTCCTGCGACAAGGGCGTGCTGACGATCACCTTGCCCAAACGGCCGGAGAAAAGGGTCGAGGCGAAGAAAATCGAAGTCCGCAAGAAATAGCCGTTTTGCCCTGGCGCGGCCCCAGGGTTAAGTGCCGCTCCGGGGTTAACCCCGGAGGGCGTCGCTTTCGGGCATTCAGATCTGATCGTCGGGCAAGGCCATCGCCGCCCCGCCGCCCGCGCGCACGATCTCGGCGAGGGATTGCACCTCGGGCAACAGGGATTCGGCGAAGAAGCGCGCGGTGGCCGCCTTGCCGGCCCGGAACTGGGGCGTGGCGGCGTCCGGGATGGCCGCGGCCTCCGCCGCGCGGGCCATCATCCAGCCGCCCGCCAGCACGCCGACAAGGCGCTGATAGGGCACCGCGGCGGCGGCGGGTCCGGAGGAATCGCCGCGCCCGGCCTCGAGCAGCCAAGCGGTCGCTTCGTCGAAGGCGCCGGTTGCCCGCACCAGGGCGTCCGCCATGGCGGCGCGTTCGCCCGCGAGCGCCGACGCGGTTTGGCGCACCATCGCCCCGAACGCGCGCGCGGTTTCCCCGCCCTCGCGCAAGACCTTGCGGCCCACGAGATCGCGCGCCTGAATGCCGTTCGTGCCCTCGTAGATGGGCGTGATGCGCGCGTCGCGCAGGATCTGGGCGGCGCCCGCGTCCTCGATGAAGCCCATGCCGCCGTGCACCTGGATGCCGAGCGAGGCGACCTCGCAGCCCATATCCGTGCACCACGACTTGACCACCGGCGTCAGGAAATCGACCAGCGCCTGGTTGGTCGCGCGCACGCGCGCGTCGGGATGGCGGCGCGCGGTGTCGAGCCGCGCCGCCACCTCGTAGCACAGCGCCCGTCCGGCCTCGGCCGAGGCGCGCATCGCCATCAACATGCGCCGGACATCGGGGTGGCGCACGATCGGCACGCGGTCCTCGCCGGTCGCCGCGTCGCGTCCCTGGCGGCGCTCGCGCGCGTAGGCTCGGGCGAGCTGATAGGCGCGGTCGGCGACCGCGACGCCTTGCAGGCCCACGGCCAGGCGCTCGTTGTTCATCATGGTGAACATGCATTCGAGGCCGCGATTCTCGGTGCCCACGAGATAGCCGACAGCCCCGCCATCGTCGCCGTAGGCCATGACGCAGGTCGGGCTCGCGTGAATGCCCATCTTCCGCTCGAGGCGCACGCAGCGCAGATCGTTGCGCCCCCCCAAGCGGCCGGCCGCGTCCACGAGGCGCTTGGGCACGGCGAACAGCGAGATGCCCTTCACGCCCTCGGGCGCTCCCGGCGTGCGGGCGAGCACCAGATGCACGATGTTCTCGGCCATCTCGTGCTCGCCGTAGGTGATGAAGATTTTCTGCCCCGTGATGCGGTAATGGCCGCCTTCGGGCACCGCGCGGGCGCGCACGGCGGATAAATCGGAACCCGCCTGCGGCTCGGTCAGGTTCATGGTCCCCGTCCATTCGCCCGAAATCAGGCGCGGCAGCAAAATCGATTTCTGC
>CAMAPP010000128.1 GCA_945860095.1 Rhizobium sp. Q54 | reverse complement strand
GCCCAGCGTATCGAACAGACCGGCAAGACCGTCGATGACGGCGGCGAAGCGATCGTGCTCGCGAGCACGAATACGCTGGAGCGCATCGGCATCGCGGTGCGGCACCAAGCGCTCGGCTCGATCGCGCTATCGGGCCGCGAGGGGCAGATCGAGATCGTGCGCCTGTTGTTCTAGCGCGGCTCAGCCGGGACGGCGCCTGGCGGCGGCCGCCTCGCGCCCCTTGCGCACGTGCGCGCGCAATTCGTCGCGCACCATGCGCTCGACCACCAATTCGAGGTTTTTCTCCAGCCATTCTCGGAGCTTCGGCTCGAGCGCGCGGCGCAAGGCGTGTTCGAGCGTGCCTTCGGGGTTCTCGGGGGCAGCTTGCGCTTCGGCCCGCACGTCGCGCGCGCGCGCGGACGGCCTGACGGGGTCGATTACGACGGCCTCGGTCCAGCCCCGTCCGCTGAATCCGGGCGCGTTGAATCCGGGCGCGTTGAATCCGGGTTCGCGTGCCTCGACCTCGCGCGAAACCTTGGCGAGCTTGCCGAGCGTGCTCGAAGGATCCTCCGCGCGTTCGGTCGCCTGGCGCAGCGAATCGCGAAACGCACCCGCGAGATTGGCGTCGCGCGGCCGCATGGACGCAGGCGACGGAGCCGAACGCCGCTCGGCGCGCTCTGCCTTCAACCCCATGCCGGCATAGGCAAGAACCGAGCCGAGCACCGCGACACCGCCGACGAGCGTCTCGGGCGCCGGAACCTCGCCGATAATCGACCACGCCAGAATCGGTCCGAAGATAACCTCGCCCAAGGCCACGAGCGTCACCTCGGCCGCGGGCGCGTGACGGGCGGCGAGGGTGAGCAGCATGAAGCCGAGCATGACCTGTCCGCCGCCCATGGCGAGGCAGATGGCCAGATCGCGCGGCGACAACGCCAGATCGCCAGCACCCAGCGCGCCGATCGCAGCGCCGATAAAGCCGGCGACGCAAAGCGCGGGCAGCATGTCGACCGCATGCTGGCGGCGCGCGACCACCGCATAGCCCGATACAACCACCATGGCAAAGGCGGCCATGGCGACGCCGAACAACCCATTGGCCTCGAGCGCGCCCGAAACCATGATCGCAACGCCCGCGACCGTGCCCGCCATCGCGTACCAGGTCGCCGGCCTCACTTTTTCGCGCAGCACCAGCCAGGCGAGTGCGGCGGCGACGATGGGGCCGGCACTCATCACGAACAGTGCGTTCGCGATCGTGGTGTTCATGAGCGCGAGGACGTAGCCGGAAAAACCGAACCCAAGGAGAGCAGCGCCGAACAAGCCCGTGCGCCCGATGGCCAGGAACGCGCCCGGCAGCGCGCGGCCATAGCGGATCGCCAGTATCGCCAGCATCGCGGTGCCGAGCGCCGCGGACCGGTACGCGACCACGGCCAGTTGGTCCTCGGTTTCGAGGGCGCGAAGGAACAGGCCGCCCGCGCTCAACACCAGGCCCGAAATCAAGGCGTAAACCAGCCCCTTGGCGCGCGAGGGGCGGAACGCGTCGCTGACGCCGGGGGTGATGCGCGGAAAAACCGTGGACATGGCAGGCCAGTCTATCCTACGCCCGCTCTATCCGACGCCCGCTATTTGGGGCTGGCTAGCGGACTTGCCTCGGCGGCGCCTCGGTTAAAAACCTGAGCCGCGGCACGCTTCCCGTAAGGGCCGCGCTTGGCGGGCACGGGCTTCGGGTCCAGGGCCGCGATTTCTTCCATCCTGGTCTTGCCTCCCGGCGGCGGTCGCGCGAGGCTCGTTCGCATTGGGATCGGGATGAATCTTGGGAGCGCGCCATGGCCAATACCGTGATGTCTTCGTTCAAGGCGGGCGTGCGCACCATCACGCTGAACCGGCCCGAACGGCTGAACGCCATCGGCGGCACGCTGTGCGCGGACTTGATCGCGGCCTTCGAGGCGGCCGGAAACTGTCCCGATACGCGCGCGATCGTGCTCACCGGAGCGGGCCGGTCGTTCTGCGCGGGCGACGACTTGCGCGAATTCGAGCAACAGTCGAGCTCGCCGCAAGCCGCCCGCCACCACATCGAAGCCATCCAATCGGCAAGCCGCGCGATTCTCTACTCGCCGCACATGGTCGTGGGTGCGATTCACGGCTGGGCGGCGGGCGGCGGCCTGGAATGGATGCTCAATTGCGATCTGACGGTCATGGCGGACGACGCACGCTGCTTTTTCCCCGAGGTCGCGCTCGGCTGGAACGTGACCGGCGGCGCCTCGACGATCCTGCCGCGCCTGGTGGGCCTGCAGAAGGCGCGCGAAATGATCCTGTTCGGAGAAAAATTCGGTGCCGAGGAGGCCAAGGCGCTCGGCATCGCGTGGCGAGTCGTGCCCCGGACCGAGATGCTCGCGCTCGCCCAAGCGACCGGCGAACGCATCGCCGCCCTGCCGCGGGGCGCGGTCGGCGATTTGAAGCAGCTGCTCAACCGCGCCGCCTATTGCGATGTCGAGAGCGCCATGGCGATGGAGACGTCCTATGCCGTCCGCCAGTTGCTCGGACCGGAAACGCGCGCCCAGGCCGCGAAATTCGCCAAGCGTTGAGGCTCAGGAAGCGACCGCCAATTCCCGCGGCACGTCGGTCAGGACTTCGCAGCCGTCCTTGGTCACCAGCAGGGTTTCCGAGAACCCCATGCAGCCCCATTCGGGAATGACCACCAGCGGCACGCAGTGGAACACCATGCCCGGCTCGAGCTTGCGGGTATTGCCCTGGCTGATGTCCATGACCGTGCCCTCGCCCCAACCCGGCGGGAACGAGCAGCCCATCGAATAGCCGCAACGATGGTGGAAATACGCGCCGAGCCCCGCGCGCTCGACGACGGCGCGGCCCGCGGTGTCAACCTCGTGCGAGGTCGCGCCCGGTTTCATGGCCGCGACGATCGCCTCGATGGCCCCGATCATGACGCCGGCCACGCGCTTTGATTCCGCCGAAGGCGGGCCGATCGATACCATGCGCATGCTCGACGCGGCGTAGCGCTTGTAGATGCCGCCGACCTCGAAATAGACGTTGTGGCCGCGCTCCATGCGAACGCGCTCGGGCAAGGCGTGGGCGAGGGCGGCGCGCGGGCCCGTGATGACATAGGGCCCGCCCGAGGGGTGCTCGCCACCCATCGACAGCATGGCGTCGTAGATCTTGCCCGCCACTTCGTTTTCGGTTCGCCCCTCGCGCGATGCGGCAATCCCGACCTTCATGCCGAGCGAGGCGATTTCCGCCGCCTTGCGGATATAGCCGATTTCCTGCGCGGATTTGGTCGCGCGCACGTCCTCGACCACGCCCGAGGCGGGGATGAAGGCGCTGTTGTGGAAGCGCTGGCGCAAGCCGTCGAGTATGCGCGCCGGCAGGAAAAACGCCCGATCCTCGTAACCGACCCCGCCCGAGCCCAATTCGCTCGCCTCGCAGGCCTTGATGGTGATGTCGAGCGGATCGTCGGTCATCGTGATCGAGAGGCCTTCGCGCGCCCAGGACAAGGCCTCGACATTCGTGTGTTCGAGTTTGCTGGTGACGAAGCGAAGCTCGCCTTCGAGGGGCACCACGAGCATCTGATAGACGTAATATCCGGTCGTCCGGTAGCCGGTGAGGTAATAAATATTATGCGGCCCGGTAACCAGCAGATGGTTCATTCCGGCCTTGTGCATGTTCGCGCGCACGCCCGCCAGCCGGCGGTCGAATTCCGCCTGCTCGAACGGCAGGCCGAACGGATTCTCGGATTTCCATGCTTTGGCAAACATCGCGTCCCTCCCCCCGGCGGAGAATATTTGTTGACGGAGAACGCTTGCGCGCTCTCCCCGCGGATAGGATCATAGCCCGGAACCACGACATATAGGACCATCGATCATGCGCCCTGCCCCAATCGCCTTGGCGATGCTTCTCGCGGCCATTTGGCTGCCCGCCCGCGCCTACGATGCCCCGGACCTCGACCGTCTGCTGAAATCGAACGCCTGCCCGCGCTGCGATCTGTCGGACGCGGAGCTCGACGGCAAGGCTTTTCCCGGCGCCGACCTCGCATGGAGCGATTTCGAGAAGGCCTCGCTCAAGGGCGCGGACCTGAAGGGCGCCAATCTCGAGCGCGCGACCTTCTCCAAGGCCGATCTGTCGCGCGCCGTGCTGTCGGGGGCCAATCTGCGCGAGTCGTTCCTGCGCAAGACGATCCTTAACGGCGCCAAGCTCGACGGCGCGAAACTGCACCTCGCCGTTCTGCGCAAGGCGGAATTGCCGCAGGCGGATTTGAGCGGCGCCGATTTGTCCTCCGCGGTGCTCGTGCAAGCCAATCTCCGGAACGCGGTGCTCAGGGGCGCCAATCTCAAGGAAACCCAATTGACCGGCGCGCTGCTGTGCGGCGCCGATTTGCGCGACACGGAGCTTAACTCCGAACAGATCGAATTCGCCCGCGGCGATTCGCAAACGAAACTGCCGACCGGGGTAAAGAAGCCCAAGGGCTGGACCGGATGTTGACGCCTTCGCGCCGCCGGATCGCGGGCCTCGTCGCGGTCGTCGTCGCCGGATGCTCCTCGGGCGAACCCCTGGTGCCGAAACTCGCGGGCGAGCTCTGCGATTTCGACAAGAAATCGACACAGACCTATTTCGTCAGCCACATCACCCCGCGTGGCGCCTTGATGCAGGACGACGTGGACCTTGATGAGTACCGCGCCAAGGCCATGGACGCGATTCCCTCCGCCTTGGCGCGGCCCAAGCGCGTAAGATACGAAACCCAGACGCGCCAGGATTGCTACAACGAGGCGGGAAAATATTGGTACCCGTGCATGGTCAAGATCGACATCGATCTCGGCGCGGCCGCCGGCGTGAGCCGAGCCGTCGATTTGAAGGAGGCGCGCTTCTACGCCGTGCTCAATTGCGAGCGGGTGACACAGCGCATTGCGGCGGACGCGCTCAAGTCGCGGCTGTTCGAATCCGCGAATTTGGAATGTCAGATCGTCGAAGACAAAATCTGCAAGATTCCGGCCAAGAAATAACACTTCGGTCCCTTGGCGCCGGGGGCGCGGCCATGCCAGGCTCGCGCCCGCACGGCGATAGTCGCGGCGAACGGCGCCGCGATCGACCGAAGGAGGCCCAATCATGAACCAGTTACTCAATCCCGAAGGCGTGCGCGCGCCCGGCGGCGCCTACACCCATACCTGCCTCGTGCCCGCGAACGCCAAATGGCTGGTGCTGTCCGGCCAGGTTGGCATCGCGCCCGACGGCAAGTTGGCCGAAGGCGCCGAGGCACAGACCGAACAGACGTACAAGAACATCCTCGCCTGCCTGAAGGCCCACGGCATGGGCAAGGAAGACATCGTGAAGTTCACGGTCTATCTGACGGATTCGCGCCACATCCCGGCCTATCGCGTGGCGCGCGAAAAGATGATCGGCAGCGATTGCAAGCCGACCTCGACGCTCGTCGTCGTCGACGGCCTCGCGGCGCCCGAGATGGTGGTCGAAATCGAAGCCATGGCGGCGAAATAGCACGCCGGTTCGGAGCCAGGCGTCCGGGCGAGATCGCCCGGACGCGCCGCTCAAGCCTCGAATCGGATGCGAACCTCGCCGAGCGCGCCGAAGCTCGCGCGCACCTCGTCGCCTTCGTTCGCTGGAATAAGCTTGGCGCAGGTGCCGGTATTGATCGTCTCGCCCGCCTTCAAGCCCGTGCCCTTGGCGTTGAGTTCATTGGCAAGCCAGCTCAGCGCCTTCAAGGGATCGCCAAGGGCGTTTCCCCCCGACCCTTGTGCCGCGATTTCGCCGTTCACGTACAGCACGACCGGCAAGGATACCCGGTCGATCCGCCGCCAATCCGAAATGCCCGTGCCGACCACGAGCGGACCGTCCGTGCCGTTGTCCGCCGCGATCAGCGGCATGGGCAGGTCGAGCCAATTCGGAAAATGCGCGTTCACGATCTCGATTCCGGGGTGCATGGTCGCAACCGCGTCCGCCACCTCATCGAGCGCATAGGGCGCCCCACGCGGCGGCAAGTCCGCCGCCATGCGAAAGACCACCTCGCATTCCAGGCCGCGCGTCAGCAGAGCCCCGCGCGCAAAGCGCGCCGGGCTCGCGTGAATATTGGTTTTTAGAATCGGCGAATAATACGGCCCGTTCACGCCGAAGATTTTTTGCATGTATTCGTTCGTGAGGCCCAACAGATAGCCCGCGGTCGGCACGCCCTGAAGGGCCAGAACGCGCTTTTGCACCGCATAACCCTCGGGCAAGGTCTTGGGCACCAACGCATCGGGCAAGTTATCGACGAAGTGGTTTTGAACGCGCGCTTCGCAAATGATGCGCGCGCATTCCTCGATCTGTTCCTTCGTCATCGCCATGGCGTTTTCTCCCTGCGCTCAGCCCGCGAAACTTTCGGTGTGTCCGTCGATAGCGAGGGCTTGTCCCGATACGTGACGCCCCGCTTCCGAGGTGACGAACAGCACCATGTTCACGATGTCGTCGGCCGACACGAAGGAGCGCATCGAGGATGCCTTGGCGTATTCGGCGCGCATCTGATCGGCGGCCTTGCCGCGCGCCTTGCCTTCCGCCGCGACGATCTCGTCCATGCGCTCGCCCTCGACCGGCCCGGGACAGACGGCGTTGACGTTGATCCGGTGCGGCCCCAGTTCCATCGCCAGAACCTTGGTCAAGCCGATCACCGCGAATTTCGCCGCGCAATAGGGCGCGCGATGAAAATTGGGATAGAGCCCCGACATCGAGGAGAAATTAACGATGGAACCGCGCCCCGCCGCTTTCAGCATGGGGATGGCGCGCCGCGCGCACAAAAACGCCCCGTCGAGATTGATGCCGAGACAGCGGTGCCAAGCTTCGAGCGTGATGTCCTCGGCGGGCCCGATCGCGCCGCCGATGCCGGCCGCGCTGACGAGGATATCTAGGCCGCCAAGCTCGCGCGCCGCCACGTCGAACAAAGCGTTCACCTCGCCCTCGTCGGAGACATCGGCGCGTGCCGTGACGACGCCCGGATGTTCCGCCTTCAGCCGCTCCAGCGCCTTGGCGTCCACATCGGATGCCACGACGCGCGCGCCCGCTTCGACATAGCGTTCGACCGCGCGGCGCGCGATGCCCCGCCCCGCCGCCGTGACGACGACCCGTTTTCCCGCAAACGACATGAATGCCCTCCTACGAAACGAGTTCCGCCCGCGCAACGCCAAGCGGCCCGCAATCGGCCACGATTCGGTCGCCGGGCGCGCCGTGGCAATACCGCGCGAGGCAATTGCCGGTATTCACCGTCTCGCCCGCGCGAAGGCCAAGGCCGCGCCGCGACAACGCGTTAGCCAGCCAAACCAGCGCATTCAAGGGATCGCCCATGACGAGCGCGCCCGAGCCTTCGACCTCGGCCCGGCCATTTTTGGACAACATCGCGTCGAGTTTGGTCCGGTCGAGCGCTCGCCATTCCTCGTATGCCGGACCCAGGACCAGCAAGCCGTCCGTGCCGTTATCGGCGACCAATGTCGGGCCATCGACCTTGGTCATGTCCTCGTAACGCCCCTCGACCAGCTCCAATCCCGGATGCATGGCGCCAACCGCCGCCGCCACCTCGTCCGCGCCGTAGGGCGTCGCGCGCGGCGGTAAATCGCGCCCCATGCGAAACACCAATTCGATTTCAAGACTCCAGCGCTCGGCACCCTTCATGGCGAGGCGCGCGGGACTGTCGTAAACCGCGCTTGCCAGCATGCGGCCGAAATACGGTCCCGGCAGGCCATGAATCTTCTGCATCGCCGCACTGGTGCAAGCCATGAACCAGCCGCTGGAACCCTCGCCAAGCCGTGAGACGATCGCGTCCTGAATCCGGTAGGCCTCGTCGATATTCCTGGGGCGGATCGCATCGGGAAGTCCCGGCAATTTCGCACCGCTGCGGCGCGCCGCAACCAGAAGATCCGCGGCTTCCGCGATCCTATCCACGCCAAGGCCCACTCAGAACCGGTCCATGAGGCGCCCGAAGTCGGGTACGGCCTCGCGCCAACCGGCAAGACGCAGCCCCTCCCACAGCGTCACCTGATTGGCCGCCAAGACGGGCTTGCCCAATTCCGTCTCAAGCGCGCGCAGAATCGGAAATCCGGCGATGGCGGTATCGGGGATGAGGAAGGCATCGATCTTGGGTCCGTCGATCGCGCGCGCCGAACGCAGGAACAATTCGACCGGCATCTCGTAGGCGTCGTTGCCGCCGGGTGCGCCGTGCCATTCGAACCCGGCGATTTCGACGCCGTGCTCGCCGAGGAACGACACGAAGGCGCGCGAAGTCTCCTCGATATAGG